>JAJPHH010000142.1 GCA_021325385.1 Alphaproteobacteria bacterium
ATCGGGACCTGCAAATCATTCCCACGCCGTACCCGCACAGAATCAGCCCCGCGCCTCTAAATCAACGCCAAAGGAGTTTTCTCACAGCCTGGCAAGCGGGAATCCAGCACGGCGTTTCCTTCAAGCGCAGCGGCGTCTGGATTCCCGCTTGCGCGGGAATGACACCGCGCCTCGACGCCAAATCTTTCAAGCATTTGCGTCCGCTCGGCGTCGTAATCCGAAAACCATGCGTGCTGCTTGCCGTCCAGTTCCCGCCACGCCGAACCCCTCGCCCGTCATTCCCGCGCAAGCGGGAATCCAGCACGGTGTTTCCTTCAAGCCCGGCGGCGCCTGGATTCCCGGGAATGACACCGGTTCCAAGGCGACCCAGTCGACTTGCGCGGCCTGGATTCCCGCTTGCGCGGGAATGACATCGCGCCTGTCTGCACGGATTCGAGGTCGTTGCAGACTTCGGCGTTGCTGAAGCGAATCACGCGAACGCCAACCCTTTCAAGCATTTGCGTCCATTTGGCATCCTAATCGGAAGATTATGCGTGCTGCTTGCCGTCCAGTTCCCGCCACGCCGGACCCCTCGGCTGTCATTCCCGCGCAGGCGGGAATCCAGCACGGTGTTTCCTCCAAGCGCGGCGGCCGCCTGGATTCCCGCTTGCGCGGGAATAACACCGCGCCTCTACGCCAAACCTTTCAATCACTTGCGTCCCCTCGGCGTCGCGGCGTCGTAAGCCGAAAACCATGCGCGCTGCTCGCCGTCCAGCTCCTGCCACGCCGGACCCCTCGGCTGTCATTCCCGCGCAAGCGGGAATCCAGCACGGTGTTTCCTTTCAAGCGCATCGGCGCCTGGATTCCCGCTTGCGCGGGAATGACATCGCGCCTCGAGGCCAAACCTTTCAATCACTTGCGTCCCCTCGGCGTCGCGGCGTCGTAAGCCGAAAACCATGCATGCTGCTTGCCGTCCAGCTCCCGCCACGCCGGACCCCTCCTCGGCTGTCATTCCCGCGCAAGCGGGAATCCAGCACGGTATTTCCTTCAAGCGCGGCGGCCGCCTGGATTCCCGCTTGCGCGGGAATGACACTGCGCCTTCCTACCTTGCCCCTTTCCCTTTCAGCCCGCGAATCTTGCGCCGAGGCCGCCGTCGACGCGCTAATTGGCGCCGGTGACGAAGGAGGCTTCGTCCGAAAGGAGGAAGACGGCGCAATTGGCGATTTCGCGCGGCTCGGCCATGCGCCGCATCGGATGGGCGTCGATCACGGCGCGGCGCAGGGCCGAATCGTTGCGCTCGAAAAATTCCTTGACCAGGCGCGTCTCGGTATAGCCCGGCGACAGCGCGTTGACCCGGACCTGATGCGGGCCGACTTCGAGCGCCAGCGAGCGGGTGAGGCCGACCAGCCCGGATTTGGCGGCGGCGTAGGGAAACATGCCCGGATAGGTCAGGTCGGCATGCAGCGAGGCGATGTTGACGATCGCGCCCTTGCGCGCGGCGATCATTCCCGGGAGCACGGCGCGGGCGACGAGCCAGGCGGATTTGAGATCGACGCTGAAGACCTCGTCCCATTGCGCCTCGGTCATGGCGACGGGGTCGGCGTAGGAATTGCGGCCGGCATTGTTGACGAGGCCGGTCACGACGCCGAACTTCGCCGTCGCCTCGGCATGGGCTTTGGCGATGTCGGCGGCGGCGCGCACGTCGCCAGGGGCGAAGCCGAGGCGATCGGCGCCGAGGCGCGCCAGCAGCGCCCGTCCCTCCTCCTCTTCAAGGTCCATGAACGAGACGCTGGCGCCTTCGGCCAAGGCCTTCTCGACGATCGCCGCGCCGATGCCGCGCGCGCCGCCGGTGACGAAGACATGCTGGCCTTCGAGACGTCCCGCCAAAGCTTCTCTCCCAATTCGTCGACATCGCTCCCGCGCCGGCGCTGATCGAACCTGCGCGCTATCGCCGAACGCCCGCGAACGGCGTATCGGCGAGGCCCTTCACGCCGACATCGACCGCGAACAGCGCGCCGGCCTGCGGCTCCGCCTTCAATTTGGCCTCGTCGAGGCCGCCTCGCGCGCTGGTGATGAACAACGTCGCGAGAGTCGCGCCGCCGAACGCGCAGCATGTGATTTGCGAACAGGGCAATTCGACGATGCGATCGATCCGGCCGTCAGGCGTATAGCGCGTCACCTTTCCGCCGCCCCATTCGGCGTTCCACAAGCAGCCGTCCGCGTCGACGGTCGAGCCGTCCGGAAAACCGTGGTCCGACGCGACCTCCACGAAAACCTGGCGATTGGAGACTTCGCCGCTGTCGTTGTCGTAATCGAAGCGCCAGATCACGCGGGCGGGCGTATCGGCGAAATACATCCGCCGGCCGTCCGGCGAGAAGGCGATCGAATTGGCGATGCGGACGCCCTCGAAGAGGACGCGCGGCGCGCCGCCGTCATAGATCCAGACCCGGCCGAGCGGCTGGGCAGGCTTGCTTTCATCCATCGTGCCGAAGACGAGCCGGCCGCGACGATCGAGCTTGCCGTCATTGAGGCGCGTCGCCGGCTGATCGGCCTCGATCGCGGCGATCTCCTCGCGCGCGCCGTCAGCGAGATCGAAGCGGGCGAGGCCGCTGGCGAAGCCGGCGAGAAGGCGCGAGCCGCCGAGCGGCGCGAAACAGGCGAGCCGCTCCGGCAGCGCGATGGATTTGGCCGCGCCGGTCGCGGGATCGAAGGACCAAAACGCCTTGCCGTGAATGTCGGTCCACTGGATTTCGCGATGAGCCGGCGACCAGACGATCCCTTCGCCCAAAGCATTGCCGGCGCTGACGACGACTTCCGCTCTGCCCGTCATGGCCCCTCCCGACTGTCTCCCGCCGAGCCTTTCTTCACGTTCGGGCCCGCTCATTCAAGCACATTTTCCGGAAGGGGATTGACGGGCGCGGCGCCGGCCGCCAGGCGTGGATAATTTCGCGAATGCGCCGGCCGCCATCTTGGCGCTGCATTCACCCGCCTTTAAACCGCTATCGATGTCCAGGGGCGTCATTTCGTTGAAAGTTTCGTCCCCAACAGAGGAGACAACCCGTGATTTTCCGCAGCGCCGTACTGGCGACCATGATTCTCGGCTCTTCGATCGCGTGCGCGCAAGCGGCGGAGGAGATGGGAACGCCCGAGCAGCGGGCGGCTTGCGCGCCCGACGTTCGCAAGTTCTGCCACAAGGTGAAGGAATCGGACGGCCCCGACGCCTATCTGCAATGCCTCGAACTGAACCGCAGCAAGCTGTCGACGCGCTGCGTCACCATGTTGCAGAGCTACGGCAAATAAGGCGACGGCGAAGCCCGCCTGACGGGATTGTCTGCTCGAAACGCTGGCCCGCGCGCCGACTAGGTCGTCGCGCGGCGGCGAACCTGCGGCGCGATGAACAACGCGACGCGGCCGCGCGCCGAGCGTGAACAGAAGCCGCGAGACGCAAAGAGCGCGAAGTTTGCGCGCCCCCAGCAAAGACCGGCTCGCTCCTCGCCGCGAGTCTGTCGGCGTCAAGCCTTCGGGACGGAAGGTTCGAACGCGAAGGGGACGGCGAGCCAGGCTTCGCGCAGCCAAGCCCGCTCGCCGATTTTCCGCGAGGGAATGATGGGGCCGCGACCGACGATGATGAGCGCTCTGTCTAAGCTGTAGCCGGATGACCGGCGTCAGTCCGCGAGGCCCATGACGAAGGCGAGGGCAATGTTGAGGCGCCCGATATCGGCGTCGGTCAAACGCCCGACCAATCGTCCAATCCGTTCCCGCCGGACCGTAACGGGCTTGTCAGCCATGACCTGCGAACGCGTGCGCAGGCCATTCTTTTCATTCGGCTCGATCGTAACGCGAAAATCGGGCGCATGGACGACATCGGATGTCATCTGGCAAATCACGACCGACGGGTGGCTTTCGGGAAAGGCGTTGGTCTGTACCACGACGGCCGGCCGCAGCTTCCCGTAATCGCCCGCCGCCGCGACGACAACAACATCGCCGCGCCTCATCGTTTGCTTAGATCGGGCGCGTCGAATTCCGAAACGGCCTCGATCCAGCTCAGAGCTTCGTCCTCCTGGCGCCGGTCGAGGCGGCTCACCTGGGCGGCGACGCGCTTTCGAACAGACGCCAATCGCGCGTCAGGCACGACAAGGCGCAGTTCCCGCAACCCCCGCCCGCGCCGCCGCTCGCGCATCATTCTCATCCGTTCAGCTGTCGCTGTCACTGCGATCTCCCGGGTAACTCTCGAACCGTACTGTAACGCGTTACAGGATTCGCGGCAATGGTCCATGAAAGCTTGCAACCGAGCTAGGCGCATGCGCCTCGGGCTCATCGAAGCGGGCGGGGCGGCGAAGTAAACTGACGCAAGCATTCGAGGTTCTGGATTGGCGGCCTCTTAAAAAGGCGCTCCGCTCCCGGCTATTTTCGTCTATAACGAGGCGCCCGAGGCGCATGCGCCTCGGCCTCATTGAAGGGCCAGATTGCGTATGTCACATGCGCGCATCGCCGCCGACCCAGGCGTCATGATGGGCAAACCCTGCATCAAGGGGACACGCATCACCGTAGAGCTGATCCTGCGCAAGTTGGGCGCTGGCCGGTCGATAGCGGATATACTCGAAGCCTATCCCCGACTTACAGAGGACGATGTGCGGGCGGCGCTGTCCTTTGCGGCCGATTACCTGCAGCACGAAACGGTTCTCGCCGCAGAGTGATGCGCTTTTTGGCCGACGAGAACGTTTCGCGTTACGTCGTTGAACAGTTGCGGGCTGCTGGCTTCGACGTCGCGGCCATAGGCTTGACGAACCCGGGCGCTTCGGACACCGACGTGCTGGCGACGGCGAGGCGCGAAGGACGCGTCCTGATCACGGAGGACCGAGATTTCGGCGAACTGGTCATCGCCCAGCGGCTGGAAGTCCAAGCGTCGTTCTGCTGGAACTGGATCGCTTGTCGACCATGGCGGAGGCTGACCGGGTCGTCTCAGTCGTTTCCACGAACGTGGACAGGCTATCGGGGAATCTATTGGTGATCGAACCTGGAAGAGCTCGTCTTCGACCTTTGCGGCGGTGAACCGAACGCCTGCGGCTCCCGATCGGACGCCGGGTCGCGCCTTTGTGCGGTTTGGCGGAGACGGAGGGATTCGAACCCTCGATAGGGCTTTACAACCCTATAACGGTTTAGCAAACCGCCGCCTTCAGCCTCTCGGCCACGTCTCCAGCTCAGCGGCCGCTGGGCGCTAAGCGCGAGCGGCGCGGCATTTGGCGCATTCGACGAAGCTTCGTCAAGGAGGAAGAGAGGCGACCACCCTCGGGCTGGTCGCGCCGTCGAACGGGCCGGGTCGACGCGGCTGCGCGAATTTTACGCCGCCAATCGCGCGAGGCCGGAAATGGCGCGCCTGCTTGGCGCGGCATGCGCTCGACTCGAGCGCTCTTCCTTGTCGCGCAACGCAGGGCGCGAACGTCCCCTTTGGTCCCGCCGAGCCAGCGCCGGCGTCCTCAACAGCGATGCGCGGCGAAGCCTAAGGCCTGTCGCCGCGCTCGAAACATCGGCGCGGATAACGCGCCGGCTTTAAGTCGATTCGCCCATCGGCGTCGGCATCGGCGTCGATTCCGGCGGTGGTTTCTTGGCGGCCTTGCGCTTGGCTGGCGCCTTCTTCTTGGCCGCTTTCTTTTTCGCCGCGCCCTTGCGCGCGCCCTTCTTGGCCGCGCTCTTGCGCGCGCCCTTCTTGGCCGCGCCCTTCTTCGCGGCGCTCTTGCGCGCCGTCTTCTTGGCGGCGGTCTTGCGAGCGGATTTCTTAGCAGCAGCTTTCGCCATTTGGTTCGTCCCTCTTAAATTCGGCGCCGCGCTTTTCTTCAGCGCAGACATCAAACGTTTGCAAAGCTACCTGTGTTCTATGCGAGAGCAAGCCTCGCATGACGCGCGCGCATCGCTTTAGGCGCTTCTCTATCGAATTATGCTGCGCAGATTCGCGCCTCGACGCGTCTCGCGCAAAAGGCGCGCGCAAACAAAAGACTTGACGCGCGCGGCTTCGGCGATGCGCGCCGAGGGTGAGGCCGGCGCGCCGGCGGATTCCGCCCGACGATGCTCCGAGTCCTTATTTTTCTGGCGTGTTCAAACATGCGAGGTACGAGGCGCGGGCCGCGTCGCGGCGCGGCGCTTGGGCGATTCGCGGGCGCGGAGCGGCTGCTGAAAGCGCTTTGCGGCCGGCTCGAGCGTTTCGAAAGAGGACGTCGCGCGCGCGCGGAGCAATCGAATTTTTCTTCGCCGACGCATACATAAATTTGTCGCGCGCGACGCGAGTCGAGGCTTCCAATCGAAGAGACTCGCGCGCGAATCGCCGAATCGCGCCGAGCGAATCGGCCTGTTCAGAGGCCGAGCTTGCGCTTCAACGCGTCGTTGACGGCCTGCGGATTGGCCTTGCCGCCGGTCGCTTTCATCACCTGGCCGACGAACCAACCGATCATCGTCGGCTTCGCTTGCGCCTGCGCGACCTTGTCGGGATTGGCGGCGATGATCTGATCGACCGCGGCCTCGATCGCGCCGACATCGGTGACCTGCTTGAGGCCGCGCGCTTCGACGATCGCGCTTGGCGTCGCCTCCTTCTCCTCGGCGATGATGATCGCCAGCACGTCCTTGGCGATCTTGCCGGAGATGGTCTTCGCCTCGATGAGATCGACGAGATCGGCGATCTGCGCCGGCTTCACAAGCGTCTGCGAGATCGACAGAGACTGGCTGTTGGCGAAGGCGGCGAGGTCGCCCATGATCCAGTTGGCGACCGCTTTTGCGTCGCGCTTGACGCCGCCATGAGCGACGGCG
The DNA here is from genome assembly GCA_021325385.1 of Alphaproteobacteria bacterium. Lineage (GTDB taxonomy): Bacteria > Pseudomonadota > Alphaproteobacteria > Rhizobiales > Beijerinckiaceae > Roseiarcus. The sequence continues at coordinate 6,778 of JAJPHH010000142.1, forward strand.
GCTTCGAAATAGTCCGCCGTTTCGCGCTCCGCGACGAGCACGCCCGCGTCGTAAGCGGAGAGGCCGTAATCGGCCATGAAGCGCGCCTTCTTGGCGTCAGGCAGTTCCGGCAAATGAGCGGCGAGACCCTCGACATAGGCTTCGTCGAGTTCGAGCGGCAGCAGATCGGGGTCGGGGAAATAGCGATAGTCGTGCGCCTCCTCCTTCGAGCGCATCGAGCGCGTCTCGCCGCGCGAGGGATCGAAGAGTCGCGTCTCCTGCTCGACCGTTCCGCCGTCTTCGATCAGCGCGATCTGGCGGCGCGCCTCGGCCTCGATCGCCTGGCCGATGAAGCGGATCGAATTGACGTTCTTGATCTCGCAGCGCGTGTTGAACGGCTCGCCCGGGCGGCGCACGGAAACGTTCACGTCGGCGCGCAAGTTCCCTTTCTCCATGTCGCCGTCGCAGGAGCCGATATAGCGAAGGATGGCGCGGAGCTTGGTCACATAGGCCTTGGCCTCTTCGGCCGAGCGCATGTCGGGCTTGGAGACGATCTCCATCAGCGCGACGCCGGAACGGTTGAGATCGACGAAGCTCATGGTCGGCGATTGGTCGTGCAGCGACTTGCCGGCGTCCTGTTCGAGATGCAGCCGCTCGATGCCGACCTTGATCGACCGGTCCGGCGTCAGATCGACGAGGACCTCGCCCTCGCCGACGATCGGGCTCTTATACTGCGAGATCTGATAGCCCTGCGGCAGATCGGGATAGAAGTAATTCTTCCGGTCGAAGGTCGAGCGCAGATTGATTTTCGCCTTGAGGCCGAGGCCGGTGCGCACCGCCTGCGCGACGCATTCGGCGTTAATCACCGGCAGCATGCCCGGCATGGCGGCGTCGACCAGCGAGACATGCGAGTTCGGCGCGCCGCCGAATTCGGTCGAGGCGCCGGAGAAGAGCTTGGAGCGCGACGTCACCTGCGCATGGATTTCGAGGCCGACGATCACTTCCCAATCGCCGGTCGCGCCTTTGATCAATCGCGACGTATCAGCCTGCGCCATCGTCGAAGTCCTCAGATCGGTTCGCGTTGTGGCCGCGGTCGCCGACCGCGGCCACAGCGCCACACGCCCACCATGGCTCCGGCAGCTTCATCCGCCCCGCCGCCTGCTCGATCGCCTCGCCGAGCGAGAACAAAGTCTCCTCGTCGAACGGCCGGCCGATCAATTGTAAGCCGAGCGGCAAGCCTTGCTCGGTCAGGCCCGCCGGCGCGGCGAGGCCCGGCAGACCGGCCATGTTCACGGTCACGGTGAAGACGTCGTTGAGATACATTTCGACCGGATCGGCCGAGCCTTTCTCGCCGATGCCGAAGGCGGCGGAAGGCGTCGCCGGCGTCAGGATCGCATCGACGCCGTCGGCGAAGGCGCGCTCGAAATCGCGCTTGATCAGCGTGCGGATTTTCTGGGCGCGGACGTAATAAGCGTCGTAATAGCCGGCGGAAAGGACGTAAGTGCCGATCATCACGCGGCGGCGCACTTCCGGCCCGAAGCCCGCGGCCCGCGTCTTCTCGTAGAGCTCGACAATGTCCTTGCCCGGCTCGCGCAAGCCGTAGCGCACGCCGTCGTAGCGGGCGAGATTGGAGGAGGCCTCCGCCGGCGCGACGATGTAATAGGCCGGCAGCGCATGCCGCGTATTGGGCAGCGAAATATCGACGATGCGCGCGCCGGCGTCGCGCAGCCATTCGACGCCTTGCGCCCACAGCGTCTCGATCTCGGGATTCATCCCGTCCAGCCGATATTCCTTCGGCACGCCGATGACGCGGCCTTTCACGGAGCGGCCGACAGCGGCTTCGTAGTCCGGCGCAGGTCCATTGAAGCAGGTCGAATCCTTCGGATCGGGCCCGGCCATCGAACCCAGCATGATCGCGGCGTCGCGCACCGTGCGCGCGATCGGTCCGGCTTGATCGAGGGAAGAGGCGAACGCGACCATCCCGTAGCGCGAGCAGCGGCCATAGGTCGGCTTGATCCCGACTGTGCCGGTGAACGCCGCCGGCTGACGGATCGAGCCGCCGGTGTCGCTCGCCGTCGCGGCGAGGCAAAGATGCGCGGCGACGGCCGCGGCGGAGCCGCCGGACGAGCCGCCCGGCACGAGCAGGCCGCGCTTGTCGCCTTTCAGCGCGGCGCGCGCTTTCTCCTCGCTCCAATTCGGCGGCAGCCAGGGCGAGGCGACGGGGCCGTAATAGGACGTCTCGTTCGACGAGCCCATCGCGAACTCGTCCATGTTCAGCTTGCCCAGCATCACTGCGCCGTCGCGCCAAAGATGGGCGGTGACGGTCGATTCATAGGTGGGCCGGAACTTATCGAGGATATGGCTGCAAGCCTGCGTATGGACGCCTTCGGTCGCGTAGAGGTCCTTGACGCCGATCGGCAGGCCTTCGAGCGGACCGCCCTCGCCTTTGGCGAGACGTTCGTCGCTCGCCGCGGCCATGGCCAACGCTTTATCGGGCGTCTCGGCGATATAGGCGTTAAGCAGCCGCGCGCGCTCCATCGCGTCGAGATGCGCTTGGGTCAGTTCTCGGCTCGAGACTTTGCGCGCCTTCAGGGCGTCGCGCGCTTCGGCAAGCGTGAGATGGGTCAGATCGGTCAATGGATCATCCGTCAAGCCGCAGGCGAGCCTGCGGTTCATTCAATCACTTTGGGCACAAGGAAAAAGTCGTCCTCGGCCAGCGGCGCATTGGCGAGAACCTTCTGCTCGATCTCGCCGTCGGTCACGACGTCCGGCCGCATCGGCAGCTTCATCGGGATGACCGAGGTCATCGGCTCGACGCCCTCGACATCGACCGCGCCGAGCTCTTCGACGAAGGACAGAATCGCGTTGATCTCGCCTTGCAGATGCGGCAGCTCTTCGTTCTTGACGGCGATGCGCGCCAGGCGCGCGATGCGGCGGACTGTAGCCTGATCGACCGACATTTCGGCTCCGGGAAAGGCGCTTTCGAAGCGCTCGGCGCCCCTATAGCACCCGCCGGTTTCGCGTTGCAACGTGAGCTGGCGACGTGAGCTGGCGCGGCCGGCGCCGGCGTGATACCGCGGCTCATGTCCTCGCGGCTCGTCACGCTCGAAGCGCTCGCCGACCTCCTGCCGCGGCAGGCGCGCCTGCTCGGGCTCGACCTCGGGACCAAGACGATCGGCCTGGCGCTCTCCGACGTCGAGCGCCGCATCGCGACGCCGCTGACCACGATCGCGCGGACGAAATTCTCGAAAGACGCCGAAACGCTGATCGCCGAAATTACCCGCCACGACGTCGTCGCGCTGATCGTCGGCCTGCCGCTCAACATGGATGGAAGCGAGGGCCCGCGCGTCCAGGCGACGCGCGCCTTTCTGCGCCGTCTCGCGCCGCTTTGCGATCTGCCGGTCGCGCTGTGGGACGAGCGACTGTCCACCGCGGCGGTGACGCGCTCCCTGATCGCGCAGGACGTGTCGCGCGCCAAACGGGCCGCGATCGTCGACCGCATGGCCGCCGCCTATATCCTGCAAGGCGCGCTCGATCGGCTAAACGATCTTGTCGCGGCGGCGCGGCGGGACGGCCGCGAAACCTGATCCCTCGCGTCGACATGGACGCATGGAAACCGCATGGTATTGTGAAGCGGCAACCGTTCCGGCGACGCGAAGGGCCATTCGCGCGCCGGGTCTCGAGACATCCGGCGATGCAGATGCGGACGCGCGCGCCGAGCGGCGACGAGCAAGGAGAAGCGGACAACGAGCAGTCCCCTCCCGGCGGAGAGGGCGCCGGTACGGCGGACGTCGCGCGTTATGTCGCGGACATGACGGCGCAGCTCGAGGCGATGGCGACGGCCGCCAAGCTCGATTTTCTCGCCTATCTTCTAAGCTTGGCGCGCGCCGAGAGCGAGACGATCGCTCGCGGACAAAGCTGAAGCGGCGCAATCAGCGCGCAGCGTCGATCAAGGCGACGCGGTCGCCGCCCGAATATTCGAGCCGGCCGGCGAGATCGAGCTCCAGGAGAACGATCCTGACGTCGCGGATCGAAGCTTGCGCCGCGCGCGCCAGATCGTCGATCGGCGTCGGCGCCGGGCCTAGCAAAGCGACGATGCGCGAGCGCGCGCCGTCGCCTTCGCCGCCGGCCTCCAATTTTGGCGGCGTCCCGTCATCCCCGCTCGAAACAGAGTTCGGCGCGCGCCGCGCGTTTGGCGATTCGAACTCGCTCCATGACGGCTCGCTCGAACGCTCGCGCATCGCCGGCGCGCGCCGGCCTTCGCGCATCGGCGCGAGTTCGTCGATGACGTCTTCCGGCTTGGTGCAAATCGTCGCGCCGTTGCGGATGAGGTCGTTGGCTCCTTCGGCGCGCGGATCGAGCGGCGAACCCGGAACCGCGAAGACCGCCCGCCCCTGCTCGGCGGCGAAGCGCGCCGTGATCAGCGAGCCCGAGCCGCGCGCGGCCTCGACCACGACCACGCCGAGCGCAAGCCCGGAGACGAGCCGGTTGCGGCGCGGAAAGTCGCGGCCGCGCGGCTCCCATTCGATCGGCATTTCGGAAATCACTGCGCCTTCGGCCGCGATCTTCTCCATCAGCGGCGCCGCTTCCGGCGGATAAGGCTTGGCGAGGCCGCCGGCCAGAACCGCGATCGCGCCGGTCTTCAGCGAAGCGAGATGCGCGCGCTGATCGACGCCGCGCGCGAGGCCGGAAGCGATCGCATAGCCGGCGGCGGCGACGCCGCGCGTCAGGCGCTCGGCGAAGGAGAGGCCGATCGCCGAGGCGTTGCGCGAGCCGACGATCGCGACGCATGGCCGCCGCAAGATGTCGGGAGAGCCGCGCAAGGCGATGATCGGCGGCGCCGAGTCGATCTGGCTGAGCAGCGGCGGATACTCGGCTTCGCCGAGCGCGACGAAACGCGCGCCGATCCGCCGCGCCGCCTCCAGCTCCTTTTCGATCTCCTCGACGCTGGCGACGCGTATCGAGCGCGCGCCGCCGCGGCGGGCGAGTTCAGGCAAGGCGCGCAGCGCGCCCTTGGCGCCGCCGCACGACTTGATCAGCGACTGGAACGTGCGCGGCCCGACATTGTCGCTGCGGATCAGCCGCAGCCAATCGAAGCGCTCGGCGTCGGTCAAGCGGATGGGCTTCGGCTCGGCCGCCACGTTTAGCCCTTCCGCCCGATTTTGGCCTCGGCGCCGCTGAGCAATCGTTCGATGTTGGCGCGATGCTTGACCCACAGGAGCGCGGCCAGCGCGGCGAAAATCCACGCCGCCTGCGGCTTGCCGAAGGCGAGAGCGAGCGCGACCGGCGCGGCGACGCTCGCCGCCAGCGCGGCCGCCGAGGAGTAGCGCGTGACGAAGGCGACGATGAGCCAGACGGCGGCGAAGACGAGCGCCGCCGGCCAGGCGATTCCGATCAAACAGCCGAGAAACGTCGCGACGCCCTTGCCGCCTTTGAAGCCCAGCCAGACCGGAAACAGATGGCCAAGAAACGCGCCTATCGCCGCGAAGAGGCCAGCCCACGGACTGATCGCGTATGAGGCGACGAGGACCGCGACCGTCCCCTTCAGCGCGTCAAGAACGAGCGTCGCTGCGGCGAGGTCGCGCCTGCCGGTGCGCAGCACATTGGTCGCGCCGATATTGCCGGAGCCGATGGCGCGCAAATCCTCCGTTCCGGCCCAACGCGTCAGCAAAAGGCCGAACGGAATCGAGCCGCACAGATAGCCGAGAACAAACGCAGCAAGATCGCCTAGCCAAGCTTCGAAGGACACGCCGCCGCCCCGCCCCGTTCCGTCAATGCGAGGAGCCATAGGCGCGCTTGGCGCGCCCGTCGCTCGAAAGAGCCTGGCCGAAGGCCGGGCTCTAGCGACGAAGCAATCCACGCGTCGGACTCGGCCCTAGGAATGGATTGCTTCGGTTCGCTCGCAATGACGGGTCAACAATCGCCTTATCGCCCTTGAGCCTATTCGTACGCGACCTTTCCGGCAACCAGCGTCAGCTTGACGCGGCCCTCCATGCGCGCTTCGTCGAACGGCGTGTTGCGGCAGCGCGAGCGCAAGGTCGCGGGATCAAGGACGTAAGGTTCGTCCGGATCGAAGCGGATGAGGTCCGCCGGCGCGCCGACTTTCAAGCGCCCGCCGGGAAGGCCTAGAATTTGAGCGGGTCGCGTTGACATAGCGTAAAGCAGCCGCGGCAAGCTGACGGCGCCCGATGAAACGAGCCGCAGGCCCGCAGAAAGCATGGTCTCGACGCCGATCGCGCCCGCCTCCGCTTCGGCGAAGGGCAGGCGCTTGACTTCGACGTCCTGCGGATCGTGGTCGGAAACGATCACGTCGATGACGCCTTCGGCCAGCGCGTCGACCAGCGCGCGCCGCTCGTCTTCGCTGCGCAAAGGCGGCGCGAGCTTCAGGAAGGTGCGATAGTCGCCGATGTCGATTTCGTTCAGCGTCAGGTGATTGATCGAGACGCCGCAGGTCGCGCCAAGACCCTGCTCCTTGGCTCGGCGCATCGCCTCGACCGAGAGGCTGTTGCTGACGAGGACCGCGTGATAGCGCGCGCTTGTCAGCGCCGCGAGGCGCAGATCGCGATCGAGCACGATCGTCTCGGCTTCGGCCGGCGCGCTCGGCAGGCCGAGCCGGCTCGCCTGCTCGCCCTCGTTCATCACGCCGCCGCCGACGAGATCGGCGTCCTCGCAATAATTCATGATCAGCGCGCCGAAATCGCGCGCGTAAGTCAAGGCTCGGCGCATCACCTGGGCGTTGGCGACCGAGCGCCGCCCGTCGGTGAAGGCGACCGCGCCGGCCTCGCCGAGCAGGCCGATCTCGGCGATTTCCGCGCCGTGCAGGCCTTTGGTGATCGCCGCCGAAGGCAGCACTTGAATTTTGGCGGTGTCGCGGGCGCGGCGCAGGATGAAATCGACGACCGCCGGATCGTCGACCGGCGGATTGGTGTCCGGCCGCGCGACGATCGTCGTGACGCCGCCCGCCGCCGCAGCGGCGCTGGCGGTGGCGATCGTCTCGCGATGCTCCGCCCCCGGCTCGCCGATAAAGGCGCGCATATCGACGAGGCCGGGCGCGACGACGTCGCCCTGGCAATCGACGAGCAACGCTTCGGCCGGGACGGCGTCGGGCCGCACGTCCACCCCGAGCCCGGCGATGACGCCAAAGGCCGTTAGAACGCCGCCTCGGGTCTCCTGCCCGGATTCGGGATCGACCAGACGGGCGTTGACGAGGGCGATCGGACGTTGCTCGGCCATCGCCGGTTGCGATAGCGCAATGACGTGGCGATCGGCAATCGGCGGACGGAGGCCGGAAACAGAATTGTTGGCGCCCGCCCGGCGATTGCCGACTGCCTGCCGCCGGCGTTTCGGCTATATAGGCCTGCATGTCCATCGCCCTTCTCGACCACGCCGCCCGCCAGCTCGCTGCGATCCGCGAGGCCGGCCTGATGAAGCGCGAGCGCGCCATCGTCTCGCCGCAGGGCGGCTCGGTCGCGATCGCCGACGGTTCGTCGAAAACCGAGCTGCTCAATCTCTGCGCCAACAATTATCTCGGCCTCGCCGATCACCCGCGCCTGATCGAGGCGGCCAAGGCGGCGCTCGACAGCCACGGCTTCGGCATGGCCTCGGTGCGCTTCATCTGCGGCACGCAGGATCTGCATGTTCAACTCGAGCAGAAGCTCGCCGCTTTCCTGAAGAAAGAGGACTCGATCCTCTTCTCCTCCTGTTTCGACGCCAATGGCGGGATTTTCGAAGCCCTGCTCGGCGAAGAGGACGCGGTAATTTCGGACGCGCTGAACCACGCCTCGATCATCGATGGAATCCGCCTCTGCAAAGCCAAGCGGCTGCGCTACACCAACAGCGACATGGAGGAGCTCGAGGCGCGGCTGAAGGAGGCGGCCGGCGCGAAGGCGCGGCTGATCGTCACCGACGGCGTCTTCTCGATGGACGGGATCATCGCCGACCTGCCGGGGATATGCGCCATCGCCGAGAAATACGACGCGCTGGTCATGGTCGACGACAGCCACGCGGTCGGCTTCATCGGCGAGCGCGGCGCGGGAACGCCGGAGCATTGCGGGGTCGAAGGCCGCGTGCATCTCCTGACCGGCACATTCGGCAAGGCGCTGGGCGGCGCCTCCGGCGGCTACATTGCCGGCCCGAAAATCTTGATCGATCTCTTACGCCAGCGGGCGCGGCCCTATCTCTTCTCCAACGCGCTCGCGCCCTCGATTGCGGCGGCGACGATCGAGGCGCTCGACCTCCTCGCCGAATCCGGCGATCTACGCCGCGCCTTGCGCCGTAACGCAGAGTATTTCCGTGCTGGACTGCTGAAAGCCGGCTTCACCCTCGTTCCCGGCGAGCATCCGATCATCCCGGTGATGATCGGCGACGCCGAATTGGCGGGCCGGCTCGCCGCCGATTTGCAGACCCGCGGAATCTATGTGACCGCCTTCTCCTATCCGGTCGTGCCGCATGGCAAGGCGCGGATCAGGACGCAGATGAACGCCGCGCATAGCCTCGCCGATCTCGACCGCGCCATCGCCGCCTTCGCCGAGGCCGGCAAGGCGCTGGGGGTTGCTGGATGACGATGAGGACCTCGCCATCCGCCGCACGTGTCATTCCCGCGAAAGCGCAGGGCTGTCCGGGGAAAGGCCTGCGCCTCGGTCCGGCGATTTGGCTTGCTGTCAACACCGCGGCGCCACGCCGCTCGATCGCCGTCAACCCGCCATGGCGCCATAAAGGTACGTGCAACACGATGTCTGTCCGCGCGGCGCCATGGCGGGTGCTTCGCTTGCGCTCAGCCCCTTCGGGTGACAGCGATCGCTCGGCGTGGCTATTGGCGACCAAGACGTTTTGCTGCCGAAACCGGCCGTTCGGCCGTTTCGGTCAGCAAAACGTCTTGGTTGCAAAAAAGCCATCGAGG
>JAJPHH010000192.1 GCA_021325385.1 Alphaproteobacteria bacterium
CCTCGATGGCTTTTTTGCAACCAAGACGTTTTGCTGACCGAAACGGCCGAACGGCCGGTTTCGGCAGCAAAACGTCTTGGTCGCCAATAGCCACGCCGAGCGATCGCCGTCACCCAAAGGGGCGGAGCGCAAGCGAAGCACCCGCCATGGCGCCGCGCGGGCGGACATCGTGTTGCGCGTACCTTCGAGGCGCCATGGCGGGTTGACGGCGATCGGGCGGCGTGGCGCCGCGGTGTTGAAAGCAAGCCAAATCGCCAGACCGAGGCGCAGGCCTTTCCCCGGACAGCCCTGCGCTTGCGCGGAATGACAGCATCGTAAGGCGCCGGCGGCGCTCACCCCGCCGGCGGCGGCTGGCCTTCGAAGCGCGGCAGGCCTTCGTCCATGCAGGCCCAGGATGGCGCGGAGGCGGTCCAGATATTCGCTTTCGGCCGGACAAGCTCGGGATCGTCCAGCGTGCCGACGCGCACGAAAATAAGATGCGGCCGCGATTCGGCTTCGCTGAACAGATGCACGCCGCAAGTCGGGCAGAAGCGGCGGTGCATCACCGAGCCGCTGTCGGCGACGCTGACATAATCCTTCAACTCGCCCTCGATCGTCACGTCGTCGCGTTTGAATCCCGCGTTGATCGCGGCGTTGCCGCCGGCGAAATATTGGCAGACGCGGCACCAGCAGGCGCGCGTCGTCAGCGGCTGCGCCGCGATCGAATAGCGCACTTGCTTGCACAGGCAAGAGCCGGTGATCGTGGTCAAACGTCCCTCCATGGCGTCATCGCCGTCATAGCCTAAGAATGCGGCGCGTGCGAAAGCTTCTTGGCCTTGGCGCCGCTTCGCGGCTCGACCGTGCGGATATGAGGATTGACCTTCTTGCCTTTGGCGCTCTCCTCTTCGCCGGCCTTCAGCCGCGTCCATTCCTGGTCGATGAGCATTTGGAGAGCCGGATAGACCGCGCCTTCCGGGAACAGGCGCGCCAACTCCTCCCTGTCGCCGCCTTCGTCGCCGCTGGTGAGGCCAGTGGCGCGGGCGTCGCGCGCGGCGATGTCGGGCCGCAGGAGAAAATCCAACAACGCGTAGGCCTCTTCGGGATGCGGCGCGTCTTTCGGGATCGCGAACGCGTCGATCGACATCGGCCCGCCCTCGGGCGGGATGACGAACTCGATCGCGAGCGGCTGACCGCTCTGCTTGGCGCGCTCCATGGCGCGACGGGCGTCGATCTCGGCGCCGACGCTGACGCAAGCCGAGCCGTTGGCCAACGCGCCGTCGACATCCGGCGCCGCGAAAGCGCGCGCGCCCGCCTTGAGCCTCTGCAGGAAGTCGCCGGCGCGCTTGATCTCGACCGCGGTGAGGCGGGCCGGACTGACTCCCATATAGCGAAACGCCGCCATGAACATGTTGTCGCGATCGTCGGGCGTTACGATGCCGCAATCGGCGAAACGGCGGGCGAGATCGGGCGCGAAGATCAGGCTCCAAGAGGCCGGCCGCGCGCCGATGCGGACGCGGACCTTGGCTTGGTCGAGCAGCAGGCCGGTGGCGAGCCACATGTAAGGCAGGGCGTACGCCTCGGAAGGATCATAGGCCGCGAGCTTGGCCGCAACGCCCGGCGCGACGGCGCCGGCGTTCTTGAGCCGCGATCGCTCGATCTTCTGCAACGCGCCGGCCGCGATCTCGTCCTGCAGGACCGGCCCGGGAAGCACGACAAGATCGTAATGGCCTTCGCGCAGCTTGGCGGCGATCTCGCTCGGCGCGCCGTACGCGTCATAGGCGATCTGCAGGCCAGAGCGGGTTTCGAATTCGGCGAGCGCGGTCGGGTCGAAATAATCGCCGAATGCGAGCAGGCGAAGGAAGCGCGGCTCCGGCTTGGGCGGCGGCGCGAAAGGCGGCCGCTCCGCGGCGGCGGCGAAAGACGCGCATAAACCGAGCGCGAGCGCGGCCAGGCCGCGCTTCAGGGCCCGACGATTAGCGCGGCCGGACATTGTCGAGGCGCGCCAGGGCGCCGTCCAGCGTCGCGTCCTGCTTGGCGAAGCAGAAACGGACGACGGTCTTGACGGCGTTTTCGACATAGAAGGCTGAGGCTGGAATCGCCGCGACGCCGTGCTCTTCGACGAGGCGCGTGCAAAAATCGAAATCGTCGCTGAAGCCGAGCGGGGCGATGTCGATGTTGAGAAAGTAGGTGCCTGCGCTCGGCAAGACGGCGAAGCCGCGTTCGGCGAGACCGCGGCCGAAGCGGTCGCGGCTGCGCTGGAATCCTTCGCGCATCGCGGCGAAATAGGAATCGTCCTTGGCGAGGCCATAGGCGACCGCGCTCTGCAGATTGGGCGGCGTCGTGAAGGTGATGAATTGATGCGCCTTGGCCAGCGCCTTCATGATTTTCGGCGCGGCGCAAACGAAGCCGACCTTCCAGCCGGTGAGCGAGAAAATCTTGCCGGCCGAGCCGATCTTCACCGCCCGCTCGCGCATGCCGTCGATAGCGATGAGCGGGACGTGCGCGCGCCCGTCGAAGACGACATGCTCCCAGACCTCGTCGCAGACCGCGATCGCGTCGTATTCGATGCAGAAGCGGGCGAGCAAAGCGAGCGCCTCGCGGTCATAAACCATTCCGGCCGGATTGAGCGGATTGTTGAACAGAACGACGCGTGTCCGATCGGAGAAGGCGGCGGCGAGATCGGCCTCGTCGAAGCGCCAATGCGGCGGCCGCAACGTGACGAAGCGGGGCGCGCCGCCGGCGCGTTTCACCAGCGGCAGGTAGGCGTCATACATCGGCTGGAAGAGCACGACTTCGTCGCCCGGTTCGATCAGCGCGAGCAGCGCGCCGGCCAGCGCCTCGGTCGCGCCCGAGGTGATCATGATTTCGGCGTTCGGATCGAGCGCGAGGCCCTGGAAGCGCCGGTAGTGCGCGGCGACCGCCTCGCGCAACTCCGGCAGGCCCATCATCGGCGGATATTGATTCCAACCATCGACCACCGCCTCCGCCGCCTTGGCGCGCACATCGGCCGGGCCGGGAGCGTCGGGAAAGCCTTGGCCGAGATTGATCGCCTGCCGCTCGCGGGCCAAGCGCGACATGGTCTCGAAGACGCTGGTCTCGACATTGGCAAAAATCGGATTCATGCCCGCGGCCGCTCGCTTTATGGACACTCTTCCTATCATCGCGGCTTTGCCCGTTGAAGGGCGATTGCGGCGGCGGCCGATTGGCGCCAGGAAGAGCCATGTCGAACGCCGTCGCCGATCCTCTTTCCTGCCGCAGCGTGTTCATCCTGGGCGGCGCGCGCTCGGGCAAGAGCCGCTATGCGCTGCAACTCGCCGAGCGGGCGGCGCCGTCGCGCCTGTTCATCGCGACCGCCGCGCCGGGCGACGAGGAAATGGCGGCGCGGATCGAACGACACCGCGCCGAGCGCGGCGAAGGCTGGACGACGCTCGAGGCGCCGCGCGATCTGATCGGCGCGCTCGCGCAGGCGCGGCAAGGACGCGTCGCGCTCGTCGATTGCTTGACATTATGGCTCGCCAATCTCGTTTTCGCAGGCGACGACGTTGCGGCGGAGGTCGCCCGGCTTTGCGACGCAGTTTCGTCCTGCGCCGGGCCGGTCGTCTTTGTCTCCAACGAAGTCGGACTCGGCATCGTGCCGGAAACGCCGCTCGGCCGCGAATTCCGCGATTGGCAGGGACAACTCAATCAGGGGATGGCGGCGGCTTGCGACGCCGTGCTCTTGATCGCCGCGGGGCTGCCGATTGCGTTGAAGCCCGCGTCCGCGCCGGCGATCACGTTGAAATAAGTCCGCGGATTCTTTTCCCCGCCCGGATGTGGGGCTGCGCTAGGCTCGGCATGGCGCTCGCGAGCGCGTACCTTTCGAGTCAGGCGCTGTCTTCATCAGGACGCTTCACGGCCGCCGTCTCGGGAACGAGGGAATAATTCCGGCTGTGATGCTTTGGCGCACTAGCGACTCATCGCCGCCTCGCGTATTCATCACCGCATGTTGCGGCTCTTTCAACGCGGCGCGCCGCGCGCGCCGGTCGCTCATTTCGAAATTGCCCATTGCGGCGCCGTTCATCAGGTCGCGCTGCGGCGGCTGAACAGCGCGCGGCGCTTCACCTTGCGCGTGCGCGCGGCCTCGCGCGACGTCGTGCTGACGATGCCGGCGCGCGCTTCGCTGAAAGCGGCGCGCGAGTTCGCCGAGCGTCACGCCGCCTGGATCGGCGCGCGGCTCGATCGTCTGCCCGATCTGGTCTATTTCGAGCCGTCGTCTTTCGCGCCGTTGCGCGGCGTCGATCATAAGATCGTCCATTGTCCAGACGCGCGCGGCGTCGTCTGGATCTCGGAAAACGACGGCGGACCGATCCTGTGCGTCGCCGGCGATCTCGCCCATGTGCAGCGCCGCGTCGCCGATTTCTTGAAGCGCGAGGCGCGGCGCGATCTCGAAGCGGCGACCGCGCGCCATTGCGCCGCGCTCGGCGTTACGCGGCGGCGCATCACCTTACGCGACACGACCAGCCGCTGGGGCTCCTGCTCGTCGACCGGCGCGCTGAACTTCTCCTGGCGTTTGATTCTCGCGCCGCCTTTCGTGCTCGATTACCTTGCCGCTCACGAGGTCGCGCATCTCGTCCATATGGATCACTCGCCAGCCTTCTGGCGCGTGACGCGGCGCCTGTTTCCGGAGACTGACCGCGCCGAGGCCTGGCTCAAGGCGCATGGCGCCGATCTGCACCGCTACGGAGCGAGACGGGATTAGGCGCAGCGCCGAGCATCCTCTCCCCGGCGAAAAAGCGAGAGGTACGAGAGGTCGCTACGCCGGCGCTAAACCGACTTGGCCTCGCCAGTCCCGTTCCGCTTGGCTTCACGAGGAGGAGAGGCTTCGACGCCGCGCCCGTCATGGTCGAACCCCTCGATCGTCGAGATCATCAGCGCGATGTCCTCGCCCCGCGACAGCCTGTGGTCGCCGTCCTTGACCAGCGTCAGCGTCGTCGAATCGCCGGCCATGTGCTCGACCAGCGTCAGGGCGTGCGCGAACGGCACGTCCTCGTCCAGCATGCCCTGCAAAATCGCGACGCGGCAATGGGCGCGGATCGGGCCGCCGAGCAGCAGGTGACGCCGGCCGTCCTCGATCAGCCTGCGCGTGATCGGATAGGGCTCCGCCGAATAGGCCGACGGCCGCAGCCAAAAGCCGTGCTCCAGGATCGCGCGCTTGGCCTCGTCCGGCGCGCTGCGCCAGATCAAAGCTTCGGTGAAATCGACGGCCGGCGCGATCAGGACCAGCCCGGCAAGGCGCTGCGCCTCGCCGCTTTGCGCCAACGCCCGGGCGGCGAGCAGCGCCAGATAGCCGCCCATCGACGAGCCGACGAAAAGCTGCCGCCCTTGCGTCTTCAGTCGGATCATCGCAAGGCTCTCTTCGAGCCAATGCGACAAGGTCGCCTCCTCGAAGCGCCCGCTCGAGCGGCCATGACCCGAATAGTCGAAACGCAGCAAGGCCCGGCCGGTTTTCGCGCAATAGTCGTCGAGCGCCGAGGCCTTGGTCGATTCCATGTCCGATTTGAAGCCGGGCAGCCAGACGAGGCCCGGCCGGCCCGCGCCTTTGCCGGTCGCGCGGCGCTGGAGGAAGGCGATGTCCCGCGCCGCGGCGCCTTCGCCGATCCTCGTCATTTGCAGTCGGGGCTTGGTCAAACCTACTCTGTCCTCATGATTCGTCGAATGGGCTGGCGGGGATCGGCTTCAGGGTCGACAAGCGGCGCTTGCTTGTCGCGGCAGGGCCCGCCTGTCAACCTTACGACGCGGAGCGCGGCCCCTCTTGCCCCGCCGGCGGCCCCCTCCCGTACCCTCCCCCGCTTCGCGGGAGAGGGGGGCCCAGACGCCCTGCTCGTACTGTTCCGGCCGCGCCCGGCGCAGGGGTTGGCCGCGGCGTCGAAGCCCCCTCTCCCGCGCGCAGCGCGGGGGAGGGTACGGGAGGGGGCCTGCGGCGCGTGGCGGCTCGCGCTTCGATGATCGCCGCCGGCCTCGCCCCGTTCGGCGCCGGCGGACGCCTGAGCCTTGCCGGCCGCACCGTGCTGCAGATCATTCCGCGGCTCGACGCGGGCGGCGCGGAGCGCACCACGATCGACGTCGCCCAGGCCTTGGTCGCGGCCGGCGCGCGCGCGCTCGTCGCCAGCGAAGGCGGGCGCTTGACGAGCGAATTGCAGGCGGTCGGCGGCCTTCTGTCGCCGTTTCCCGCGGCGACGAAAAATCCGCTTCTGATGGCGCTCAACGTGCGCCGCCTCGCGCGGCTCATCCGCGACGAAGGCGTCGACATCGTCCATGCTCGCTCGCGCGCGCCGGCCTGGGTCGCGCTTGCGGCGATGCGCTTGGCGCCGCGGCCTTTCGTGACGACATTCCACGGCGCCTATTCGGGGCGATCGGCGCTGAAGCTCAGCTACAATTCGGTGATGGCGCGCGGCGACGCCGTGATCGCCAATTCGCATTACACGGCCGAGCTGATCCGGCGGCTCTATCCGTTCGCGCGCGACCGCATCGCGGTCATCC
The DNA here is from genome assembly GCA_021325385.1 of Alphaproteobacteria bacterium. Lineage (GTDB taxonomy): Bacteria > Pseudomonadota > Alphaproteobacteria > Rhizobiales > Beijerinckiaceae > Roseiarcus. The sequence continues at coordinate 6,499 of JAJPHH010000192.1, forward strand.
CGCGCGGCGCCGATTTTGCGAAATTCTCGCCCGCTTCGGTCGATCCCATACGCGTGGCGCGCTTGCGCAGAAGCTGGGGCGCCGAGCCGCAGGAGCGCATCGTGCTGCTCGCCGCCCGGCTGACCGCCTGGAAAGGACAGAAGGTTCTGATCGAAGCGGCCAAGCGCCTCAGAGAGGGCGGCCTGGCCGGCGTTCGCTATGTCCTGGCCGGCGACGCGCAAGGCCGCAACGCCTATGTGAAGGAGCTCGACGCGCTTGTCGACAAAGCCGGCCTAAAAGGCGTCGTCGCCCGCGTCGGCCATTGCGAGGACATGCCAGCGGCCTTCCTCGCCGCCTCGGTCGTCGCCGTGCCGTCGACCGAGCCGGAAGCTTTCGGCCGCAGCGCGGTCGAGGCGCAGGCGATGGGCGCGCCGGTCGTCGTCTCCGATCTCGGCGCCGTGCCGGAGACGGTGCTGGCGCCGCCGCAGATTCCCGCCGAGGAGCGCACCGGCTGGCGCGTGCCGCCGGGCGACGCCCGCGCGCTCGCCGAGGCGCTCGCCCATGCTCTGAGCCTCGGCGCGTCGGCGCGCGAAGCGCTGGCGCGGCGCGCCCGCGCCCATGTCGAGCGCCATTTCTCGCTCGAACAGATGACGCGGGCGACGCTCGGCGTGTATCTCAGCGCGCTCGAAGGACGTCCGCCGAGCCTTCCTTGATGAAGGTCCCGGAATTGAGCTCCGAGATCGCCTGGCGGAGCTCGGCTTGGGTGTTCATCACGATCGGTCCGTACCAAGCGACCGGCTCCTTGATCGGCCGGCCGGAGACGAGCAGGAAGCGGATTCCTTCCTCGCCCGCCTGAACCGTGACCTCGTCGCCGCCGCCGAAAACGACGAGCGAGCGGTTGCCGACCTTCTCGCGAACCAGAACCTCCTCGCCGTCGACCTGCTTCTCATGCAGCACGCCGAATGGTTGCGAGGCGTCCGAGAACACGCCCGAGCCTTCGAAAATGTAGGCGAAGGCCTGGCGGTAGGTCTCGACAGGCAGGCTCTTGCGCTTGCCCGGCGGGACCCAGACGTCGAGATAACGCGGCTCAGCGGCGATGCCGTCGACCGGACCTTTCCTGCCCCAGAAGTCGCCGCAGATGACGCGCACGGTCACGCCGTCGTCGTCGACGATTTCGGGGATTTCGCGGGCCGGAATGTCCTGATAGCGCGGCTTGGTCATTTTCAGCGCCGAGGGCAGGTTGGCCCAGAGCTGGAAGCCGTGCATGCGGCCCTTGGCGTCGCCTTGCGGCATTTCCTGATGCAGGATGCCGCTGCCGGCGGTCATCCACTGCACGTCGCCGGCGCCGAGCTTGCCGCGATTGCCGAGGCTGTCGCCATGCTCGACCGCGCCGGCGAGCACATAGGTGATCGTCTCGATGCCGCGATGCGGATGCCAGGGAAAGCCGGCCATGTAGTCGGCGGGATTGTCGCCGCGGAAATCGTCCATCATCAGAAAGGGATCGAATTCCGACGGATCGCCGAAGCCGAAGGCGCGGCGCAGCTTGACGCCGGCCCCTTCGATCGTCGGCTGCGATTGCGCGACGCGCTTGACAGGACGAATGGACATTGGGGGAGGGTTCCTCGAGGGCGCGACGGCGCCCGCTTGTCTGGCGCCAATGTGGGCGCTGGGGGCGCAAGCGTCCAGGGAAGGAGCCTTGCGCGGGTGCAAGCGTCCGCAGGCGCTAAGGCGTCGGCGAGGAGCGGACGCGTCGGTTCTATCGGATTTCGCGCCGATCACGAGATGATCCGCAGCGAAGAAACACGCGAAAAAGCGCGGTCGTGCGTCACCAGAGCGGCCGCGTTGATCGCAAGCGCGCTTGCGACCTGTACCGCGTCCGCGAGCCTGAAGCCAAGCGCCGCCCGCATGCGCGCGGCGCTTTCCGCGATGTCGGCGTCGAGCGCGATCACGCGCCACGATTCGAGGATGGCGCGATAACGGCGCGCCAGCGCCTCGTCGCCGGCTTTAAGCGGCCCTGTCAACACTTCCGTGATCGTGACCGTCGTGACGGCAAAGCTTAGCCGCCCCGCTGCGTGCGCCTGAAACAGAGGTTCGAAACGCGACGCAAATTTGTGGTGGGCCTCGAGGACGTAGATGATCGGCGCGGCGTCGATCAGGAGCAGCGCCTGGTCCGGCAAATCGTCGGCGCTTAGCGGCTCCATTCGTCGCGCAACTTGCGAAGCGCGCGAGCGCTGTCTTTTCCCCATAAGCCGCGGCCAGAACCCTTGAGCGCCGTCAGCGGCTGCTGCCGAGGGGCGCCGTGACAGGCTTCCGCTGGAACGAGCGCAGCAACCGGCCGACCGTGCCGAGTGATGATCGTCGACTGTCCCTTTTCGGCCGAGTCAAGCAGTTCGGGAAGCTGGTTGCGCGCTTCTTCAGCGCCTTTACGCCCTGTCGCGCTCATGTCGCACCTCGATGAGAACTGTACAGAGCCGTACGGGTTGGGTCAAGCGCCAACTCGCTTCCCGCGGCGAGACCGGCTCTCATCTCTTCCCGTTTCGCGTCGCCGCCAGACAAGGCGCACGTCGCCGCGCGTGTGACTTCAAGCCCGCATTCCGACCACCGGCGGGAATAGATCGTCGCCGCCTCCCGAAGGCGGGAGAGGAGCATAATGGCTGAAGCTCATCGTGAACTTGGCGCGTCCTCGTGTTCCCGCGCGGAGCGACGAGCCATAGCCGAACATGCTGGCGAGCGGAACCAGAGCGCTGACGATGATGTTGTCGTCGTTTCGTACGTGGTTCAGACTTTGGCCGCGGCGGGAGCGAAGATCGCCGATCACGAAGCCGATATGCTCTTCTGGCGTCACGACGTCGATTTTCATGATCGGCTCGATCAGCTCCGAACGGTCATGCAACGCCTCGCGAGCCGCCGATCTGGCGGCGATTTCAAACGCCAGTTCCGACGAATCGGTCTCGTGATACGCGCCGTCAATCAGCGTCGTCTTGACGTCCACGACCGGAAATCCAGCCACGACGCCTGAACTCATAGCGCTCGAGACGCCCTTCTCGACGCTTGGAATAAATTCCGCCGGTACCGCGCCGGCGGCGATCATCGCCTGAAACGACGAGCCCGCGCCAATCGCAACCGGCTCAAAGACGATCTTGACCCTAGCGAATTGGCCGCTGCCGAAGGTTTGCTTCTTATGCGTGTAGTCGATCTCGACCCGCTTGGTCGTCAGCCTTTCGCGATAAGCCACCTGCGGCCGGCCGATGATGAGGTCGAACTCACTTTTGAGCCGACTGACCGCCGCGTCGAGCTGCTCCTCGCTGACGCCTTTGAGAAGGACTTGTCGGCTTTCATCGTCGAGGGCGAAGTCCAAAGACGAATCGCCCGCGGCAAGCTCGGCCAGTGCGGCAACCAGGGCGTCGCGGCGAACCGGGTCCTTAGGCTCGATTGCAACTTCGATGAGGAAGGGAGTCATCGGCCCACCTGGTCGTTGGCGGCTATCCGAAAAAGCCGGGCTGCGAATGCGCCGCTTGCGCGTCGCGCCGGCCGTTTTCGCTCGATCACTCCGCCATGAAATGCGCCGCGCTTTGCTCGGCGATCCGACGCATCAGCGGGATCGAATCGAGCGGCTTGTCGCCGGCGATGTCGCGTCCGACCAAAGCCAATTGCCGCCACAGCGGCTTGTTCGCAGCGGCGCCGTCCCTCAAGGCGAGCGCGGACATGGCGCATTGCGCCGCCCAGAATTCGCGCCGCGCCGGCAGATAGGACTTCAGGAGGACATCCGCGCCCTCGCCGACGAAGTCGACGCGCTTCAACGCCTTGTCCACTTGCTCGCCGGCCTCGAACCAAGACGCGAAGATTTCGCAGTCGGCGACGTCGCGATGCGCGCCGGCGATCCGCGCCGCGAGATCGCGATCAGGGATCTCGGCGACCAGCCTTTGAAGGATGTCGGCCGGCGTGGATAGGTCCGGCGACAGAGGACCGTGCCCGAGCATTTCGACGACCTCGACGAGAGCGAAGGGAGGAGGGGTGTTCGCGGCGAGGTTCCGGCCGAGCGCGAGTCGCAAAATTCGAGCGAAAGTATCCGGGCGCACATCGTAGAACGGCGCAGCGGCCGCCTGCGTGAACTCGATCGTCTCCGCATCGGCGCGGGACAAGTCCTCCTCCTGCAACGCCTCGACGACGCCGTTCGGCTTGATCATGATCGCGGCGAACGCGTATCGCGAACCCCGCTTGAGCGAGGCGAAGAGCGCGCTTGCTCCGGAACCGTCGCGAGTCGTCGCCGCGAGCCGGACGACTTTGGCGGGCGCCGCCGCCGAAAGCGCCGCGAGATCGCCGCTCGGAGCAGGGCCGAAGGCTGTTTCGAGCGCCGCGCGCCGCCGCGGCGCGAGCCATGGGCGAATCGTCTCTATTCGCTTGCGGCTCTGCCCGTCCATGGCGCCGCTCGATTCGGCCAGCGCTTTGATTGCGGCGCTCGCCAGAGCGTCGTCGGGATGGAGCAGGAAGCCGATCGCCGCTCGTCGCGCAATCGGGCTCGCGTCCGCAGCGAGGCCGGCGGCGGCCGCGATTCTCTCCTCCAGCGGGAAAATCGCGGTCACCTGCTGGACGAGCTCGTAAAGCGCGAAGGGATCGTCGCCGGCTGGAGGCAAGAGCGGCGCGACCAACGCTTCATAGAAATCGGCGCCTGCCGGAATGAAGCCGCCTTCGAGCACGCCGCGCACCGCCGCGCGCGCCGTCTCGCCTATGTCGAGCCCGGCGGCGGCGAAAACCTTGCCGAAGACGATCAGCGCAGTGGGATGAACCGCGCCGCTGCTGATCGCCCGATCGAGCTTGCGCCGTACGGCCTTCAACTCGCGCCGCGCCTCGCGATCGCCGCCATTGGCGTCGATCCGCGCCTGGTCGAGCGCGCTCTCGAGATCGGAGAGAAGTCCGTCCGGAACTTCGTTGGCGCCGTCTTCCGCCATCTCCAGCGCCGTGTCGAAGAGCGTCTCGAGCTGATCGTCGTCTGCGTCTTCGTCGAGCATTTCCTCGATCAGCGCGAAAATGTCCAACCCGGCCAGCGGTCCGCGCGCGGCGTCGCGGCTGGGCCGCGCCGGTATCCGGCGCACTGAGGCGCTTCTTTTCATGCCAGCTCCCGGGCGAGGGTGAATCCAGCGCCAGCCTAGTCGCCGTGATCGCGCCGGCCAACGGAGGACCGCGGTTCTCCACCGATTTCGGCCCAGGCGCAATTGCCGCCAGCCCGCTTGCGCAAGCTCGCGCGGCGAACCACATCGGTATATCGTGCGCGCCCCTTCAATCGAGACTTGATCAAGCTGCCGCCGTGCTCCTCTCAGCTTCTCCTCCGAAAGCCGTCGTCACGGCCGAGCCGATCGTCTGCGTCGCCAATCTTTCCAAGACTTACGCCTCCGGCTTCAAAGCGCTGGACGCCGTCAACCTGGAGATCCGCCGCGGCGAGATTTTCGCGCTGCTCGGGCCGAACGGCGCCGGCAAGACGACGCTGATCTCGATCATTTGCGGCATCGTCAACGCCAGCGAGGGCGCGATCACGGCGGACGGACATGACATCAAGCGTGATTATCGCGCCGCCCGCGCCAAGATCGGCCTGGTGCCGCAGGAATTGACCACCGACACGTTCGAGACGGTCTGGAACACGCTGCGATTGAGCCGCGGCCTGTTCGGCAAGCCGGCCGATCCTGCTTATCTCGAGCAAGTGTTGCGCGACGTCGCGCTGTGGGACCGGCGCGACGCGCGCATCATGACGCTCAGCGGCGGCATGAAGCGTCGCGTCATGATCGCCAAGGCGCTGTCGCACGAGCCGATCATCCTTTTCCTCGACGAGCCGACCGCCGGCGTCGACGTCGAGCTGCGCCGCGACATGTGGCGCATGGTCCGGCGCCTGCGCGAGTCCGGCGTCACCATCATTTTGACCACTCATTACATCGAGGAGGCGGAGGAGCTCGCCGACCGCATCGGCGTGATCAACAACGGCAAGCTCGTCCTGGTCGAAGAGAAGGACGTCCTGATGCGCAAGCTCGGCAAGAAGCAGCTCACCTTGACGTTGCAGGCGCCGATCGAACGCCTTCCCGAGAGCCTCGCGGCGTACGCGTTCGAACTGTCGCCGGATCGCCGCGAGCTGATCTATACTTATGACACGGTCGACGGATCGCACGGCATTCGCCCCTTGCTCCACGCGCTCGATGCGGCGGGCCTCGCCTACAAGGATGTCGAGACCAAGCGAAGCTCGCTCGAAGAAATCTTCGTCGACATCGTCCGAGAGCGGTCATGAACCTTTACGCAATTCAGGCGATCTATCGCTACGAGATGGCGCGCACGCGGCGCACGCTGCTGCAGAGCATCGTGGCGCCGGTGATCTCGACCTCGCTCTATTTCATCGTCTTCGGCGCCGCGATCGGCGCGCGGATGACGGCGATCGACGGCGTCACCTATGGCGCGTTCATCGTGCCCGGCTTGGTCATGCTGTCGCTTCTGACGCAGAGCATCTCCAACGCCTCGTTCGGCATCTACTTTCCGCGCTTCGTCGGCACGATCTATGAAATCCTGTCGGCGCCGGTCTCGGGCGTCGAAGTCGTCATTGGCTATGTCGGCGCCGCGGCGAGCAAGTCGATTCTGCTCGGCTTGATCATCTTGGCCACGGCGACGCTGTTCGTTCCGCTTCGCATCGAGCATCCGCTGTTCATGGTCCTGTTCTTGGTCCTGACCGCGGCGACGTTCAGCTTGTTCGGCTTTGTCATCGGCATTTGGGCGGACAATTTCGAGAAGCTGCAGGTCGTGCCCCTGATCATCGTCACGCCGCTCACCTTTCTCGGCGGCAGCTTTTACTCGATCGACATGCTGCCGCATCCCTGGCGCGAGGTCGCGCTGTTCAACCCGGTCGTCTATCTGGTCAGCGGCTTTCGCTGGAGCTTCTATGGCAAGGGCGACGTCGCCGTTGGCGTCAGTTTGAGCATGACGCTCGTTTTCCTGGCGCTGTGCCTGGCCGCGGTGATCGCAATTTTCAGAACAGGCTACCGCCTCAAGAAATAAAAAGCGCCGCCCCGAAGGGCGGCGAGGTTTGGCAGGAGCAACCCCAAATCTGATCGGGCTCACTCGTTCTCGATGTCTTCCTTGGCGCGGCGCGCGGCGTCTTTCACGTCGCCCGCGGTTTGGTGCGCGGCGCCCTTGGCCTTGTCGAATTTGCCTTCGGCCTGCAATTTCTTGTCGCCCGTGATCTTGCCGGCCGTATCCTTGACGGCGCCTTTCGCCTTGTCGGCGGCGCCCTTCACATGTTCGCGATCCATCCAGCTTCTCCTCTTCCACGATTGATGGCGACCAACGCCGGGGACCGGAAGGGGTTCCATGCCGCCGACGCGGCCTGTTTCAGGCAAAAAAGGGCGGCGGCCCGGCCGGCCGCCGCCCGTCGCGCGGGTTCCGTCCGGCGCGTGGGAGAGAAACGCCGGACCTCGCGCGGGACCTATTCCGCTGCGACGGCGAGGCCGCCGCCGGCGGCGTTCAGCGCCTGATCGAGGTCAGCGAGGATGTCGTCGATATGTTCGAGGCCGACCGAGAGACGAACATACCCGTCCGATACGCCGCTCTTGACCTGATCTTCGTTCGAGAGCTGCGAATGGGTGGTCGTCGCCGGATGAATGGCGAGGCTGCGCGCATCGCCGATATTGGCGACGTGGTAGAAGAGCTTCAGGCTGTCGATGAAGCGTCGTCCCGCTTCGCGGCCGCCGGCAAGTTCGAACCCGACCAGGCCGCCATACTTGCCGCCGAGATATTTGTCGGCGCGCTGGCGTTGAACGCCGCTCTGCTGAGAGGGATGAATGACGCGAGCGACTTCCGGCCGTTTGACCAGGTAGGCGGCGACCGCGGCGGCGTTGGCGACATGACGGTCGATGCGCAAAGCCAGCGTATCGATTCCTTGCAAGATGAGAAACGCGTTGAATGGCGAGATCGCCGCGCCGAGATCGCGCAGCAGGGTGGTGCGCGCTTTGACGATGTAGGCGACCGGCCCGAGCGGCTTGACCGCCTCGGTCCAGATGACGCCGTGATAGCTCGGGTCGGGCGCATTCAGCGCGGGCTGGCGCTCCGGCAGCTTCTCCCAGTCGAAATTGCCGCCGTCGACGATCACGCCGCCGATCGAATTGCCATGGCCGCCAAGATATTTGGTCGCCGAATAGACGACGATCGCGGCGCCGTGGTCGAACGGCCGGGCGATGATCGGCGCCGCCGTATTGTCGATGATGAGCGGAACGCCGAGCGGCCGACCGATCGCGGCGACTTCGGCGATTGGGAAGACGGCGAGCTTCGGATTGGGCAGGGTCTCGGCGTAATAGGCGCGGGTGCGCCCGTCCGTGGCGCGGCGGAAGTTTTCGGGGTCGGCGGGATCGACGAAACGGATTTCGATTCCCTGGTCCTTCAGCGTGTTGGCGAAGAGGTTCCAAGTCCCGCCATAAAGATCGGTCGAAGAGACGACGTTGTCGCCGGCGCGGGCGAGATTCTGCAGGGCGAAGGCGGAAGCCGCCTGGCCCGAAGCGAGGGCGAGCGCGGCGACGCCGCCTTCGAGCGCCGCGATCCGCTTTTCGAGCGCGTCGTTGGTCGGGTTGCCGATACGCGTATAGATATTGCCGAGCTCCTTCAGCGCGAACAGATTGGCGGCGCGCTCCGTACTGTCGAATTGGTACGAGGTCGTCTGATAGATCGGCACGGCGACCGAGCCCGTCGATGGATCGGCGCGCCAGCCGGCATGCAGCGCGAGGGTTTCCGGCTTCTGAGCTTGTGCGGTCACGAGGGGCTCCTTTGGGCGGTCGGCGCGCGCGGCGCGGGCTGCTTGCCACGGGCAAGGCTGGACATAAGAATATAAATATAATAGATTTAGTCAAGTTACTTGGCGTCAACCAGCCGCCATGCGGCCGGAATATTGCATGGCGTCAGAAGGGGCCGGCGCGGACGCGGCGGGCGGAGGATATGCACAACGCTTACATCATCGAAATCGGCGACGAGGCGGTCGGCATCGCCGCGCGCGACCGCGGCGGCTTCCGCTTTCATGCCGCGCTCCACGCCTTTAACGGGCTGGACGGTCGGCTCTTTCCGTCAGTCAAGGAAGCGACGCGCGCGGCGCGCGCCTTGCTGGGCGCCGATCGGCCGGCCGCCGCAATTGGCAAACACCCTCGCAGCGGCTGACGGATTTCGGCGCCCGATCGGCAGAACGGCGGGCGGCCAAACGGAGGTTAAGGCTCCAGTTCGCTATCCCAGTAGAGATAGTCCATCCAGCTCTCGTGCAGATAGTTCGGCGGGAACAGCCGGCCGTTCTGGTGGAGGTCGTGGATGGTCGGCTGAAAGGGCGCCTTGGCCGGCCACATCTTGGCCGTGGCCGGCAGCATGTCGCCTTTCCGCAAATTGCAGCGCGAGCAGGCGGCGACCACGTTCTCCCAGGTCGTCAGCCCGCCTTTCGAGCGGGGCACGACATGGTCGAACGTCAGTTCGTCGTCGTCGCCGCAATATTGGCAGGTGAATCGGTCGCGCAGGAAGACGTTGAACCGGGTGAAGGCCGGATAGCGCGACGGCTTCACATAGGTCTTCAGCGAGACGACCGAGGGCAGGCGCATTTCGAATGACGGGCTGCGCACCGTCCGCTCATATTGCGAAACGATGTTGACCCGATCGAGAAAGACCGCCTTGATCGCGTCCTGCCAGCACCAGATCGAGAGCGGGTAATAGCTCAGCGGACGGAAGTCGGCGTTGAGCACCAA
>JAJPHH010000149.1 GCA_021325385.1 Alphaproteobacteria bacterium
GCAGCAAAACGTCTTGGTCGCCAATAGCCACGCCGAGCGATCGCCGTCACCCGCAGGGGCGAAGCGCAGCGGAGCACCCGCCATGGCGCCTCATGGGCGGACATCGCCTCGCGCGTACCTTCGAGGCGCCATGGCGGGTTGACGGCGATCGGGCGGCGTGGCGCCGCGGTGTCGAAAGCAAGTCATCAGCTCCGCTCAGGCGTAGGCTTTCCCCTGACAGCCCTGCGCGCTGCGGGGAGAAGGGTTGTAGCGCGCCATGAGCCGCGGCGGCGCCTTCCTGCTTCCCCGCGCAGTTCTGCTCGCGCCGGGCGTCGGCTTGATCGCGGCGTTCTTGTTCGTCCCGATCGTGCTGACGGTCTGGCTCTCCTTCCATGCATGGTCGACGCAGACGCCGTTCGGCGCGGCGCGTTTCGTCGGCCTCGATAATTTCGCCGACCTGTTCGGGCCGATTTCGGTCGGCCGGGATTTTCGCGGCGCCTTCGCCAACACCGCGATCTACGCGGTTTTGTCGATCGCGCTGATCCTGCCGCTCTCGGTCGCGCTCGGCCTGCTCATTCATCAGAGCCGGGCGCTCGGCCGCGGCGCGCTGCGCGCCGTTCTGTTCTCGACCTATATCGTTCCTTCGCTCGCCGTCGCGCTGGTCTGGTCGAAGCTCTATTCGCCGACCGAGGGGCCGTACGATCAGATTCTCGGCTGGTTCGGCCTGCCGGGGCCGGACTGGCTGTCATCGCCGAATACGGCGCTCGTCTCGCTCGTCCTCCTCAATGTTTGGCAGCAGACCGGCTACTTTACCGTGCTCGCGGTCGCCGGCCTGACGCAAATTCCGGCCACGGTCTACGAAGCCGCGACGCTGGACGGCGCCGATCGCTGGCAGGCTTTCGCCCATGTCACCTTGCCGCTGCTGCGCCGGACCCTGCTGTTCTCGAGCGTGATCGCGCTGATCAACGCCGTGCAGGTCTTCGAGCCGGTCGCGCTCATCACCCAAGGCGGGCCGGTCGGCTCGACCAATGTGCTGACGTACCATATCCGCCGCGTCGGCGTCGAGCGCGCGCAGGGCGGGCTCGGCTCGGCCATGGCCGTGATGCTGCTCTTGGGCTTGATCGTGACCGTCGCGGTCTTGTTCGCGGCGGCGCGCGACAGGAGCGCGCGATGAGCGGCGCGACCGTGGCGGCGGCGGCCTCCGGCTCGGTCTCGGTACGGCGCCTGGTCAATCGCGCCGCGCTCGGGCAAGTCGCGCTGACCGGGCTCGTCTTGCTTGTCGCTGTCGCCGCCGCGTTTCCGCTCGCCTGGATGCTGCTGACCAGCCTCAAGACGCCGGCCGAGACGATGCAGACGCCGCCGGTCTGGTGGCCGGCGACGCCCTCGCTCGACGCCTACGCCAAAGTCTCAGGCGTGATCGACGCCGGCCGCTCGTTCCTGAATTCGGCGATCATCGCCGGCGCGACGACGCTCGGTATTCTCGTCACCAGCCTGATGGCGGGCTACGTCTTCGCCAAGCATCAGTTCAGAGGCCGCGACGCGCTGTTCGCCGCGATTGTCGCCACCATGTTTCTGCCGCCGATCGTCACGCTGATTCCGCTTTATCGCATGGTCTCGTCGCTCGGGCTCGACGGCGGGCTCGCCGGCGTCATCCTGCCGAACCTCGCCAACGCGTTCGGCATTTTCCTGATGCGGCAATTCATCGCCGGCGTGCCGAACGAATTGATCGAAGCGGCGCGGATCGACGGCGCGTCGGAACTGCGCATCGTCTTCACCATCGTCGCGCCGAACATCCTGCCGGCGGTGGCGACTCTCGCCATCTTCGCCTTTTGCTACCATTGGAACAGCTACCTCTGGCCGCTGACCATCCTCGAGGGCAATGGCGACGCCTATCCGATCGTGCTGAGCCTCAGCCGGTTGCTCAGCTACAATCGCGGCGCGATCAACGCCAATCTGGTCATGGCCGGCGCGACCCTCGCGGTGCTGCCGCCGCTGCTTCTGTTCGTCGCGCTGCAGCGCGCCTTCATCAACAGCATCATCCAATCGGGGCTCAACGGATGAGCCTGATCCTCGCCCTCGATCTCGGCGGCACGCATCTGCGCGCGGGCCTCGCGGCGGGCGCGGTTGCGGACGTGCGGCCGGTCGGCCGCTGGCCGGCGCCGCGCGACCTCGCGGCTTTTCGCGCCCACGTCGGCGAGATCGCCGCGGCGAATGGGCCGATCGCGCGTGTCGGCGTCGCGGTTCCTGGTTTGACGGAAGGACCGCGCTGCCGATGGATTCCGAATCTGCCCTGGCTCGACGGCGTCGATCTCGCCGATCTCGTACCCGGCGCCGAGCTCGCGCTCGGCAATGATTCGCAGCTCGCGTTGCTCGCCGAAGCGACTCAGGGCGCAGCGACGCGCTTGAACGATGCGATTCTGCTGTCGATCGGCACCGGAATCGGCTCCGCGGTGCTCGCGGACGGACGCATCGTCAAAGGCGCGCAAAGCGGGGCGTGCTCGTTCGGCTGGGCCTGCGCGGACTGGACCGATCCCGGCCATCCGAATGACGGCTGGCTGGAGCGCGTCGCGGCGGGCCGCGCGCTCGACGCGTTGGCGGCGAAAGCGCTTGGCGCGGCCGACGGCGCGCGCTTGATCGCGGCGGCGCGGGCGGGCGACGACAAGGCGCTGGCGGCGATCGCCAAGCCCGCCGCGGCGATCGGGACGGCGCTCGCTGGCGCGGTCGCTTTGCTCGACCCGCAGGCGGTGCTGATCACGGGCGGCGTCGCCAGTTCGCTCGACGCGCTCGCGCCGCAGCTCCTCGCCGCGATGCGCCGCCATTTGCCGTCGCATCTGAAAGGTGTCGACATACGAGCAGGACGGTTCGGCGGAAGCGCGGCTTTGATCGGCGCGGCGATCGCCGGCGCGGCCGGCGCCGATTGGCGGAGGGTCAGATGAGCGCCGTGCTGCCGTCCGCGCCCGACCGGCGCCGCCCCGAGCCGCTCTGGCATCAATGCGAGCGCTCGATCCGCGCTTTGATCGAGAGCGGCCAATGGCCGGCGGGCTCGCAAATCCCCGCCGAGGACCGGCTCTGCGCCATGCTCGGCGTCAGCCGCATCACCATCCGCCACGCTTTGCGCAATCTCGAAGAGAGCGGCTTGCTCCGCCGCGAGCATGGCCGCGGCACGTTCGTGCGCAGCGCGACCCTGGTCGCCGGCGCGCGCGGCTTGACCAGCTTCACCGAAGAAATGGCGAATCTCGGCTTGACCGCCGGTTCGCGCTTGCTCGGCCAGGAGGTGATCGCCGCGCCCGGCGATCTCGCCGCGGCGCTCGAAATCGACGAGGGCGCGCCGGTTCTGCGGATTCGCCGCTTGCGGCTAGGCGGCGAAGAGCCGATCGGCGTGCAAACCGCGCATCTGCCGCTCGAGCGGGTCGAAAAGCTGCTCGGCGCCGGCCCGCTCGACGGCTCGCTCTACGCCGCGCTCGAAACGCGCTGCGGCATCAAGCCGGAAGAGGCGCGCGAAGTCTATCGGGTCGCGCTGATCGACGAGCCGGAGGCGTCGCTGCTCGGCGTGGCGCGAGGCGGTCCGGTCTTCGTCGTCGAGCGCGCGACGGCCGATAGCCGGGGCATTTTCGAATTCACCCTCTCGTTGATGCGCGGCGATCGCTACGAGATTCGCTCGACCTTGCGCGCCAGACCTTTCTTTGAGGAGAAGCCATGACCGATCTTTACATCAGCCGCCTGACCGATTTGGTCCAAAAGGCGAGCAAGGCCAACCAGGCGGCGTTCGAGCGCGTCGCCGAGCGCTTCGCCGAGACGCTGGCGAATGGCGGCCTGATCCATCTCTACGGATCCGGGCATTCCGTTCTGCCGGTGCAGGAGGCGTTTCCGCGCTACGGCTCGTATGTAGGCTTCAATCCGCTCACCGATCCGCGAGTGATGTGGCACAATGTGCTCGGCGCCGGCGGCGTGCGCGAATTGCTGTGGCTGGAGCGGACCGAAAAATACGCCGAGAAGTTCCTCGATCATCAGCCGCTCAATCCCGGCGACTGCATCCTCGTCTATGGCCATAGCGGCCGCAACGCGTCGGGCATCGACGCTGCGCTCTACGCCAAGGACCGCGGCCTGTTCGTCGTTGCGATCACCGCCAAGGCCAATCTCGACAAACCGACGACGCATACGTCCGGCAAGCGCCTCGCCGACGCGGCCGACGCGGTGATCGACACCGCGGCGCCGATCGAGGACGCGATCGTGCCGATCGAAGGCTGGAGCCGGCCGGTCTCCGGCTCCTCCACAGTCCTCGCAATGATCATGACGCACGAACTGATCGCGCGCACCGCGCAGGCGCTGGCGAAGCGCGGCGTCGAACTGCCGACCTTCGCTTCGCCGACCATAGCCGGCGTCACGCTGCATGATACGGACGTGATCTACGGCGTCTACCGCGAGCGCATGATCGAGGCGCAGCGCAAGCACTTGCCGGCGTTTCAAGCGAAAATGCGCGGCGAGGGGTGACAATCCTTCTCCCGCGCAGCGCAGGGCTGTCCGGGAAAACAAATCGGTTGCAATGCCATCCGTCATTGCAACCATACGCGTCATGCCCGGCCTGTGCCGGGCGTCCACGCCCTTCCGCGAGCGCAAATATCGAATATTGTCGCGGTGACGCCGCGTGGATGGCCGGGACAAGCCCGGCCAAGACGCGCTGTGGTTGTACGAAGCGCACGCGCTCGCCTGTTCCGCGCGTAATTCAATTTCACCGGACAGCCCTGCGCTCCGCGGGGCGAGGGAATCACGCCGCCAGATCCGCGACGATCGTGTCCAGCAGCGGCGCGCCCATCGGCGTCACGCGGAGGCGCCCGCTCTCGTCCTCTTCGACGAACCCTTCCAGCCGCAGCGTGTCGATCTGCCGCCGGTCGAGCGGGCGGCCGCTGAGCGCTTCGAAGCGTTTCACATCGATCCCTTCCCGCAGCCTGAGGCCCATCAGCAGGAACTCGTCGCCCTGCTCCTCGGCGGAGAGGAGATCGTTCTCGACCAGGCCGTGGCCTTCGGCCTCGACTTGCGTCAGCCACATTTCCGGATGCTTCTCGGTCGCCTGGGCCCGCCTTCCGCTCTCGGTGTTCAGCCGGCCATGCGCGCCGGGCCCGATCCCGGCATATTCGCCATAGCGCCAATAGATGAGATTGTGCCGGCTCTCGGCGCCGGGCCGCGCATGGTTCGACACTTCATAAGCGGGCAGGCCATGCGCGGCGGCGATCTCTTGGGTCGCATCGAACAGCGCGCGGGCGAGATCGGCGTCGGGCAGGCGCAATTTGCCGTTTTTGAAGAGCTGCTCGAAAATCGTGTCCGGCTCGATCGTGAGTTGATAGAGCGAGAGATGCTCGCTGCCGCGCCGCAAGGCCTCTGTGAGTTCGGCGCGCCAGGCTTGCAGGCTCTGGCCGGGCCGGGCGTAGATGAGATCGAACGAATAGCGCTGAAAAATCGCGGCGGCGACGTCGACGGCGGCGAGCGCTTCGCTCACCGTGTGCCGGCGCCCGAGCGCCTTCAAATCGGCGTCGTTCAACGCTTGTACGCCGATCGACAAGCGATTGACTCCGGCGGCGCGATAGCCGCGGAAGCGGCCGGCCTCGACGCTGGTCGGATTGGCTTCGAGCGTGATCTCCGCGTCCGGCGCAAGCGTCCAGGCTTCGGCGATCGCGTCGATCACCGCCTGTACGGTTTGCGGGCGCATCAGCGACGGCGTGCCGCCGCCGAAAAAGATCGATTGGGCGGTTCGGCCCGGCGCAAGAGCCGCGCGGTGGCGAATTTCGGCGCGGAAGGCGTTGATGAAGCGCGCCTCGTCGACCGGCGCGTTGCGGACATGGCTGTTGAAATCGCAATAGGGGCACTTGGCCAGGCAAAACGGCCAATGGACATAGACCGCGAAGCCCGGGTCGCGGCCGATCGCCGGCGCGCCGGGGCTCAGCCCGCGATTCGTGATGGCGTTCATAAGGCCTTATGCCAGTTCGAGACAGCGAGCGCCAGAATCTCGGCCCTGGCGGCGGGCGGATCGCTTAAAAAGCAGGGGATGATGGGGGCCGCGGATGCGACGAGGCCGGAAGCCGGTTCGGCGCGGGCAAAAGCGCCGGCGAACTCCACTCAGCGCGCTATGCCTTCGCTTGGACCCCGGCGGCGACGTGATCGCGACCAAGGCGGCTTTTCGGCGCGCTTCGCCAATTCTCCGCTTGTCGAAACCACGTTCGAAGCTTGGCCGATCGAGCCCGGCCCATTCAAGCTGATCGCCGCGGCGCGATCGCATCTCTACAGGGCGATCAGGCAAGAATAGGTACGTCGCCGCGCCGCCGATGACGCTCTGCGCTCGTTCCGTATCGCCTGCCGCGAAGTCTTCGAACACGAAGAGCGCTCCTGCAAGGACAGGCGGCGCCTTGCCTGCTGGTTGCGCGCTGATTATTGCTTGCGCTCGACAAAGCGCGCTCCAGGAGGGAAATGGCCGCCATGATCGAACAGACCGGCGCCGGCGCTCGGGCCGCGAAATCCTGGCTCGACGATCCCAATCATCAGCGCTGGCTCCGCCAAGAGGCCGATTCTCTGTTCGCGTTCTTCGAGGCGGAATCGCTCGATCCCGCCGGCGGCTTCTTCGCGTTGGACGCGGCCGGCCGCGCCATTCCGGCCGAGCGGGAGCGTCCGCTCCATGCGACGACCCGCATGGTCCATTGCTACGCGATCGGCGTCATGCTCGGCCGGCCGGGCGCGGCCGATTTCGTCGACCACGGCATGGCCGCGCTGCTCGAGCGCCATCGCGACGCGAAATCTGGCGGCTACTTTACCTCCTTCGACGCCGACGGACCGCGCGATACGCAAAAGCTCGCCTATGGCCACGCCTTCGTCCTCCTTGCCGGCGCCAGCGCCAAGCTCGCCGGCCATCCGGACGCGGGGAGGTTGATCGCCGACGTCAGCGAAATCCTCGAGACGCGATTTTGGGACGAGGCGCAGGGCGCAAGCGCCGAGGAATTCGCGAGCGATTGGACGCCGTTCAGCGCCTATCGCGGCCAGAACTCGAACATGCATCTGACCGAGGCGCTGATGGCCGCCTTCGAAGCGACGGGCGAGCGCGCCTATCTCGTCAAGGCGGAGCGCATCGCGGATTTCTTTCTGCGCCGCATGGCGGCGGCAAATGATTGGCGCGTGCCGGAGCACTACCACGCCGATTGGACCGTGGATCGCGACTACAAAGGCTCCGATATTTTCCGGCCGGCCGGGACGACGCCCGGTCATTCGCTCGAATGGGCGCGGCTGGCGTTGCAGCTCTGGGCGCTGGGCGGCAAACGGCTCGATTGGCCCCCCGCGGCGGCGAAGGCGCTGTTCGCCGCGGCGGCGAATTCGGCTTGGGACGCGAGCGGCGGCTTCTACTACACGCTCGATTGGGGCGGCGCGCCGCTGATCCGCGATCGTCTGTGGTGGCCGTGTTGCGAGGGGATCGGCGCGGCGACGTTTTTACGGCGTTTGGACGACGAGGACGTTTACGAGACGTGGTATCGCCGCATCTGGGACTTCGCGGCGCGTCGCCTGATCGACCGGCGGGCGGGAGGGTGGCGTCCGCAACTGGGCGACGACCTTAAGGAAAAGAACGGCTACTTCATCGGCAAGCCGGACATCTATCACGCTTTGCAGGCGTGCTTGATTCCGCTTTATCCGACGAACGCGAGTGTTGCTCGCGGCATCGTCGAGGCGGTTTGACCGCCTCTTTCGGCCGCAAATGGCGGCCGAACTTTAAGCTCAAGGCAGTCGGCTAGCCCGAATTGGGACGCCGACCGCTTACGTTCAGCGCTTTTTCGCCGTAGCGCGCTTCTTGGGCGTCATTCTCAGCGAAATGCCCATCAACGTCGCCTTGTGCCGGGTCGCGCCTTCGGTCCGCTTGAGGGATTTGGCGATTTTGGACAGCGGCTCCTTGCGGGCCATGCCCTTGAGGACCTTGATGTCGTCCTTCGACCAGACGCGCCGGACCGGCGCGGCTTTGCGACGTACTGCTTTTTTAGCCATTTTCACTCCAATCTGATGACCGAATAAGAGGTACGGAAGGGTTTATGCACCTTTTATGACCAATATGCAACCTTTATGTGGGCTTTATCTACCGTACGACCCATTTTGGCTCTCGCAACTCACGACCGGTACGCCGCTCTACTGCGTTTTAGGGCGAACAATGGGTTTAAAAGAGAACGAAACGGAAATCCTACTATCACGGAACGGTTTCGACGCCGGACGCGTTTCCTAGATCCGGCGCGAAGTAGGTGGAGCGGGCCGAGCGTCCGTCAGGACAAAGCCACAGTGGCGAGACGAGGGAACGCGGCGACGCTGCCGACTGCTCTAGCGCCCGCGGACGATAGGAGCGGTCGCCCGTGGCTCGCCGATGCAAGGCTTGACCGTTTGGCCGGAACGACGGTGCGGCCGAATTCTTCTCCCGCTGGAGAAGTCAAGCTGCGAACTTTGGCGTGGTCGCGATCAGGAACTTTGTCGAAAATTCTCGTAGCCGTCTGCGAGAAGGGTCGTCGACCGAAGCGGGTTGAAACCTCAGCTGTCCATGAACCTTCATTCGAGATAGCCGCCGAGCCGGCCGCGAGCGGCGTAGCAGCCTAAGGGGCGGAAGCGCGCGTCCGTGCTGTCGGTCTCGATGCGAAGTCCCCATGCGCGTCCCTTTGAAACTGAAACGTCGGCGTAGCCCTCCGCCCAGACCCCATGGAGGAGCGCAGGCCGATCATGTCCAATAACGAGCGCGTAGAACCATTCTTCCTCGACAGAGGATTTGGCGGCGTAGCGGAGATCGCCGCGGCCGCGCGGGCCAGGAGCGCGGAAGGATTCCAGGCGAGGCTCTCCTCGTCGATGATGAAGCCGATGCGGAAGCGAGCATTGCTCGGCTGTCAACGCTGAATTCCGACCAGGGCGCGCAGTGGTCTTCGACAGAATCGCTCACCGATTTCGGAAAATACGAGCTGTGGCCAAAATACGACAGATGAAAAAACTAGGCTCAGATCAGTCAGTTATGCAAGCGAACCGCCGCAATTGAGCGCCCGGCCGCAAGCTGCGGCGCTCCATTGTTACAAGACTGTCATAACGCCCCGTTATCGCTGTCAGTCTCTAAAGCGTCCGAAGCGACGAGCGCAGGCGCATTGGCATCCTTGATGCATCGGGACGGCGCGCCGGCGAACTCGACATTTTGGAGGCAGCACGTCCGGCGGCGCGTATAAATAAAAAGACGCGAATCATCTCGGTTGGGGGCACGCATGGGTAAGAAACTTGGGATTGCTGCGGCGACGTTTTTGGGCGCCGTAGGCGTTGCGGACGCGGCGGATTTGCCGACCAGCAAGCCTGCGCCCGCTGCGCCGGCGGTTGTCGCGTCCTGCACAAGCGCGTGGGACTTTTTCACGACCAATTGCCCTTTGACCTATTACGGCGTGACGATCTACGGCACGATCGACATGGGCGTCGCCTATCAAACCTGGGGCGCGCCTTTTAACCGCGACGCGCCCTTCGGACTCGAATATCTCATTCAGAAAAACAGCAGCAAGTCGATATTCTCCATCGCGCCGAACGGCTTGAGCCAGTCTTTCATTGGCGTCAAAGCCAGCGAGCCTCTCTTCGGCGACTTGTCCTTTGTCTTCAACTGGCAGATGGGCTTCGATCCTTATTCGTTGCGACTCGCCAACGGCCCCTTGTCTCAGGAGGAGCAAAACGGTTTGCCGCTCGCCCTGCAGGAGACGAACGGCGACTCGAGCCGAGCCGGCCAGTGGTATAATGGCGCGCTTTACGCCGGCGTCAGCTCGAAGACCTATGGAACCCTGACGATCGGCCGCCAGAACTCCCTCACCCTGGACGGCGTCAACGCC
Source organism: Alphaproteobacteria bacterium (assembly GCA_021325385.1). Lineage (GTDB taxonomy): Bacteria > Pseudomonadota > Alphaproteobacteria > Rhizobiales > Beijerinckiaceae > Roseiarcus. The sequence goes on from JAJPHH010000149.1 coordinate 9,834, forward strand.
TATGACCCGATGGGCGGCTCTTACGCCTTCTCGGTCATCGGCTATTCGGGCGCCACCGCCGGCGTCGGCGACACCGAAGACACGCGCTATTCCATGTCGGCAAAATATCGGGTCGATATCGGCCAGTTCCGGCTCGCCGGGCTTTATGCTTTCGGCGGCTATGATTGGAACAACGCCGCAACCAGCGCTTTCCAGATTCAAGCCGGGTTCGATGTCCCCACGGGCGCCTACGGCAAGCTGTCGTTCGACGCGATTTACAGCAAGGTATACGACGCCGTCGCGCTGTCGTCGCTGAGCGCAGCCCAGAATCTGCTGCATCCCGGCACGCTGGCCGCCACGATTTCCGACGATCAGAGCTGGATGCTGCTCGCGAAATACGCGATCGGACCGTGGAAGCTCTATGCGGGCTATGAAAACATCTACTTCGCCCCGCCGAGCAATCCCCAGACCGGGTTCACCAGCATCGCCGGCATTCCGGTTGCGACCGCCGATATCAGCAACACGACCTACAATCTTAATCAAAGAGACTTGCAGGTCTTCTGGGTAGGCGCGAAATATGCCGTCACGGACAAGCTCGACGTCGCCACCGGCTATTATCACTATAATCAGTCCGACTTCCACAAGACGCCATGCTCCAACAGCTCGGCTTCGTCCTGCTCGGGCACTTTGGACGCGGTTTCCGCTATGGTCGATTGGCGCTTTGCGCCGAAGTTCGACACCTATGCGGGCGTGATGTTCTCGGAAGTCAATAACGGCCTCGCGAACGGCTACCTCCATCACACCTCGATCGACCCGATGGCTGGTCTGCGCTTCATCTTCTGACGACGCCTGGGTCGCATCCAGGTTCCGAGGCCGCGTTGCGAACCGGCCGCCCGCTCGGGCGGCCGGTTCATTTTCGCGGCGCCGCGCTCGCTCCGTCAAAAACTTGCCTGACCGGCGCGTCGCGATATATGAGCAGGGGAGGGGCGGGGGAAGGGGGCGGCGTTGCCGGTCGATCGTTCCAGCACAGCGCCGACGGTGCTTCTTGTCGAAGACGAGCCGGAATTGGCGGACGAGATCAGCGTCGAGCTTCGCCGCCGCGGCTATGAGGTTCAGGTCACCGATACGAGCGAAGACGGTTTGCGCGCCGCGCGCGCCGGCGACGCGGCCCTTTTGATCCTTGACCGCATGCTGCACGGCGAGGACGGACTGTCGATCGTCGCGGCGTTGCGCCGGGAGGGGATCAAGACGCCGGTTCTGGTGATCAGCGCGCTGGCGGCGGTCGACGAGCGGGTCCGCGGCCTGAAGGCCGGCGGCGACGATTATCTGGTCAAGCCTTTCGCGATGGCCGAATTGGCGGCGCGGGTCGAAGCGCTGCTGCGCCGGCTCGACGACGTCAGGACGACGACGCTGCGCATCGGCTCGCTCGAAATGGATCTGGTCGAACGTACGGTGCGCCGCGGCGGGCGGTCGATCGAGCTTTTGCCGCGCGAATTCAAACTGCTCGAATACTTCGCTCGCCGTCCCGACCAGGTCGTGACCCGAGCCATGCTGCTGGAGGACGTTTGGCGCTATACGTTTGTGCCGCAGACCAATGTCGTCGACGTCCATATCAGCAATCTCCGCCGCAAGATCGACGCGAAAGGAGAGCAACCGCTGATCACCAATATAAGAGGGGTCGGCTTCATGCTTCACGCGGATGCTTGATCTCTTCCGGTCGACCGCTTTCCGCCTGGCGGTCGCTTTCGCGGTGGCGACCGCGATCGCCACCGCCGCGGTGTTTGGCCTGGTTTACCTCGAGATCTCCACCTCCGACGTCGCGCGGCTGCGCGTCGTCTTGGTCGATGAAGCAGCGAAGGGAGTGACGGAAAGCGACGATGAGCTGCGCCGCGCGCTCGAATTGAGGCTGACGCGCGACTTGCGCCGGCTCGACTACGTCGCGCTGTTCGCCGCCGATGGAGCGCGCGTCTACGGCAATATCGACAAGCTTCCGAACATTCCGGTCGACGGCAAGGCTTATTTCGTCGCGGAGGCGCGCCCCTCCGACGCAGTCAGCCGGGCCGAGCCGGCGCTCTTCGTCGCGCGCCGGCGCGCCGACGGCGGCGTTCTTTTGCTCGGCCGCAGCCTGCTCGAAGTCTACGCCATTCGCGGCACGGTGCTGCGCTCCCTGGCGGCGGGGCTCGGACCGGCGATCCTCCTCGCGCTCGGGATCGGCGCCTTTTTCGCGCGGCGCGCGACGCGACGTTTGATCGTCATCCACGAGACGATCTCGCGCATCATGCAGGGCGATCTCGAGGCGCGGCTGCCGAGCGGGGCGCAGAACGACGACATCGACAAGATTTCGCGCGCCGTCAATTTGATGCTGGACGAACTGGCGCGCTTGCTCGATCAGTTGAAGAGCGTCGGCGACAATATCGCCCACGATTTGCGCACGCCGCTCGCCGTGATGCGCGCCAAGCTCGAACGCGGCTTGGCCGCGGAGGACAATCACGAATTGCGCGCCGCGGCCGAGGCGGCGCTCGATCAACTCGACAAGTCGATGGTCATGGCGACCGCTTTGCTGCGCGTCTCGGCCATCGAGAGCGAGTTGCGCTCCAGCGCCTTCCAAGACATCGATCTTGTCAAAATCTGCGCCGATCTGTTCGAGTTCTACGAGCCTGTCGCTCGCGCCAAGTCGATCGACATGACGCTGAACGCGCCGGACCGCGCGCCGATGCGCGGCGACGCCGACTTGATGCGCGAGGCGATCTCCAATCTCATCGACAACGCGATCAAGTTCACCCCGTCCGGCGGGCTGGTGCAGCTTGAGATCGCGATGAGCGCAGGCCGGCCGGCCGTTCGCGTCCGCGACAGCGGCCGCGGCGTCCCGCCGACGGAACGGGACAAAATCTTCCAGCGTTTTTATCGCGGCCGGCGAAGTCCGAGCGCGCCGGGCTATGGCTTGGGCTTGAGCATCGCCAAGGCGATCGCCAATTTGCATAATCTCGATTTGACGGTCGAGGACGGCGCGCCCGGCGCGCGGTTTGAACTGTCGGCGAGGTAGCTCGCGCGCAACCAGACGGGCCAGGTAGGGCGGCGATGATCAAGACCATCCTGGTCGCCGCGAGCGGCGGAGAGGGCGATCGAAGCGTTTTCGAAACTGCTTTGGCGCTGGCGCAGCCGCTCGAAGCACATCTCGATTTCTACCATCTCTGGGTCACGCCGGACGAAGCCGCGGCGCTGACCCCGCATGTCGATTTTGCGCAAGGGCGAGCGTTGGACGACGCGCTCAATGCGCTGCAGCGCGAGGCGGCCGCAAAATCGGCGGCCTCGGTCCGTCGCTTTCGCGAATTCTGCGAGAGCAACGGCATTCCCATCGCGGAGCCCGGCCAGGCGGCGCGCGGCGTTTCGGCGGATTTCCTCGAAGAACGGGACGACGCCATTCGACGGCTCATCTTCCAAGCGCGCCATCATGATCTCGTCGTCGTCGGCCGTCCGCACGCGCATGGCGCGCGCCGCAGCGTGGCGGGGCATCTTCTGATGGCTTCCGGCCGGCCCGTCGTCATTGCGCCGCCGGTCGTCAAAGCGGCGAGCGAGGGCGTGGCGATGGTTGGATGGAAGGAGACGCCGGAAGCGGCCCGGGCGTTGAGCGCAGCCATGCCCCTTCTCAAAAAGGCGCAGCGCGTCATCCTGGCCGTCGTCGAAGACGGCGAGTCCGCGCCGATCGCCCGCGCCGCGGAGGATCTCGCGCGTCAATTGGCTTGGCATGAAATACCTGTCGAGACACAGGCGATTGCGGCGGACGGCCGCTCGGTTGCGGAATTGCTGCACGCCGCGGCGCTAGCGGCTCGCGCCGATCTGCTGGTCGTCGGCGCCTATGGCCATAGCCGGATTCGCGAGTTGATTTTCGGCGGCGTCACTGAATCCCTGATGGACGGGGCCAGCCTGCCGATCTTTCTTGCCCATTGATCTTGGCCAGGGCTGGGAAGCCTCTCCTGTCGGTATATTGAACGTCCGCTCGGGCGGAAGGACAGCCTAAAAACTATTTATATCGACCGCTCCGCGAGGCTCCTGTATCCCGCTCCGAGCGCCTCCGACGAGGCGACACGGCTGGTCGGGACGGGCGGATGACGTCCGGTCGCGAAGAGTCGCGCTATTGCCCGCTCGCGGATTTGAGGATGAGCCGGCGTGTTGGCGCTTCGAACGCCGAGCGGACGGACCCAACCGGATGCGCGCCGACGGTCGACGCATCCGCGCCGCTGGCGGCGAAAATAACGGACGCTTAAGGACGACTTACGGAGCGCATCGGACCGGAATGTCTTAATGTCATTCGTCGCCGCGGTACTCAAGCGTCCTTACACGATCGTCGCCGCATTGATTCTCATTTGCATCATGGGAGTCGGCGCCGCCCAGCGCATGCCGGTCGACATCTTTCCGGAAATCGACATTCCGGTCGTCAGCGTCGTCTGGACCTATAGCGGCATGAGTCCACGCGACATGCAGAACCGCATCCTGACCCTGCATGAGCGCCAGCTCGCCTCGCTGGTCGACGATATTTCGCGCATCGAATCGACCGCCTATAACGGCGTCGGCGTGCTGAAAGTCTATCTCCATCAGGGCGCCGACGTGACCCGCGCGATCTCGCAATTGTCGAGCAGCGCGCTGGTCATTCTCAAATCCATGCCGCGCAACATCACGCCGCCTCTGGTCCTGCGCTACGGCGCGACCGACGTGCCGATCATTCAGCTCAGCATATCGAGCCCGACTCTGCCGGACGCCAAGCTGAACGATCTCGGTCAGAACATCATTCGTCCCGACCTCGCGGTCGTGCGCGGCGCGTCGATCCCGTACCCGTATGGCGGCATGCCGCGCGTGATGATGGTCGATCTCGATCCGCAGGCCTTGGAGGCGCGCGGCCTGACGCCGACCGACGTCAGCGACGCATTGCAGAAGCAGAACGTGATCCTTCCCTCCGGCGACGTGAAGATCGGCGACAAGGACTACACGCTGGCGATGAACAACAGCCCGGACGTCATCACGGCGATCAACCGCTATCCGGTGAAGGAAGTCGACGGAAAGATGGTGTTCATCGGCGACGTCGCTCACGTCCACGACGGACACCAGGTCCAGAGCAATTCGGTCGCCGTCAACGGCAAGCCGGGCGCTCTGGTGATGGTGCGCAAGACCGAGGGCGTGTCGACGCTCGCGGTGATCGACGGCGTCAAGGAGGCGTTGGTCGACATTCGCAAGCTGTTGCCGGCGAGCGTGATGGTCAAGCCGATCTTCGACCAATCGGTGTTCGTTAAGGCTGCGCTCAACAGCGTCGTCATGGGCGGCCTGATTGCGGCCGGGTTGACCGCGCTGATGATATTGCTGTTCCTCGGAAATTGGCGGCTGACGCTGATCATTCTGACGACGATCCCGTTGTCGATCGTCGCCGCGACGGTCCTGTTGTATCTCGGCGGCGAGACGCTCAACACGATGACGCTGGGCGGCTTCGCATTGGCGGTCGGAATTCTCGTCGACAACGGCACCGTCGTCATCGAGAATATCGAGCGCCACGTCGGACTCAGGGAGCCGCTGATCAAAGCGATCGTCGACGGCGCCGGCGAGGTCGGCGCGCCGACCATGCTGTCGACCCTATGCATCTGCATTGTCTTCGTCCCGATCTTTCTGCTGCAAGGGACGGCCAAATATCTGTTCTCGCCGCTATCGGTCTCGGTCTGCCTAGCGTTGATCGCCAGCCTGGCGTTGTCGTTCACGCTCGTGCCGATCCTGTTCAAATATCTGATGGGCGCGGCGGTCGCCGCGCATGACGATGAACCTGCGTCGTCGACGCCCGGACGCCCCCCTCGGCTCAATCCGTTCAGCATCATCCATCGCGGCTTCGAAGCGGGGTTCGACGGCTTTCGCGACGCTTATCGCGGCAGCGTGACCTACGCCGTCGCTCACGCCAAATCGACGATTCTCTTCTTCATTCTGCTGATGGCGTTCTCCTTGGCGCTGTTTCCGGATCTCGGCCGCGATTTCTTTCCGCAAGTCGATGCGGGAGAGATGCGGCTGCATGTGCGCGCCCCGCCGGCGACGCGGATCGAGGAGACGCAGCGCTATTTCGCCGAGGTCGAGAAAGCCATTCGCGAGATCGTCGGCGACGATCAGATTGACGTCGTCCTCGACAATATCGGCCTGCCCTATAGCGGCATCAACATCGCGCTGAGCGATTCGGCGACGGTCGGTCCGATGGACGGCGAGATTCTCGTTTCGCTGAAAAAAGAGCATACGTCGACCCTCGCCCATATCGCCGACCTCAGGCGCGAACTGCCGAAGCTTTTCCCGACTCTGCAATTCTTCTTTCAGCCGGCCGACATCGTCGATCAGGTCCTGAATTTCGGCCAGCCGGCGCCGATCGACATCCGCATCACCGGTCCGGACAACGCCAAATCGTTCGCGCTCGCTTCGAAAATCGCGACCGACATCAAGAGCGTGCCCGGAATTGTCGACTCGCATGTCGCGCAGGCGCCGAACGCCCCGGCCTTGACCATCGACATGGACCGCACGCTCGCTCAGCAAGCGGGCGTCGATCAATTCTCGGCGGCCAACAACGTGTTGGTGACGACCAATTCGAGCACGCAGACGGCGCCGAATTTCTGGGTCAATCCCGCGACCGGCTCGAGCTACCGGCTGATCGCGCAAATGCCGAGTTATCGCATCAACTCGGCCGAAGACCTGTGGACTCTGCCGATCATGTCGGCGGGCGGCGACGGGACGGGGCAGATGCTGATGAACGTCGCCCGGTTCGGGCGGGCCGACGCCCCGCTCGCGATCTCGCAGCTGAATATCCGGCCGGTCTTCGACGTCAACGCGGACGCGCAAGGAACCGATCTCGCCGCCGCGGCCGCCGGAATCGAGAAGGTGATCGCCGCAGACGAGCCGCCGGCGAACGATGCGACGAAAGTGGCGCTCAGCGGCCAGATCGAGACGATGCAGGAGAGCTATGCCGGGCTGTTCTCGGGCATGGCCTTGGCGGTGGCGCTTGTCTATCTGGCGCTGGTCATCAATTTCCAGAGCTGGATCGACCCGCTCATCGTTCTCGCCGCCGTGCCTTTCGCTTTGGGCGGCGTCATGTGGATGCTGTACCTCTCGCAGACGCATCTCAGCATTCCGGCTCTGATGGGCTCGTTGATGTGCATCGGACTGACGACCGCGAACAGCATTTTGGTCGTCACGTTCGCCAATCAGCGTGTGGCGTCGGGCGACCGTCCGCGCCAGGCCGCGATTGCGGCGGGCTATACAAGGCTGCGCCCGGTCCTGATGACGGCGGGCGCGATGATCATCGGCATGATCCCGATGGCGCTTGGCGTCGGCGAGGGCGGCGAGCAGAATGCGCCGCTGGCGCGCGCCGTGATCGGCGGATTGTCGTTCGCCACGTTGGCCACCTTGATTTTCGTCCCCGCAATGTACGGGCTCTTGCGCAGGCCGGTCGCCGGGCTGGCGGCCGCGCCGGCCGACGTCGAGTTCGAACATGTCGGGGTCTTGTGAAAGAAGCTGAACGGACGAGGGGATAAATATGCTCGCCGTGAACCCGCCGGGCCAAATGCCGCGCCGCGCCGCAGGAGAGTCCGAATCGGGCGGCGATTCTCGCCGCTCGGGACGGGGCCTGCAGGTTTTCGCGCTTTGCCTCGCCGTCGGGCTGGCTGTCGCGTTCCTCTATACGCGTCATTCGAGGTCGCAGGCGGCGATCGAGCTGAACGATCAGACCCAGGCCGAGGTCAAGGCGCCGCCGGTCGTCGACGTGGCGACGGCGAAGGCCGCGCCATCGACCTGGACGCTGACCTTGCCGGGCGAGACCGCAGCGTGGTACGACAGCAAAATCTATGCGCGGGTCAACGGCTACGTCGCCAAATGGCTGGTCGATATCGGCGATCATGTCGAAAAGGGCCAAACCCTGGCGAGTATCGACACGCCTGAGCTCGACGCCGATCTCGTCGCGGCGAAAGCCAAGCTTGCCGCCGCTCAGGCCGAGGTCCAGGTCAAGCAGGCCGACGCCGATTTCGCCAAGAGCACGTACGAGCGTTGGCGGGACTCGCCGGTCGGCTCGGTGTCGAAGCAGGAGCAGGAATCGAAGAAGGCGGCGTACCAATCGGCGGAAGCGCAGCTCGCCGCCGCGATCGCGCAGGTCCAGACCGACGAGGCCGAGGTCGATCGGCTGACGGCGCTGACCGAGTTCAAAATGGTCAAAGCGCCCTTTTCCGGCGTCATCACTCAGCGGAATATCGATATCGGCAATCTGGTGACCGCCGGCAGCGCGGCCAATACCTCGCCGCTCTATCGCATTTCTCTCGACGATCCGGTCCGGGTCTTCGTCGACGCGCCGCAAAAGGTCGCCGCGCAACTTTTGGAGCCGGGCGTGGCGGCGACGGTCACGACCAACGGCTCGCCGCCGCGCCGTTTCGAGGGCAAAGTCGCGCGCACGTCGATGACGATCAACGCGCGCGCCCGAACATTGAAGGCGGAAATCGACATTCACAACGCCGATCACGGCCTCATTCCGGGAATGTACGTCCAGGTCGCTTTCGAGATGAAAAGCAACGGGATCGCCGAAATTCCCGCGGCCGGATTGAGTTTCCGCGTACAAGGTCCCGAGGCGGCGGTCGTCGATGACGAAAACCGGGTCAGGTTCCGTAAAGTCGAGATCGGCGCGGATGACGGCGGCGTCGTCCAGATCACCGACGGATTGAAGGCGGGCGACCGGGTCGTGCTCAATGTCAGCAGCCAGATCACGGACGGCGAGCAGGTCAAGACGAACGACGCAAACGCCGGGCCTTGGTCGAAGGCCGCCGCGGCGAAATGACAGGTTAAATAAAACCGACGTTGGGGCGAGGTCGAGGCGTGACGCTGCGGGGGCTGGCTGTTTTTTGCGTGGGCATTGGCTTGTGCGGCTGCGCCGCCGGCCCCGACTATAGCCCCTTGGCGATATCGGTTCCGCTCTCCTTCGTCGCCGCGAAAGCCGAGAAACCGAACAGCCGCTGGGCCGACGCCGATCTCGCGCAATGGTGGCGCGCCTTTCACGATCCGGAATTGAACGCGCTCGTCTCGTGCGCGGTCGCGGCCAATCTCGACATCGAAATCGCGCTGGACCGGTTGCAAGAGGCGCGAACCCGGATCGTCGAGACGGAGGCCGCCGCGCTGCCGGCCGGCGAAGCAAGCGCCGGGACAGCCGCAGGCGCGGGATCCGACCTGACCCGCAGCCGGGTTTCGCCTGAATTGCATTCGGCGGCGAATACGAGCGGGTTCAAGCAGATCAGCGAGGCCGGCGGCTTCTCCGCGGCTTGGGACCTCGACTTTTTCGGCAAGCGGCGCCGCGAGATCGAAGCCTCGCAATATGACGCGGAAGCGGCCGCCGACGATCGCGAAAGCGTGCTGGTCGCCGTGGCCGCCGACGTCGCGCGGGCTTATCTCGATTTGCGGTCGTTTCAAGCCCGACTCGCCGTGTCGCGCCAGGCGATCGAGGCGGCGAAGCGCAATCTCGATCTGGTTCAGAACCGAGCCCGGCAGGGCATCACCAATGATCTCGATGTGACCTTGGCGCAGCGCGAGCTCGCGACGCTCGAGGCGAGCGTTCCGGCGATCGAGGCCAATATCGCCACGGCGGAATACGTGATCGCCGCGCTGCTCGGCCGCTACCCGCAGGACGTCGTCGCCGAATTGTCGCGGCCGCGGCCGATACCGACCTTCCCGGCGCGCATTGCGGTCGGGACGCCGCTCGAATTGCTGCGTCGCCGCCCGGATATTCAAGAAGCGGAAAGAGAGGTCGCGGCGGCGACGGCGCGCATCGGCGTGGCAACTGCCGATCTCTATCCGGATATGAGCGTATCCGGCGCGCTTGGCGGCCAAGGCGGGCCCCTGGCCAGGACCGGCTCGCCGACGACGTTCATCTGGGCGGCGGGCCCTTCTCTCTATTGGCCGCTGCTCGATTTCGGCACGCTTGACGCGAAGGTCGACATCGCCGATCTCCGTACGAAGGAGATGGTCGCCGTCTATAAGCGGACGGTGCTGCAAGCCGTCTCGCAAGTCGGTCAGGCGATCGCCTCGTTTCGCGCGCAGCAGCAGCGCCTGCGCGAGCTTGACCGGGCCATCGCCGCGGCGAAACAGGCAGTCAGCCTCTCCGGCACGCGGTACGGAAATGGGCTGACCGACTTTCTCAACGTGCTCGACGCAGAGCGCCAGCTTTACGAATTGCAGGGCGAATACGCCGAGGCGCAGCAGGCCGCCGCGGAGCAACTGGTCGGGCTCTACAAGGCGCTGGGCGGCGGTTGGCAAGCCTATCAGGCGGTTCCGCCGATTCGCGAGCCGGAGCCCGCCATTGCCGCGGAGGTCAAAAGAGCGCTCGCGCCGAGGGACGTGCGCGACTATCTGAAGACAGAGCAGCCGGCCCTGAAATGACGCCGCCGTGATTGCGAGCGAAGCAAAGCAATCCACTATAAGGCTGAGCTCTATGAATGGATTGCTTTGTCGCTTCGCTCCTCGCAATGACGGGGCTTATTTCGGCGCGGTGAGCGGGCACCCCGTCGTCCCGAGCGGCCGGAAGGCTTGGTCGGCCGGAATCTTGGCGACGATCGTCAGATAATCCCAGGGATATTTCGATTCTTCCGGGCGCTTCACGCGGGTCAGGTAACGATCGTAAACGACGCGGCCGTCGTCGCGGACGACGCCGTGATCGGTGAAGACATCGTGGAACGGCGCCGCCTTCATCGCTTTGACGACGGTCAAGGCTTCGTCGGTCCCGCTCTTGGCGACGGCTTCGAGGTAATGCGTCACGGACGAATAGAGCGCCGCTTGGTTGTCGTTCGGCATGCGATGCGTGCGGTCGAAGAACCGCTTCGCCCAGGCCCTGGTCTGATCATCGAGGTCCCAGTACCAAGATTGCATGAAGAGGAGATCATGGGCGATCGGCAGGCCGAGCGCGTGAACATCGCTGAGATAGGTGATCGGCGTCGCGACATATTGCGCCGGCGTGATGCCGAACTCGTTCGCCTGCTTGAGCGAGGTCGAAAGGTCCGCGCCGGTATTGGCGAGGACGATGACCTTCGCCTTGGACGCCTGGGCGGTGAGAAGATAGGAGCTGAAATCGGCGGTGTTGAGCGGCGCGCGGACGGCGCCGAGCGTCTGGCCGCCGGCCTTGGCGATCGCGTCGCGCGCGTCGGCCTCGAGCGACAGGCCGAAGGCGTAATCGGCGGTGATGAAGAAAAAGGTGTCGCGGCCGTCCTTGATCAAGAGCCGCATCAGCGAGACGCCGTTCGACCAATTGTCGGCGTTCCACTGAACGCCGTTCGGCGAACAGGCCTTGCCGGTCAGGTCCGAGGACGACGCGGAATCGAAAATGACGAGCTTGTCGTGCGACTTCGCCAGATTCTGCAAAGCGAGGCCGACGCCGGAATTGCTGACGTCGAAAATCGCGTCGACGCCTTTCTCCTCGTACCACTCGCGGCCGATCGACATGCCGATATCGACCTTGTTCTGGTGATCGGCGACGAGCAGCTCGATTTTCTTGCCGAGGACCGAGCCGCCGAAATCCTCGATCGCCATCCGCGCCGCCTGGACCGAGCTCGGGCCGGAAAGGTCGGCATAGGGACCGGACTGGTCGTTCATGATGCCGATCCTGAACGCGTCTTCGGCCGCGGCCGGCGCGCTGAAGATGAGGAAGGCAACGAGGCAGAAGCTGTGGAACCGGCGCCCGAACGCCATGTCGCGCTCCTTTTTTCCGAAAGGAAGTTTCTAAAACGGTTCGCTCGAATTATTAAGCCCCGTCCTCGTTCGCGAGCAGCGCGCGTTGTCGCGGAGGAGTTCAGTATCCCCATATTGCCGAGGGTCGGCGCGATGAGAAAATGATCCCGCCTGAAGAGCCGGAGCGAGCCGCAAGACGCGCAGAAACGCCGGCCGCCGATTTTCTCCGGCAGGTCGGCGAGCGCGTGCGCGCGGCTCGAGCGCGCATGGCGATGTCGCGCCGGCGCCTCGCCGAGGTCTCGGGCGTCTCGCAGCGCCATCTGGCCCAATTGGAGGCCGGGGCTGGCAATATTTCCATCATCCTGCTCAAGCGCGTCGCCGAGGCGTTGAACGCGCGCATGGCGGACTTGATCGGCGACGGACGCTCCGACGAGGCCGACGGCTTCGCGGCGCTGTTTCGCGCGGCGAGCGCCGACCAGCGGCGGCGGGCGCTTGCCGCCCTGAGGCAGGACGGCGCCGACTCGGGGCGGGCCAGGCGGATCGCGCTGATCGGTTTGCGCGGCGCCGGAAAATCCACGCTGGGCCGGCTTTCGGCCGACGCGCTCGGCGCGCCCTTTGTCGAGCTCAACGCGGAGATCGCCAAGACGAGCGGCATGCCGGTGGCCGAAGTCATGGCGCTTTACGGCCAGGAGGGCTATCGCCGGCTGGAGCGGCAGGCGCTCGAACATATCGCCGCGACCTATGACAGGGCGGTCCTCGCCGTCGCCGGCGGCGTCGTCTCGGAGGCTGAGACATTCGAATACTTGCTCAGCCGATTCCACACGATCTGGCTGAAGGCCAAGCCGGAGGAGCATATGGCGCGGGTGCGCGCCCAGGGCGATATGCGGCCGATGGCCGGCAATCCCGCGGCGATGGACGAGTTGAAGGCGATCCTGGTCAGCCGCGAAGCGCTCTATGCGCGCGCGCAGGTCGAGGTCGATACGTCCGGACGGACGGTCGAGGAGACTCTGGCGGACGTGCTTCGGACGATCGAGGCGGCGGGATTCTTGAAGGCGGGCGCCATCCTTCCCCGCGAAACGGGAGAGGGGGACCATGCGAAGCATGGCGGAGGTTCAGGATAGAGCCCCAGAGGCCGCGAGCTCCCTCCGCCGCGCTACGCGCGGTCCCCCTCCCGCGCTTCGCGGAGGAGAATGGGCGCTTCGGCCTTCTCGATTCGTTCCAGCCGCATGACGAAATCGGCGATCGCCGCCAAAGTCTCCTCCGGCTTGTCGATGAACGGCGCATGGCCGCAATCGTCGAGGATCGCCTGATCGAGCGGCGCGTAGAGGCGCTGCTCGAGCGCGGCGATCTGCGCCAGCGTGCCGTATTGATCGTCGCGTCCCTGAATCGCCAGGACCGGCACGCGGATGTAATCGATCGCCTCTTCGATATTCCACTCTTTGAAAGCCGGATCGAGCCATGCCCGGTTCCAGCCCCAGAAGGCGCCGTCGACGTCCTGGTGATATTTGGCGAGCCGCTCGCGCAGAACGCCGGTTTCGAAGGCGCGCTTCGCCGCGGCGATCGACGCAAGGCCGTGCGGTTCGGCGAAGAAATGCGGCGCCAGCAGGATCAAGCCGCGAATCCGGCGGTCTTGGACATTGCCGAGATAAAGCGCGGCGATCGACGCGCCGTCGCTATGGCCGAGGAGGATCGCGCGCTTCACGCCGATCGCGTTCAAGACGTCGGGCAAGACGTCGATCGCTTCGCGGGTCATGTAGTTGAGCGGCCGCGGCAATTCTACAGGATCGGATCCGCCATAGCCGCGACGGCTATAGGCGAAAACGCCGAGCCCGGTTTCGCGCGCCAGTCTTTCCGGGAAATCTCGCCAAAGGGCCATCGAGCCGAGGCCTTCGTGCAAAAGTACGAGCGTGGCGGCTTCGTCGGGCGGCGGCCCGACGCTGCGACCTTCGAGCGTCGCGCCGCCGGCGCGAAAGCGGAAGGGCGCGGACGAAGCCCAACTCACGCCTCGGCCCCCGCCTTTTCCCGCAGCTTGAACCGCTGAATCTTGCCGGTCGCCGTCTTCGGCAATTCGTCGACGACTTCGATCCAGCGCGGATATTTCCATTTGCCGACCTTCTGCTTGACATGCTCCTTGAGCGTCGCCGCGATTTGGTTCGCGTCGGCCTTGTTCTTCAGGACCACGTAGGCCTTCGGCTTTTCCAGCCCGTTCTCGTCGAGACCCGGAACCACCGCCGCCTCCAGCACGGCGGGATGGCTGACGAGCGCTTGCTCGACTTCGAACGGCGAAACCCAGAGGCCGCTGACCTTGAACATGTCGTCGGTGCGGCCGCAATAGACATAGCGGCCGTCCGGCCGACGCTCGTACTTGTCGCCGGTGCGGGTCCAGTGGCCCTCGAAGGTCGAGCGAGACTTGTCGCGCTGGTTCCAATAGCCGTCCGAGGCTGAGGCGCCTTTCACCAGAAGCTCGCCGATCTCGCCGTCGGCCGCGTCCTTCCCGCTCTCGTCGACGAGGCGCAATTCGTAGCCGGGCACCGCGACGCCTGACGTTCCATAGGCGACGTCGCCGGGGCGGTTCGAGAGGAAAATGTGCAACATCTCGGTCGAGCCGACGCCGTCGAGAATGTCGACGCCGGTCAGCTTGCGCCAGCGCTCGCCGATCTCGGCCGGCAAGGCTTCGCCGGCGGAAATGCAGCGGCGCAGACGGTCGAAGCCGGCGGGGAGGCGCTCGCCCATCGCCGCCAGCAGCGCGGCGTAGAGCGTCGGCACCCCGCAGAAAATGGTCGGACGCGCCGCCGCAATTGCTTCGAGGACTTTGTCCGGCGTCGGTCGGGCGCGGCACAGCGCCGCCGTCGCGCCGACCGACATCGGGAAGGTCATCGCATTGCCGAGGCCATAGGCGAAAAACAGCTTGGCGGCGGAGAAGACGACGTCCTCGGCCTCGATTCCGAGGACTTGCGCGCCGTACGTATCGGCGGTCGCCTTGAGGCTCGAATGGACATGCCGCACGCCTTTGGGACGTCCGGTCGAGCCGGACGAGTAGAGCCAGAAGGCGCATTGATCCGCCGGCGCGTCGATGGCGGGGACGGGCGCGTGTTTCGCCAGCTCCCGTTCGAACGAAAGATGGCGATGCGCGGCCTCGCCGACGACGAACACGGCCTTCAACGAGCGGCATCGCGCAATGATCGGCTCGAGCGAGGCGAGCAACTCCTTCGAGACGAACAAAGCCTTGGCGCGGCTGTCGTTGAGAATGGCCTCGTAGTTTTCCGCCGTCAGCAGCGTATTCAACGGCGCGGGCACGATCCCCGCCTTGAGGCTGCCCCAGAAAATGATCGGGAATTCGATCGTATCGAGCACGATCATCGCCGCGCGGTCCTCCGGCTGAAGCCCGTGCGCGGCATAGAGGCCGGCGAGCCGGCCCGATTCTCGCGCGAGTTCTCGATAAGTGAGCGTACGCTCGCCCTCGATGAAAGCGACCTTGTCCGCCGCCGCGCCGTCGGCGTGTCGATCGACAAAGTAAAGCGCGGCGTTGCCATTCGTCTCGTTCACTTCGCGTCCTCCCTCGCCGCGGCGCCGCCGGCCATGATCATTTTTCGCTGGCGACCTGGAGCGCCCGTCCTCCGTGGTCGCGACCCGACCGAGAGGTCGCCTGACTGAATTTAATCGGTTGGGATTGGGCGCGCATTATGACCCCTGTGATAGTGCAATATAATGCATCATCCTGAGCTCGCTCAGACAAATAATAGCTGAAATTCCCGAGAATCCAGCAGAGAGTTCTTGAAGGCAGGCATCATAATGCATTAATCCTTTCAGGCGTCGGGAGAAGCGCCAGTGGACAAGGTCATCGACTTTCAGACCGATCCGTCCAAATACCGCCATTGGCGGCTCGCCTATGACGGCGACGTCGCCCATCTCTTCATGGATGTCGACGAATCCGGCGGGCTATTCGACGGCTACGCGCTGAAGCTCAATTCGTACGATCTCGGCGTCGACATCGAACTTGCCGACATCGTCCAGCGGCTGCGCTTCGAGCATCCCGAGATCAAGGCCGTGGTCTTGCAGTCGGGCAAGGAGCGCGTCTTCTGCGCCGGGGCCAACATCCGCATGCTCAGCGCGGCGAGCCATGCGCATAAGGTCAATTTCTGCAAATTCACCAACGAGACGCGCAACGCGTTCGAAGCGGCGGGCGCCGAATCCGGCCAGCACTATCTCTGCGCGGTCAAAGGCGCTTGCGCCGGCGGCGGCTATGAACTGGCGCTTGCCTGCGACTATATCATCCTCGCCGACGACGGCTCATCGAGCGTCGCCTTGCCGGAAATTCCGCTTCTTGCCGTGCTCCCCGGTACGGGCGGTCTGACGCGCGTCACGGACAAGCGCAAGGTGCGTCGCGATCTCGCCGACGTCTTTTGCTCGACCGAAGAAGGCGTCAAAGGCAAGCGCGCCAAGGAGTGGCGGCTCGTCGACGAAGCGACGCCGAACAGCAAATTCGTCGAGACTGTCGCCGCGCGAGCCAAGGAATTCGCCGCGCGGTCGCCGCGCCCGTCCGACGCGAAGGGCGTAACATTGACGCCGCTGGAAAGAAGCTTCGGCGCGGACGGCGTCGCCTATTCGGCGGTCGAGATCGAGATCGACCGCGGTCGCCGCCTCGCCAATGTCACGGTTCGCGGACCAACGGAGCCGGCGCCGTCGTCGATCGAGCAGCTGCATGCGGACGGCGCTCAGACCTGGACGCTGCGCGCGGCGCGCGAGCTCGACGACGCGATTCTGCATCTGCGCAACAACGAATATGAAATCGGCCTGCTGATCTTCCGCAGCGCGGGCGATCCGGCGCTGCTCGCCGCGCATGAGAAGCTGCTGCTCGACAATCGCCGGCATTGGCTCGCCAATGAAATCCTCCTCTTGTGGAAGCGCGTGCTGAAGCGCGTCGATCTCACCTCGCGCTCGCTCGCCGCCTTCATCGAGCCGGGCTCGTGCTTCGCCGGCCCGCTCGCCGAGCTCGCCTTCGCCGCGGACAGGTCGTACATGGCGGAAGGCGAGTTCGAGGGCGACAATCGCCCGGTCGCGACCCTGACGCTGACCGAGGGCAATTTCGGTCTTTACCCGATGTCGAACGGCCTTACGCGCTTGCAGACACGCTTCCTCGGCGAGCCGGCGAAAGTCGACGAGGTCCGTGCGAAAATTGGCGCGCCGCTCGAGGCCGAGGAAGCAAAGTCGCTCGGTCTCGTCACATTCGCTTTCGACGACGTCGATTGGGACGATGAAACGCGCATCTTCCTTGAAGAGCGCGCGAGCTTCTCGCCCGACGCGATGACAGGGATGGAGGCGAATTTGCGCTTCGCCGGCCCGGAGACCATGGAGACGCGCATTTTCGGCCGGCTGACCGCTTGGCAGAACTGGATTTTCCAGCGGCCGAACGCGGTCGGCGAGAACGGCGCGTTGAAGCGCTACGGCACCGGGTTGCGCGGCGAATTCGACATGCGGCGGGTTTAGAGCGGGTATTGCGGAGCAATTGTGCGTCATTGCGAGGAGCGAAGCGACGAAGCAATCCATTCATAGGCTGCGCGCTACGAATGGATTGCTTCGCTTCGCTCGCAATGACGGTTTGGACAAGCGGAAAGTTCAAATGGCCGATCTCGTCAATGTCTCCTACGACACGCTGATCCCGAATAATGTCGATCTCGCCAACGACAAACGCGTGCTCAAAGCGCTGGAGAAGTGGCACCCGGGCTACATCACCTGGTGGAAGGATCTCGGTCCAGAAGGCTTTCAGGAAGCGCTCGTCTATCTCCGCACGGCGGTTTCTGTCGACCAGCACGGTTGGGCGAAATTCGACTACGTGAAAATGCCGGACTATCGCTGGGGCGTGCTGCTCGCGCCGCAGGTTCCGGACCGGCGCGTGCCATGCGGCGAGCATTACGGCGAGCCGGCCTGGCAGGAAGTGCCTGGCGAATACCGCGCCATGCTGCGCCGCCTCATCGTCATCCAGGGCGACACCGAGCCGGCCTCGGTCGAGCAGCAGCGCCATCTCGGCAAGACCGCGCCGTCGCTCTA
>JAJPHH010000123.1 GCA_021325385.1 Alphaproteobacteria bacterium
AAAGGCGTCGCCGCCGCGCCGAAGAGAGGCGGTCAAACCAAAGCCCCACCGACAGAAGGACAATTTGACAATCGAAATCCTCGCGAGCGCTCGGTCAAGCGCAACGGCTCAACTCGCCCAAGCCTGCGCCCGCCTCGGCCGCGCGGCTTCAACGCCCCCCAGCCAGGATAGTGTGAGAAATGCAGGCTAAGGCGGCGACGCCCTGAGAATTGCATCGCTCTTGTCGAAGCGCCATTCTGGCGCATGATGCAAGCGCGCGTCCAATTGCGAGGTTCGGTCGCTCTCGCGCTGCTCGGCGGCTTCATCGTCTGCGCAAGCGCGGACGAGCCGCAACCGCCTTCTTCCACGCCGCCCTCGGCGGAGGACATATCGCTGCAAGGCTACGCCATCGCGGCGCCGCTTTGCGCTGAATGGACCGACGGCTGCGCGACCTGTTTGCGCGACAGCGGCGGCGCCCATTGTTCGACCCCCGGCGTCGCCTGCCAGCCGGGGCCAATCCTCTGTCGCAGAGAAAGCGACAAATAGCGTCCTCGCTGAAGGTCGCGGATGGATGATCAAGGCGCTCACGGACGATATTGAAAAATACAATAAGGATTTCGATATACTCGTGTCGATAAAAGATGAACTGAAGGCGCGTGGTTCCGAGGCGCGCAGAGCTTTGTTGCGATTGCTGAGCCATGACAACCCTCAAGTGCGCCTTCAAGCCGCCAAATTTGTCTATCCAGTCGCGCGAGACGAAGCCAAGAGGTGTTTGCAAAACATCGCGGCGGCCAATTTGCCCGATCAATCCCTCTCCGCGGGGATGGCGTTGCATCGTCTCGAAGAAGTTCCCGACTGCCTTGATCATTGATGCTGCGGTCAGTTGCGGCCGGAATCGTCGTCATGGAAATCGAGCGCAGGCGAATAGGCGTTTAGTAAAAGTACAGCCGACGTTCAGTTGCGCCTCGCGATGAACTGATTTCTTGAGCCTTTCGCGACCTAGACATCGGAATGACTGGAACAAACTACTCCGCGATGTCGATCGACGAGCTCCTCAAACGCTTTGAGGATGCCTGTATAGAACAATATGATACATACGTCACAGATGATACTAAGAAGCGAAATGAGAATTTTTGGATACTCGTGGCGATAAAGGAGGAGCTCAAGGCGCGTGGGCCCGACGCGCGCAGGGCTTTGTTGCGATTGCTGAGCCACGACAACCCTCAAGTGCGTCTTCAGGCTGCGAAGTTTGTCTATCCCGTCGCGCGAGACGAAGCCAAGAGGTGTTTACAAGAAATCGCGGCGGCCAATTTGCCCGATCAATCCCTCTCCGCGGGGATGGCGTTGTATCGTCTCGAAGAAGTTCCCGATTGTCTTGACCATTGATGTTGCGATCATCCGCAACTGGTCAGAAATGGCCGTTAAGGGATCGAGCGACGCGCCTCACGCATTTCGCGAGCAGGCGCTTGCGCGCCTATCCGCCCGGCTGGGGCGCGCCTCGACGGCCGATCGCGCTCCCTTCAGCTCTTTCGCCACACTGTGAGTACGATGTTCGCGGCCTTGTCCAAGATGCGCGTCTCGCGCGGCTGCAAACCCGCTTCCGTTAGGACCGTCTCGGCGCTGGCGCGCCGATCGCAGGCTGAGAAAAGGGCGCGTCCGCCCGGCGCGATCACGCCGAGGCCGCGCGTGAGGTGGAAAGCGTCGTAGCCGATCGCGAGAAACAGATCGAAAACGCCTTGGCCGCCTGGAACCGCGACGCGTCCGCCCTTGGGAAGCAGCGCGGCCGCGACATCGGGCCAGGACACGGCCGCCGGTCGCCACCAGATTTCGCCCTCCCGCGCTTCGAGCCCGGCGGCGCTATTGGAGATGACGAGCCGACGCCGCCCTTTGACATTCGGATTGGCCTGATGGCCGCGGCGGCCGAGCACGACGAGATCGGCTCTGTCGAGTTCGCGCTGGAAGTTGAGCCAATCCGCCTCGTTGCGCAGCGCGATCGGCGTCTCGCCGTCGGGGCCGGCGATCCGGTCGTCGTCGGTGACGATGGCGTAGCCATGGATTTCGATCGGGGCGCCGGACACGAACCGCCTCCGCTGTTGATCGGCAGGGCGCGGCGTCGGGCGATATGCTATTTCCGCCGTTAACGCCACTTTCGGATCGCCAGCCATGGACGACGACAAATCTCCGCCCGTTCCTGCGCCCGAGCCGCGCGAGCCGACCCGCATCGACCCCAGGCTTCTCGAAATCCTCGTCTGTCCGCTGACCCGCTCGACCCTCGAATATGATGCGGCGCGCCAGGAGCTGATCTCGCGCGCCGCCCGTCTCGCCTATCCGATCCGCGACGGCATTCCGATCATGCTGCCGGAAGAGGCGCGGCGGATCGAGGATTGAAGCGCCGGCCTCAAGGCGGCTCAGGAATGCTTGCGGCCGAGCATCGGAAAGATGAGCCGCTTGGCCGCGTCCTTCGCCCGGCTAGCAAGCCTGCGCCCCGCCAGCCACAGGTTCAACCGCCAGGCCGCGCCGGGCCGCAGCGCGACGAGGCAATCGACAAGCTCCAAACGCTGCAGCCACAGCCGCTCGATCATCGGATGGCCGGCGATCGCGCAGGAATCGGTCGCCGCGATGCGCGGGTCGTCCTGCTGCTTGCGGGAAATATCGAGCGTCAGCAGCACGCCGGGGGAGAATTCGGCGAAGGCCTCGTCATAGGCCGTCTTCCAGTAGAAGGCCCGATCCTTGGAGAGGAGGAGCAAGCCCATCGCCGCCGGCGCGCCGACGAATTCCAGCCAATCGACCCTGAGCTTGTCTTCCGCCGCGAAAGCGGCGAGCGCCGCGCGCGCGAAGGCGGCGCGGCCGGGATCGGCGGCGAGCGGCGCGCCGCCGCGGCCCTTCCAATTTTTCGGTTCGAGCGCCAGAAACGCCTCCGCCGCCTGGGCGGCTTCGGCGCCTCGCGCCGAGCGAAAGACGAGGCCGCCGCGCTCCGCGAAACGGCGGCGCAGCCGCCGCCAGTCCTTCAGCCGCTTGCCAGGCAGCGCCGCCTCGAAGCGCCCTTGTCCGTCGCGCGCGGGGTAAAGAATCGCGCGCTGGCGCCGATTGTGAGCGATGAACGCGAGGCCGAGCCGGCCCGCGACGGCTTCGAGAAGCTTCGCCGTCGCGCCGTCCGCGGCGAGCGCCGGAACGAGCAGGCCGGCGGCGCGGGGACGAGCCTTGCTCAGCCACAGCGCGGCCGCCTCGAAAGCCGCCGCCGCGCCGTCGCGGTCGAGAACCATGGCGGCGAGGCCGGCTTCCTTGCTCCGCCAGACCGCCGCGACGCCGAGAAGCGGCGGCGCGAGCGCCAGCACGCCGAGGAGGCGCAGCCTCTCGGCGCTCTCCCAGGCGAACACGAGTTCAAGTCCGGGCGGCGCGATATGGCGGGCGGCCGCGATCAGAAAGCCCGGCTCGGCGAAAGCGTTCGCATCGAGCGCGCGGCCGCAAAGATCGCGCCAGGCGCCGGCATGGGCCGCGGCGCCCTCGACATCGAGGCGCTCGACGTAAGGCCCGGCTGTCTCCATGCCCGCTCCTTGCCCGCATCGAGCGGACGCTCGCCGGGCGGCGAAGCCTAGCGACGTTTCCTCAAGGCTTTCTTGACTGAGCGCGGCGTTTGATGGACGCCTCGCTCGATGCCGCATTCCGATCCTAAAAGAGACGCCAAATTCCAGGCCGCCGCGACGCTGGACGCGATCGGGCTCAAATGCCCGTTGCCGGCGCTGAAAACGCGGCGCGCCTTGGCCAGGCTCGACGCGGGCGCGACCCTGATCGTGCTCGCCGACGATCCGATGGCAGCGATCGATATTCCGCATCTGCTCCGCGAGCTTGGCGACGAGCTCGTCGCCGCAAGCGAAGCGGGCGGGCGCCTGCGGTTCGTGATCCGGAAGCGCCGTCTGTAGACGCGGTCGGCGACCGCGTCCCGGCCTAGCCGCGCTCGGCGAGCGCGGCTACAGGCGCTACGCCAGCAACCCGCCGGGCCGCGGCGCCAGCGGGTTCTCGACCAGCGCCGCCCGGTCTGGCTGGTCGATCGTCGGCGCGCCGACGACAGCCGCCCAAAACCGGTCGACCTCGCCCGGCGCCAGGCCTTCGCCGATCACCACCAAGCGCGTGGCGCGGTCCGCGTCCGGCCAGGCCGGCAGGCGGCGCGGCGGGCTGAAGACATGCTGCGCGCCCTGGATCAGCAGCGGCTTTTCGGGATCGTCGGCGAGCGCGATCAGGCCTTTCGCGCGAAGCAGCCGGGCGCCGAATTGCGCCTTGAGGAGGTCGACGAGTTGCGCGGCGGCGCGCCATTCGATCGGCGTCGGCCAGCGCAGGCTCTGCGCGCCGATTGCCGGCCCATGCGCCGCCTCGGCGCGGAAGCGGCTCGGCGCCTCCGAAAGCGCCTCGCTCACGTCCGGATCGGCCTCGCCGGCGGCGAGGAAATCCTCGACCGAGAACTCGCCCGCCGCCGCATCGAACACAGCCGCCCGCGGATTGAGACGGCGCAGGTTTTCGCGCAACCGGGCGTCGCGCGCCGCGCGCTCGCCCGGCGCGACGAGATCGGTTTTCGAGATGACGAGCCTGTCCGCGACCGCGACCTGCCGCCGCGCCTCGGCGCGCGCGGCGAGCGTCGCCTCGCCGTTGATTGCGTCGACCAGCGTGACGATCCCGGCGAGGACCAGCCGCTCGGCCAAAACCGGATCGGCGGCGAGCGCGTCGAGGATCGGCGCCGGATCGGCGAGTCCGGTCGTCTCGATCACGATGCGCGAGAACGGCTTGATCCGGCCGGCATCGCGCCGCGCCAAAAGCCGCTCCAGCGCCTCGACGAGATCGTCGCGCAGCGAGCAGCAGAGGCAGCCCGAGGCGAGCAGCAGAACGTCGCCTTCGATGCGCTCGATCAGCAGATGATCGAGGCCGATCTCGCCCCATTCGTTGACGACGACCAGCGCGTCCGACAAAGCCGGATCGCGCAGGAGGCGATTGAGCAGCGTCGTCTTGCCGGCGCCGAGGAAGCCGGCGACGAGATGGACCGGAATCGGTTCGCGCGCGATCACGGGCCGGTCGGGATGAGCTTGCCGACGAAAACCGGCGCGCCGGACGGCTTGCCGGTCGGCGAGCCGCCGGGCGGCTCGATCGTTACCGCATAAGTGGCGTTCTCGACCACGGCCGGGTCATACGACGCGACGTCGGACGCGGTGGCGGCGTTCTGCTTGAGCAGGCCGAGCGAGCGCGGCGCGCCGAGCTTGGCGTCGATCAGCCAGAGCTCATAGGCCTTGTCCGGCTGCGGCGGCGCGGCGACCGGGCGCACGGTCAGGCTGCGCGTTTCGATGTTGACGGTCACCACGAAAGCCGGCTGGTCGGCGCTTTTCTGCAGGACCGCGACATATTCGTGCGGCAGGCTCGCGCGCATATTCTCGCGCAAGCCGAGGCCGATCGCCAAAGCCGCGGCGACCGCGCCAGCGGCGATCGCGCCGGCGCGCCAGCGCCGCAGGCGGCGGGTGAGATCGACCACGACGGCGTTGGCGCTCGCCGCGTCGTCGAGCCGGCTTTCGATCTCGGCGAGAAAATCGCGCGGCGGCGCGACCGGCGCGATCGTCTCGGCGAGCGGCGCGAGACGGCGCTCCCAGGCGGCGATCGCGGCGTCGAGATCCGGCTCGCGTTGGCGACGGGCCGCGAGGGCCGCGCGCTCGGCCGGATCGAGGGCGCCCAGCGCATATTCGGCGGCGGCGAGATCGTCGTCGGGCGAGAGGCTCATGACGACAGGCAGTCCCTGAGATCGGCCAAGCTCCGGCGCAGCCAGGTCTTGATCGTCGGCACGGGCCGATCGAAGCGCTTGGCGAGCGCTTCGCGGCTGGCCCCGCGATAATAGGCGAGAAGGAGGATTTGACGCTTTTCCGGTTCGAGCGTTTCGAGGCAGCGCATCAGCGCCTGAAGGCTCTCGCTGCGCTGGCGCGAGGACAAAGGATCGACATCCTCGCCGGGAGGATCGAATCCGTCCGGCATGTCTTCGAGCGCGATCGGCTGGACGCGACGCGCTTCGTCCAGCGCGCGATTGCGGGCGATCGTCGCCATCCAGCCGATCGGCGAGCCTTTGGCGGGGTCGAAATCGGCGGCCCTTTCCCAAATCCGCACATAGGCCTCCTGAAGGATTTCTCCCGCCAGGTCCCTTCGCTGGATGATACGAACGACCACGCC
>JAJPHH010000087.1 GCA_021325385.1 Alphaproteobacteria bacterium
AGCACGCCGAACAGCCAGGTGAAGTAGCGGATATAGGCCGGCTTATCGAGGCCGAGCTCGGCGCGGAACACTTTCAGCGCGTCCGGCGTCGCCTGCTGTCCGAGGACAGCTGCGGCGACGTCGCCCGGCAGGATCTGGGTGCAGATGAAGATCAGCACCGAGACCGCCAGGAGGGTGAGAACCCCGAGGGCCGCCCGCGTGGCGACGAGGCGTAACACGGGCGTCGATCAGGTTTTCATGGACGCTCTGAGCGAGATCACGCGAACCAGCCCTTTTCCGCCACGCGCTGATCGCACATGTCGTAATGGGGATGAGGCGCGGTGCCTTTGACCTTCTTGCCGTAGCCGTCGAGATAGTCGCCGACGGCGAAGCAGACCATGCCGCCGTCGTCGACGATCATCTTCTGCGCCTCGGCGTACATTTCCGCTCGCTTCTTCTCGTCCAGCTCGCCGCGCGCGGCGATGATGATCTTGTCGAAATCCGGCCGCCGCCAATGCGTGTCGTTCCAGTTGGCGGTCGACAGGAAGGTCTGCGAGAGCTGGTTGTCGATCGTCGGACGGCCGCCCCAGTAGACGGCGCAGAACGGCTGCTTGAGCCAGACATTGTCCCAGTAGCCGTCGCCGGAGACGCGCTTCACCTCGAGGTCGATGCCGGCCTTCTTCATCGCCTCTTGATAGAGCACGGCCGAATCGGTCGCGCCGGAAAACGCGCCTTCCGAGACCTGCAGCTCCAGCTTGGCGGCGCCGATCCCGGCCTTCTTGAAGTGGAACGCCGCCTTGTCCGGATCGTAGGGACGCTGCGGAATGTCCTTGGCGAAATACTTCATCGACGGCGGCACGGTCGTGTCGTTGCCGATCGTCGCGAAGCCCTTATAGACGGTGTCGACGATCTTCTGGCGGTCGATGCCGTATTTGAGGGCGAGGCGAACGTCGTTCGACGTGTAGGGATTGGTGTCGCAGAGCGCGACGAAGGCGAAGCGATTGCCGGTGCCCTTCGTCCTGACGACATTGACGGTCGGCGCCTTCATGACGAAGGCGACCGTCTTCGGATCGAGACGGTTGGCCGCGTCGATCTGGCCGGAGATCAGCGCCTGGGTGCGCGCCGCCGCGTCGGGAATGTAGCGCAGTTCGACGCTGTCGAAATTGCCGCGGCCCGGCTTCCAGTAATTGCCGTGATTCTTGGTGATCACCCTGACGCCGGGCTCGAACGTCTCGAGCGCGAAGGCGCCGGTGCCGTCGAGCGTCGAGAAATTCGAAAAGCCGTTCGGCACGATCAGGATGTGATAGTCGGCGAAGACGTAAGGCAGGCTCGCGTCGGGATTCTTCAGCGAAATTTCGATTTGATTGGGCGTCAGCTTCTTGATCTCGGAAATGCCGCTGAGCAGATCCTTGGCGCCCGACTTGGTCTCGCCGCGATGCAGATTGAGCGAGTAGATCACGTCGTCGGCGTCGAGCGTCTTGCCCGAGTGGAACGTGATTCCCTTGCGAAGGTTGAAAACCCAACCGGTCGCGCCGGGTTTCGGCTCGAAACTCTCCGCCAGTTCGCCGGCCGCGTCGCCTTTCTCGTCGACTTCGACGAGGCCGTTGCAGATCTGCCAGCCGTAGGAAATCGGAATCGAGTCGGCGTAAGTGCGCGGGTCGAGGCTGTCGGAGGCGCTGCCGCCTTCCATGCCGAGCCTGAGCGTGCCGCCTTTCTTCGGCGTCTCGGCCGCAGCGGCCGCAGCGGCCGAAGCGGCGGGGAGACCGAAGCCGAGGCCGAGAGCCGCGGCGCCCGCCATCAACTGGCGGCGGTCGACGATTAGTCCGGATGCGCTATGCGGCTTTTCCAGTGTGTCGGTCATGCTCATCTTCTCCCTCAACGCTGTGGCTTAAACCCGCGTCGTCCCTCAAAGACGCAACTGATGTTCCGGCATTATCAACGGCCGCCAAAGAAGCGCAATGGACTTGGCGAGCGAATTTTGGCGGATCGAGGCCCATTTCTTAGAAAGCCATTGCCGAAAAAAGAACCATTCGCGGCGCCCTCAAGCTGCGAATGTTGTGCGAGCTAAAAGCCGCAGGCGGCCTGAACCTCCTTTCATCATGCGCGACAATCGGCCGCCGACTTTGCCAGATTCGACACCAAACGGCGGCCAAACGACATTGCCTGAACTTTGCGCGGCGGCCACGCGGTTTTCCCTAACCGTGGCGCGCGCCGCCTTCTTCGCCGAGCCGCCGTTCGTGCTGCTTCAAGACTGAGCCGGCGCCGTAATCGGCGGCGCGCAGCGCCGACAAAATCGCGACAAGGCATTCGTCGCGCCTCTCTTCGAGATCGCGGATCGAGGCGCCTGCGGCTTGATCGTCCGATTGCCGCGCCACCATCTCGATCAGCTCTTCGGTGAGATCCGGGGCCGGCAATTTGGTCCAGGGCAGTTTCAGCGCCGGGCCGAATTGCGCCAGGAAATGCCGCATGCCGGCTTCGCCGCCCGCCATCCGGTAGATCAGGAATGTGCCCATGAACGACCAGCGCAAGCCCGCCCCGAAACGGATCGCGTCGTCGATTTCCTGCGTCGTCGCGATCCCGTCTTTGACCAGCCACAGCGCCTCGCGCCACAGCGCTTCGAGCAAACGGTCAGCGATGAAGCCGTCGATCTCTTTGCGCACGCGCAAGGGCCGCATGCCGACGGAAACGTAGAGGCGCGAGGCGGCTTCCGCCGTCGCTTCGCTGGTCTTTTCGCCGCCGCAGATTTCGACCAGCGGCAACAGGTAGACCGGATTGAACGGATGGCCGACGACGAACCGTTCCGGCCGGCTCATCGCCGCTTGCAGGCGCGTCGGCGGCAGACCCGAAGTCGAGGAGGCGACGATCGCCTCCGTCGGGGCGCAGCGGTCGATCTCGGCCAGAACGGCGCGCTTCAAGTCTTCGCGCTCCGGCAGGCTTTCCTGCACGAAATCGGCGTCCGCGACCGCTTCGGCCGCCGATTTTGCGATGGTCAGCGCGCCTTCGTGGAGGACGGCTTGCGGGAAGAGCTTGGCGTAGGCGCGCCGGGCCGCCGCGACGACGGCGTCGAGCTTGCGCGCGATCTCGGGGTCCGGATCGAACAGCGACACGTCGTGGCCATTCAAAAGAAAACGCGCGGCCCAGCCGGCGCCGATCACGCCGCCGCCGACCAGCCCGATGCGACGTTTCTCCATCATCTTGGCCCCTCAAATCCGCCGCAGCTTGAGTTTCTCGCGAACCTCGGCCGGACCGAGCAGCTTGACGCCCATCGCGGTCAAAATGGTCGCGGCGCGCTCGACCAATTGGCCGTTCGTGGCGAGGACGCCGCGATCGAGAAACAGATTGTCCTCCAGGCCGACCCGGACATTGCCGCCGGCGATCGCGGCCAAAGCCGCATAGGGCAATTGATGGCGGCCGATCGAGAAGGCGCTGAAGACCGCGCCGGGAGGAAGCTGGTTGACCAGCGCCATCAATGTCAACGGATCGTCCGGAGCGCCGTAGGGAATGCCCATGCACAATTGGATGAGGCAAGGATCGTCGATCAATCCCTCCTTGAGCAATTGCTTGACGAAAACGAGATGGCCCGTGTCGAAGACTTCGAGTTCCGGTCTGACGCCGAGCGCCTGGACCTTCTTCGCCATGGCGCGCAGCATGCTCGGCGTATTGGTCATCACGTAGTCGCCGAGCGCGAAATTCATCGTGCCGCAATCGAGCGTGCAAATCTCGGGCAACAATTGTTCGACATGGGCGAGGCGCTCGCTCGGGCCGACCATGTCGGTTCCGGCAGGATCGAGCGGCAGCGGCCTTTCGCCCGGGCTGAAGACGACGTCGCCGCCCATGCCGGCGGTCAGGTTGACGACGACGTCGATATCTGACGAGCGGATCCGTTCGACGACTTCGCGATAGAGCTCGAGCCGCCGCGCCGCCTTGCCGGTCTCGGGATCGCGCACATGGATATGGGCGATGGCTGCGCCGGCCTTGGCCGCTTCGATCGCCGCCTCCGCGATTTGCTTCGGCGTGACCGGCACGCCGGGATGCCGGCCGAGCGTATCGCCGGCCCCCGTCACCGCGCAAGTGATGAAGGCTTCTGAGTTCATGAGGCGGCCCCTTCGGCGGCGAACTCGGATCGCTGCGGCTCACGCCGCACGGCGTCGCCGAGGCGCATGCGGACCTCGTTCCTTAGAGGTCATGATGCGCCGGCAGGCCAAGCCGACTTTGCCTATTCCGACAATGACCGGCGTCGAAACGACATTGTTCGAATTTCACGCGGCGTTTTTCGCCGACGAGCCGCCCCCGTCGGAGCTAGTAGCCGTATTCGTAATGCCAATGATGCCGGTGGTGATAAGGATAGCGGTAATAGCCGTAGTAACCGTAGCCGGGCGGATAGGCGAAGCCGCCGCGAAAGGCGGGCTGCTGCCAGGGCGCGATGGGCTCCCCGCTCGTGTTGAAGCAAATCCCGTCCGCTCGGCAGATGGTGCGCGCCGAAGCCGGGCTGGCGGCGATGAGAGCGGCGGCCGAGACCGCGGCCGCGATCAGCGGCAGATTTCGCATGATGGCCATTCGAACCTCCTTCCAGTTCGAAGACGAATATACAACAATCGAGCGCGGTTCTCGGTTCCAATCGCGAAATCGCGGCAAAGCCGACCGAAGCCGGCATAGACGGAAAGCCGATGCGGGGCCGGGGCTGGCCTTTCGGACTGTGACGAAGCGCACATCGCTCGCTCTCCGGCGACTTTAGGCTGCCAATCGGCGGCGATTTGCGTTCGGCGGCCGGATTTCCAAGCCTCCACGTCGCCCGGTCGTCGTCTTTCGAAGGACATTCAAAATGGACCGTCGAACCATTCCGCCGACCAGCCGATCAGTCGACGCGCCGACGCAGGAAACAGTTCAAGGCCGCAGCGCGGATGCGCCGGCCAAGGGCGCGGTCGGGGCGGAGGCATTCGATCCGCCGGCGAGCGACATCCTGCGTCACGCCGCCGAGAAATTCGACGAGTTGTTCGGGCGATTCCGGGGGCCTTGAGTTCTGAACCCGCGCGATCTTCTCGACAAATAGAGGCGCGACAGCGATGGTCGAGTTTCGTAGCCTGGATCGCCATTCGCCCCGGGGCGACGATTGGGTGGTTATCGAAAAACGGGACGATCGGTACTTCCTGACGGGAAGGGCGAATGGACGGTCGGTCGAACCGCGCGCGTCGCCGAACGGTTTCGGCGATCCGCGGGACGCGATGCAGGCCGCGCTGTGGTGGGCGGAGTATTTGGAGGCGCCAATCATCTATTTGAAGATGCGCCGATCGGGAGCGGAGGCGAGCTTCAGTTCGCCGACATTGCTCGCAGCCTAGCCGCCCGCCGGCTGGTTGTGGCGATCCGCTGGTCTAGGGAGGCTGGCCGCCGTTGAGCAAAATGCTGCTCAGGGTCGGCGCTTTCGCCGTCCTGCCCGCGACGTACTTTGTTCGACGGAGCCGTTCTAAGCGAGTTTATTTTGGGGTAGGCGCCCCGTCGCCGACTCTCAGTCATGGATGGGACGAAATTGCGTCTTACGGCGCATTGTAAGGCGTGACGATTTGAATATGCGACGATGTCAAAGGAGGCTTCGGCAATACGCGATGCGCATGCATGATGTGCTGGCAGGCCGAGCGCATGTCGGCGCGCAAATCGTGATGCGGCGCGGCTGATATTCTCGGCTTCGCCAAAAGCGCGCAATTATTGGCGTCGAGGTCATGATCGATGAAGACGCGGCAGGCGCGTCTCCATGACGGCGGCCAGCGTGCTGGCTTGCGCAACTTCGCTGAAATGATAGCGCGCGCGAAACACCGCTGGCTGCAACCCCGGCATCTCGGCTTCGAGCGCAAGCCGCACGGCCTCCGAGAAGCGGTCCGGCGCCTGCATCATGACGTCGATAACGAACTTCCGGCCGGCCATGGCGGATTGTTGGCTCTGGCCCTCCCAGTTCGCGGATCGCCTGACGGACCCGCTGGATCGTGTGACGGCGCACACCTGGGCGCTTGTTGAGCACGCGATCGACCGTTGCCTCGCTGAGGCCGGCTTGCAGCGCGATTTCCTTGATCAAGAAAGGATGCGACATTAGCGTCTGATGGATTTTTGAGATTTGCGCA
Organism: Alphaproteobacteria bacterium; assembly: GCA_021325385.1. Lineage (GTDB taxonomy): Bacteria > Pseudomonadota > Alphaproteobacteria > Rhizobiales > Beijerinckiaceae > Roseiarcus. Next base: position 6,090 of record JAJPHH010000087.1, read on the forward strand.
ATGTTCCTGCGGCGCCCCGCTCTATACTGCCGCAGATATCGAAATTCCACCGGAGCGACGCCCATGAAGACCGACAATTCCCGAACGATCCGCGGCAATCGGGTCTGGCTCGAAGAGGCGGCCTGCGATCTCGAAGACTTTCGCCAGCTGGTCGAGCGGACAACGGATCCGGCGGACTATCCTTACGCCGCCGAGGTCGAGTCGAACGTTTTGATCTACGACTCGGCGACGGTGCGGAGAGCCGCGGCGTCGCCCGACACGCGCAAGGAGCTTTTCGCCGAATGGGTCGAGGCGATGACCGACGGGCCGGGCGTCCTCGTATTCCGCGGCGCTTTCGAAGACCACGCCTCGATCGACGCCTCGAACAGGCATTACTGGTCCATCATGGAGGAGCAGCGCAGGACGAATACCGGCGGCGGCGACCATTTCGCCAAGCCGGGAGCGAACGACCGCATCTGGAACGCGCTGGAGAAGCTCTGTTTGCGCGATCCCGAGACGTTCGCCGCCTATTATTCGAACGACATCATCGCGCTGATCAGCGAAGCCTGGCTCGGCCCGGCCTATCAAATCACTTCGCAACTCAATGTCGTCAACCCGGGCGGCGCGGCGCAATCGGCTCATCGCGACTATCATCTCGGCTTTCAGACGGCCAAGACGATCGAGCGCTATCCGGCGCATGTCCACCGACTTTCGCCCATGCTGACGCTGCAAGGCGCGGTCGCCCATTGCGACATGCCGATCGAGTCCGGGCCGACCTTGTATCTTCCCTATTCCCAGGCCTATCTGCCCGGCTACCTCGCGACCGGCCGGGCCGAGTTCAAAGATTATTTCGCCAAGCGCCACGTACAATTGCCGCTCGCCAAGGGCGACGCCGCTTTCTTCAATCCGGCGCTCTTCCACGCCGCCGGAACGAACCGCACCAAAGACATACGCCGCATCGCCAATCTCTTGCAGGTCTCGTCCGCCTATGGCCGTGCAATGGAGAGCGTGGATCGGTTGAAAATGAGTCTGGCGCTCTATCCGGCTCTCCGGCGAATGCTGGCCGAAACAAGAATTGGACAGGCGGAAGCCGCGAACGCTATCGCCGCATGCGCCGAGGGTTATTCCTTCCCCACCAATCTTGACCGCGATCCGCCGCTCGGCGGCCTTGCGCCGCAGACGCAACAAGCGTTGATGAAGCAGGCCCTCGCCGAAAATTGGGCGCCGGCCGCTTTCGCTCAGGCGGCGGAAGCGCAGGCTTGGAAGAAGCTGACCTAGGCGTTGGACTCCCGACAAGGAAGCCTGGCGACGCCTTCGTTCGATCGGACCCTAGCTCACCAACGGAGCGCCGCTGTGCGGACGGGGTGATCCCATAGATCCGTCGTTTCAGGATCGAGCAGGCTGACAGTGATGGAGCAGCCGGCCATTTCCAACGAGGTGACGAAGCTTCCGACCAACGAACGGGCGACACGAAGCCCGCGCCGCTCCAGCCGGCGGCGCGCGACGTCATACGTAAGATAGAGTTCGGAGACGGGGGTGCCGCCGAAGCCGTTGACGAGGAGCAGAAGGTCCGTCGGCGCGGGATTCGGCAGATCGTTCAGAATCGGCGTCAGTAGTTCTTCGACAATGGAGTCCGCCTGCGCCAGTTTCACGCGTTTTCGGCCGGGCTCGCCGTGAATGCCGACGCCAAGCTCCATTTCATCAGCTTCGAGGTCGAAGGTCGGTTTGCCGATCGCGGGGACAGTGCAACTCGTCAAGGCGACGCCCATCGTGCGCGTCGCGGCGTTCACGCGCTGGCCGATTGCGGCGCAGTCATTGAGGTCCGCGCCTCTTTCGGCCGCGGCGCCGACGACCTTCTCGATGATCAGCGTGCCGGCGACGCCGCGCCGACCGGCGCCGCGAGAAGAATTTTCGACAGCGACATCGTCATCGACAATCGTCGTCGCCGTGCGGCATTGAGCCAGTTCCGCCGCGATTTCGAAATTCATCCGGTCGCCGGCATAGTTCTTGACGATAAAGAGAACGCCGGCTTCGCCCGCCACGGCGTTTGTCGCCTCGATCACCTGGTCCGGCGTCGGCGAGGTAAAGATTTGGCCAGGACAGGCTGCGTCAAGCATGCCATAGCCGACAAAGCCGTTGTGGAGCGGCTCATGGCCGCTGCCGCCGCCCGAGACGAGGGCGACTTTTCCCGGCGTGAGCTCGCGTCGCCTGATGAATTTTCGTCCCGAGCCGAGGACGACGATATCGGAATGCGCCGCCGCAAATCCGTCGAGACTTTCGGCAAGCAGGCGTTCCGGCGAATTGATGAGTTTCTTCATCGCCTCTACTTATCCTCACGGATGAGAGCGCCGAGGCTGCGCGCAATTTCATGAAGGAAAGCGTCGAGCCGGCGGTTCCGCTTCGCGCTGCCGAGATCGGGCACATGGAGGATCACCGCCCGCTCAGGCCGTGCGCCGCCAAGCCCGTCGGCCCGATTCGGATGCGCCCGACCGTACGCTTTGAGAAAGGCCGCTTTCTCGGCGGGCGAGAAATGGCAGACTTCAAAAATCGTGTTGAGATGCTGCGCCGGTATCGGCGTGTGGTAGCTGGGATTGGAGATTTGGCTGACAAAGCTTCGGTTCTTGCCCATGGCGTGCGCCAGGCGGAGGCGCATGCCCGACGGGCGGCTTTCAAGAACGGCCTTGAACAGGCTCTTATAGGCGGCGACCGCTTCTTTTTCATCGGGCCTGTCGGCGGATGGTTCAGACATGATCCGACTTTCGACTCAACGCGGCGAGCGCGCGCTTGACTGCCGCGAGCGCGGGCGGGCTCATCGAAAACTCGAGCAGGCCGCAGCGCAAGAGCGTTTCAAGATAGCGCGGCTCGCCGGCAATATCGCCGCATAGGCTGACGCTGACGCCAAGCTTCCGGCCATGCTCGGCGACGCGCCGGATGAGTTCGAGAACGCCCGGATTGAGCGGATCGGCCAATGACGCAAGCGCGCCGTTGGTCCGGTCGCAGGCCGTCACATATTGCGTCAGATCATTCGAGCCGATCGAGAAGAAAGAGGCCGGAAAAGATTCGATCGTCAAAGCGGCCGCCGGCACTTCGACCATGATGCCGATTTCCGGTAGGCTGGCGCGAACGCCCGCGCTCTTCAATTCTTCGACCGCCTGAACGAAGAGCCGCCGCGCCGTCTTGAATTCCTCCGGCGTAGTGACCATCGGAAACATCACCCTGAGCTTGCCGAGGGCGGCGGCGCGCGCCAAAGCTCGAAGCTGCACGGCGAATATGTCCGGCCGCTTGAGGCTCAGCCGCAGCCCGCGAACGCCCAAAAACGGATTGGCCTCGCGCGCTTCTGTGAGGCCGCGAACCGGCTTGTCGCCGCCGGCGTCGACGGTACGGATCACGACAGGCCTTTCGCCGGCCCAGTTCAACACTTGTTCGTAAACCGAGCGCTGCTTTTCTTCATCGGGCAGGTCGGCGCGGCCGAAGAGAAATTCGGTCCGCATGAGTCCGACGCCGTCCGCATAGCGCGCATCGGGATGGTCCAGGTCGGCGGGGCCTTGGATATTCAGCATGAGCCGCACCGGCTCCCCTCTGAAGGAGATGGACGGGTTTTCAAGCGCGGCGAGATCGGCGGCTCGGCTGAGGACCTGGTTTTCCTGGCGCGTCGCCAAGGCCTGGATGCGAGCGACGGGCGGATCGACCTCGAGAATCCCTTCGTCGGCGTCGAGCAGAGCGGCGTCGGCGGGTTCGGGGACTTCTCCGAGTTGAACGACCATCGGCACGCCGCGCGCGCGAGCCAGCATGGCGACGTGGCTCGTCGCGCTGCCCTGCGACAGGGCGAGCCCACCGCCGGCTGACCAATCGATTTCCAGAAACCGCGAGGGCGGCAAGTCGTCGGCGCATATCACGGCGCCGGCTCGTCCCGTCTTTGGATTGGCTTCACCGCCGTAAAGCGCCGACAAAACCCGATCGCGCAGATCGGCTATGTCGGCGCTGCGCGCGCGAAGATATTCGTCCGCGGCTGCGCGATAGTCCGCGATTTGCTCAGCCATCGCCTGCGCCCAGGCCGCGTCCGCCGCGGCTCCTTGCGCGATTGCGGCGAATATCGGTCCGAGCAAGGCGTCGTCGGCGAGGAGCGCAATCTGAAACTCCAGGATTTCGGCGGCGTCTTTGCCGGCCGCCGCCGCCAGCTTTGACAATTGCCGATCCGCCGCCGCTAACGCCGCCCGTAAAGCGCCCGCTTCATCCGCGCCAGCCTCGCGCTGGCCGAGCGGCGCGCCATCCGCGCGCACCAGCGGTCCTCGCGCGAAGCCCGCCGAGGCGGTCCTGCCCCTGAAGATTCGACCCGCAAGCGGGACGGTCATGTCAACGGCCCGTATCGGGGAAATCGGCCGCGACCAGCGTGGTCAGGGCCTCGACGGCGGCCGAAGCATCTGCGCCTTGCGCCTCGAACTCGATGACGCTGCCTTGGGCGGCGCGCATGGCCATCACTTTTGCAACGCTCTTGGCGTCGATCCAATCGACGGCGCCGGCCACTCTCACCGCGATCCGCGCCTTGAACCGCTTCGCCAATTTGGTCAACTTCACGGCGGGACGCGCATGCATTCCCACCGCATGCACGAGCTCCACGGCGCCTCTCGCAATCTCGTTCTCTGGCTGGGGCGTCTCCGTTATGGCCTTGGCGACGCTGATTGTCGTGGTCTTGTCCATGCTAATTCGCTGAAAGTTCCTCGGCGACCGCCCGTACCCGCTCGAGCGAGCTGCCGCCCGCAGATTCCGTCGCCGCCATGACCGCGCCTTCGACGATCGGCGCGTTACAGACGACAACTCTGGCGCGCCGCTCGGCGGGCAGCATTTCAACCGCCATCTCGCTGTTCGTCTCCGCGCCGCCGAGATCGACCAGGATGGCGACGCCGGCTTCCGACCAGGCCTTGCGAATGGCTTCGCTGATCGCTTCGTAGCTCGTGCCAAGGCCGCCGGCGGGATTGCCTCCAGTCCATGCGAGCGGCACCTCCTCGCCCACCATCTGACGAACCATATCGGCGGCGCCTTCGGCGACCTTTGGCGAATGCGACACGATGACAATGCCGACCTTGGCCATCACTCTTCTCCGAACTGGGCGCAGATCGCGTCGATCATGAGCGCGCTCGAGCGGGCGCCGGGATCCATGTGGCCGATCGAACGCTCGCCAAGAAAGGAGGCGCGTCCCCGCGTCGCCAGAATGGGAATCGTCGCTTCCGCCGCTTTCCGCGCCGCCTGGCGAATTGCCACGACGTCGCCGCCCGTTGCGAAAATCCGTTGCACGGGGATCAGCACGTCGAGCATCGTCTTTTCGCCGAAATCGCTCTTGCCGCGGGCGCGCACCGCGTCGACCGCGTCGCCGAAAGCCGCCGCCGCCGACGCGCGGGAAGGCTCGACAGGCAAGCTTTTCGCGAGCGCCAGAAAGAAACTGCCATAAAGCGCGCCCGAAGCGCCGCCGACCGTCGATAGAAGCTTCGCGCCTATGGCTCGGCAAAGTTCGGGCGCCGGCATCGCGGAAAGGGCGTCGAGGTCGGCAAGAATCGCCTCAAATCCCCGCTTCATATTCTCGCCGTGATCGCCGTCGCCGATCGCCGCGTCAAGCGCGGTCAGTTCGTCTGCTGCGTCGATGACGCTCCTGGCCACGTCGGCAATCAGCTTTCTGGTCCTACCGGCGTCCAACCCCGTTCCGCCGCCTGGCGACGTCATTGCCTCCTCCAAGGCCAAGGCGCCGCTCCTCATCGCACCAGCCGGACGCCGTTTCGATCGAAGAATAAGGGGTTGACGAAGCCGACGCCAACCTGATCTCCGACCGCGAAGTCCGCGTCCGGATTTACGAGCGCGACCAACTCGTGCCGATCGAGTTCGATATGCAGATGGTTCTGATCGCCGAGATGTTCGATCCAGGTCACGCGTCCTCGAGCGCCCTCGCCGGAATTCCTCTGAACGCGAAGAGTCTCGGCGCGGGCGCCGATTGTCTCGGCGCCGGACGGGGCGGGAATATCCGGCAACAAATGTCGCGGCACGATGTTGATCGACGGCTGGCCAAGACGCGCCGCAACATAGAGGCTCGCCGGCCGTTCATATATTTCGCGCGGCGAGCCGATTTGGACGATGCGCCCCGCATCGATGACGCCGATCGTCGTCGCCATGGTCATGGCCTCGACCTGATCGTGCGTGACGTAGAGCAGGGTGGCGCCGAGCTCCGCCTGAATGCGCTTCAACTCGAGCCGCAGATCGGCTCGCAGTTTCGCATCGAGCGACGACAACGGCTCGTCCATCAGATAGATCGCGGGACGGCGGACAAGGGCGCGGCCGATCGCCACGCGTTGCATTTCGCCGCCGGACAATTTGGTGGCGCGATTGCCGAGCTTGCTGTCGATGCGCAGCAGCGCCGCGACCTCGCTCACGCGGGCCTTGATCTCGTTCTCAGGCAAGCGCCGCGCCGGCGCGCGCAGGGGGAAAGCCAGATTGTCGAAGACGGAAAGATGCGGATAGAGCGAATATTGCTGAAAGACGAAGGCGACGTCGCGCGCCGCCGGCGGCAAGCTTGTGACGTCCCGCCGGCCGATTACGATCCGCCCGCCGTCAGGCTTTTCGAGCCCCGCGACAAGGCGCAAGGCGGTCGTTTTGCCTGCGCCGGTCGGACCGAGCAGCGTCATGAAGGCGCCGTCGGCGATGTCGAGCGACAGATCGTCCACCGCGACCGTGTCGCCGAAACGCTTCGTCACCGCCGCCAGGCTTACGTCAGCCATGCGCCGCTCCTCCATTTCGCGCCAGGGCGAGCGCCCGTCCTGTGCTCTTCTCGAAAAGGGATAGCCTGTCGGTTCTGAGCTCGAGTCCGAGCCGCTCTCCGACACTTATTCGACGGTCGGCGGGCGCGCGGGCCCGCACAACGCCATGCGGCGTCGTCAACGTGACGATTTGGGCCGAGCCCAGATATTCGACGCCGAATACGACGCCCCGTAACGCGCCCTCGTCGACGAATTGCAAGTGCTCAGGCCGAATCCCCAAAACGAGGTCTCCCTCGCGGACGCCGCCCTCGAGAATCCGCGGCGCGTCGACATGGCCGTTTGCGAGCCGGATCTTGTCGGCCCCCTCGGCGATCCCCTCGCCCAGACTCAGAAAATTCATCGGCGGCGAACCGATGAAGTCGGCCACGAAAAGGCTCGACGGCCGGTCATAGACCTCTCGCGGCGAGCCCAGTTGCTCGACGATCCCGCGATTCATCACCGCGATCTTGTCGGCCATCGACATGGCCTCGAGCTGATCATGCGTGACATAGATCGACGTCGCGGCGAGCCGGTCATGAAGCGCGCGCAGCTCGCCCGTCATGACATGACGCATCTCGGCGTCCAGCGCGCCCAACGGTTCGTCCATGAGAAAGGCCTTCGGGCGGCGCACGATCGCGCGGCCGAGCGCCACGCGTTGTCGATCGCCGGAGGAGAGGCTCGAGGCCCGTTTGTCCAGCAAGTGGGAGATGCGGAGAATTCTGGCCACTTCGCCAACCCGCTCGCGGATTTCGCTCCGAGGCATGCCTTGGCTCTTCAGCGGAAAAGCGATGTTCTGCCTTACGCTCAAGTGAGGGTAGAGGGCGAAGAATTGAAACACGAAGGCGATGTCGCGCAGCGCAGCCCGTTTGAAAGTCACGTCCTGCTCGCCGAGAAATATCCGCCCCGACGTCGGCAACTCCAAGCCGGCTATCATTCTGAGCGTCGTCGTCTTGCCGCAACCGGAGGGCCCGAGAAGGCAGAAGAACTCTCCGTCTTCGATCGTGAAGGAGGAGCTCTTCACGGCGACAAAATCGCCGAACGATTTGTGAAGCGCTTCGACTGTGATCTTGGCCATCGCGACCTCACTTGGGGAATTTCGTCACGATCGTGAACAGCGCCACGCCGGTCAGAATGGTGATGAACGAATAGCTGTAGAGCGTCATCAGGAACGGCTGGCAGAGCATCACGACCCCGACCGCGATAAAGGCGGTCGCGAGATTCTCCCAGGGGCCGCGCCGAAACAAACGGCGCAAGGGCGGCAGAGACGGCGCCGATCGCTTCACCGGTTGTTTCATCGGCGCACCGCTCCAAATGTGATCCCGCGCAAAAGATGCTTGCGCAAAAGGATCGTGACAAAAACGATCGGGGTCAGGAACAGGGTCGTCGCGGCGGCGACGGCGGGCCAGTTCTGGCCGCCTTCGCCGATGATGAATGGAATGAAGGGCGGCATGGTCTGAGCGTTGGCGCTCGTCAGCAGGAGCGCGAAGGCGTATTCGTTCCACGAGAAGATGAGGCAGAAGATCGCAGTCGCGGCGATGCCGGTTGCGGCCTGAGGCAGCACGACCTTCCGGAAGGCCTGCAACCTCGTATAGCCGTCGACGAGCGCCGCCTCCTCGTATTCGCGCGGGATCTCGTCGATGAAGCCCTTGAGCAGCCAGACCGCCAGCGACACATTGACCGCCGAATAGAGCAGAATCAGGCCGATTTGAGTGTCGTAGAGATTGAGCCAGCGGTACATGAGATAGATCGGGACCGCGACCGCGATCGGCGGCATCATCCGCGTCGACAGGATGAAGAAAAGAAGATCATCGGCGAGGGGCACTCGGAAGCGCGAAAAGCCATAAGCGGCGAGCGTTCCCAGCAAGGTCGCGAGAATGGTCGAGCCGAAGCCGACAATCAGCGAATTGACGAAACGCCCGACCACCGGCGACGGCCCGGCGATCACCATTCCCCGCTCGCGCGCCAATTTTTCGTACCAGCTTTTGGCCGGGGGCAGCTTGGCGATGAAGTCGGGCGGCTGCCGCGTCTGAACCGTGAAGAGGTCGACGAAGCCTTCCAGCGTCGGCGTGAACAACAGCTTCGGCGGGTATGAGATTGCGTCCGACTGGGACTTGAAAGCGGTGGCGCAGATCCACAGCAAGGGCAGGATCGTGATCAGGGCGTAGAGGATCACGATCGCGCCGGCGACGGTCTTGGCGCGCGGCGAGGCTTCGACGATTGAATGGGCTGTGGTTGCGCTCATCGCTGCTTAACCCGATTGAGAGCCTTGACATAGATATTGGCGGCGCCGAAGACGGTGACGAACAGGATGACCGCAAGCGCGGAGGAATAGCCGGTTTCCCATTTCTCGAAGGCGGAGCGCTTGAGCGTGATCGAAACCAGCTCCGTCACCGAGCCGGGGCCGCCCGAGGTCAACAGATTCACCAGATCGAACATTTCGAAGGCTTGGATGGCCTGGAAGAGCACGGCCAGCATCAGGAACGGCAGCACCATCGGCAACGTGATCGCCCAGAACTGCCGCCAGGGCGACGCCCGGTCCACTTCCGCGGCTTCATAGATGTAATCGGGTATCGAGCGCAGTCCGGCCAGACAGATCAGCATCACGTAGGGCGTCCACATCCACGTGTTGACCAGGACGATCGTCCACGGCGCCAGGCGGACGTCGCCGATCATGGTGAACGAGCTCGGCGGCGCGCCGGTGAAGAAGCTGATGAGATAGTTGAACGGCCCGATCTGCGGCTGGAACAGAAGCGTCCAGAAATTTCCGACGACAGCCGGCGACAGCATCATGGGCAACAGAATGACCGTCGTCCAGAAGCTGTGACCGCGGAATTGTCGATTGATGAGCAGCGCCAGGCCCAATCCGATGACGACCTGGAGCGCGATGGTCGAGACGACGAAATGCGCCGTCGCCTGGAAATGCTGCCAGACGTCCTCGTCGGCGAGGATGTCGATATAGTTGTCGATGCCGTTGAAACGCATCGGCATCGGCATGTTCGACATGAAGCTCGTGAACGAGAGCCGGATCGCCCATACCAACGGGAAGATGTTGATCGCGAGCAACAGGAGGATCGTCGGCGCAATGAACAGCCACGCGATGCTTCGGTCGGACAGTCCGCGGACGCGGGCGGCGACATGCGGCGGCGTTTGCGCGGCGATGCGCTCGACCAGTGTCCCGGGTTCATCGGCTGCGGTCATTGCAATCTCTTGGCGTTGGCGGGTCGCCCCGGCGATGTCGTGCGCCGGGGCGATGGCTGGCGAAGAAGCGGCCTCGTCGCGTCGTCGCAGGGTCAGGCCGGATTCTTGCCCTCTTGCAGGAAGACCTTGACCCAATCCTTGACCAACTGGTCGAGGGCATGCTGCGCCGTTCCCTTGTCGGCGACGACGAAGTCGTGCAGCCGCTTCTGCATATCGAGCAGCAGCGGGACGTAAAGCGGCTCGGCCCAGAAGTCTTTGACGAAGCCCATGCTCGCGACGAAGGACGGCGCATAGGGCGCGCTCGCCTTATAGGCGTCCGACAGGAGGACCGCCTTCGAAGCCGACGCGCCGCCGAGCGCGGTCCATTTCTGCTGCACGTTCGGCTGGGCGAACCATTTCACGTAATCGAGCGCCTCGGGGATGTTGTGGGAATAGGCCACCACCGACAGACCCTGACCGCCGAGCTGGGTAAACTGCCCATACGGCCCCTTCGGATTGGCGAAGAATCCGATCTTGTCGCCGCCGACATTGGGGTCCTTGTAGAGACCGGGAAAGAAGGCGTACCAGTTCATCTGCATGGCCACCTCGCCGGACTTGAACGCGTCGAGGCCTTCCTGCATGTAGGCGTTGGAAAGCCCTGGCGGCTGGCAGCACTTGTAAAGCTCCTTGTAAACCTCAAGTCCCTTCACCGCTCCGGCCGAGTTGACGAAGCCCTCCATGTGATAAGGATTCTTGGGGTCGTCGTACTCGAATCCGTAATCGTACATTGCATTGGTCGCGCCCATCGTGATGCCTTCGGAGCCTCGCTCCGTAAAGATGTAGGCCCCGTAAACCTTCTTGCCGTCGATTTCTTTCCCGGTAAAGAACTTGGCGACCTGGAGCAGCTCGTCCCAAGTTTCCGGCGGCGCGATCTCGCGATTGTATTCCTTCTTGAATTCGGCGCGCAGGTCCGGGCGCGCGAACCAATCCTTGCGATAGGTCCAGCCGACCGCATCGGCCATTCCCGGCAGGGCCCAGTAATTCGGCGTGTTCTTCGGCCATTCCGAATAGCCGACCACCGTGGCTGGAATGAACGTATTCATCGAAATATTGTTTTTCTCGAAAAACTCGTTCAGCTTGACGTACCATTTGTTCTCGGCGGCGCCGCCGATCCACTGGCTGTCGCCAATGATCAGATCGCACTCGCTGCTGTGCGAGTTGAGCAAATTGATGAAGTGATCGGCGTAGCTCGTCCAGGGAACGAACTCGTATTTCATCTCGACGCCGGTCTGCTTGGTGAAATCCTTGTCGAGCTCGACCAGCGCGTTGGCCGGGTCCCACGCCGCCCAGCACATGGTGAGCGATTTTCCTTCCGCGTAGGCGCTGTTCAGCGGCGCGGCGGCCGCGACGCCGGCGCCGATCAGCGCCGCCGTCATCAACGATGTCTTCATGGTTGCTTTCATGTTTCCCTCCTCCTTCGAGTTCACCGGCTCACGGCAAGACGCCACTCGAAACGCGCCCAGCCCAGGCGACCTTGGTCGCATGCGGTTCTGAAAAAGCGTTTCCTCGTTGCGGTCGGATCCTCTCCGCGCCTGCGCGATGTTTAGTCACTCTCGCCCGTATAAACACGCGAGGCGAAATTCGCCTTTCCGCGCCCCATCGCAACTCTCCTCTCCCGATATCGTCGCCGTCGAACGGCGTCAGGTTTGCGAGCGCAGGCTCTCGGATTCGCCCGACGGAAGCGCCGCCAATCGCCCTCGTGTCTGCGTGCGGGCCGCGGCCGCCTCGAACATAGCGGCGATCGCCGTCGCTCCGGGATCGGCGACGCCCGTCAGCGCATTTGGATTGAGGTAGCTCGAACGGCCCGCATGCGCCCTGGCCATGGCGGCGGTGGCGCGCGCCCCGGCGCGAGCGGCTTGCGCGGCGGCGGCGAGATCGCCGCCCTCGTCGAGCGCCTGAATGGCTGGCGACAATGCGTCGAGCATGGTGCGATCGCCCGCTTTCGCGCCGCCATAGAACTGCATCCGCTCCATCCCCGCCCGCAACGCCAGGCGCCAGGATTCTCCTTGCGCCAAGGCGTGACCGGCCGACGCTGCGAAAATCGACAGAAGCGCGCCGCTCGTGCCGCCCATCGCCGCAGAAAGGCGATCGGAGAGCGCCGCCAGCAATTCGGAAGGTTCGCCGAGCGGCAGATCGTCGAGCGCGGAGAGGATGGCGCGCGCGGCAATTGCGAAAGTCGTGCCCGTGTCGCCGTCGCCGACGCGCGCATCGAGTTCGTTGAGCTCTTGCTCCTGACTCAGCAAGGCTTCGCAGATCGCGGTCAGGAGCGCTCGCCTCTCAGGATCGTCGCTAGCCGCCGGCGCAGCCCGACCGCCTTGGCGCTCGACCGGATAGATCGCGATCGGCCCCACCGGCCGGGCTCCGGGCCAAGCCGGGGCCTCGCAAGGCGCCGTCAACGCTGCGACGAGCGCGTCATCGATCGGCAGCGCGGAAAGGGATACGCCCTTCATGTCGAGCGACGTCATGAGCCGCGCCGGCCCGAGCACCCATTTGGCGCGCTGGCCGAGCGCGGTTTCCAGAACGGCCCGAGAAAAGACCGCCAGTTCGAGGTCCGGCGCGCCGCCGAGATTGTTGATGAGGAGCGCCAGCGCGCCGGCCTGGGGGATCGCTCGGCTCAACCTTTCGCTCATCAATTCGGCCAGGGCGCTCGCGGACGAAAGCTCGATGCGCTCGACGCCTCTTTCGCCGTGGATGCCAAGTCCCAATTCGGCTTGGCCGGGCTCGAGCCGCGCGTGGGGCGGCTGGCCAGGGATGGTGCAGGCGGTCGTCGCCACGCCGAGGCTCTTCACGGCGCCGGCGACTCGGCGCGCGACCGCGGCGACTTGGTCAAGGCTCGCGCCGGCTTCGGCGAACCCGCCCGCAATCTTGTGAACGAAGAGCGTCCCGGCTATGCCTCGCGGCGAGGCGAGATTCTCCAGCGCCACGTCGTCGGCGACGATCACGACCTCGACTTTGTACCCTTCGGCGCGCGCCCGCTCGGCGGCGAGGCCGAAATTCAGGCGGTCGCCGGCGTAATTCTTGACGATCAGCAGGCATCCGGATGGTCCGGTCACGTGGCGGATCGCGGTATAGACCGCCTCGACGCTCGGAGAAGCGAATATCTCGCCGCACACCGCCGCTGTGAGCGCGCCGCGGCCGACAAAGCCAGCATGCGCCGGCTCGTGACCCGAACCGCCTCCGGATATCAGAGCCACTTTCGTACGGCTCCAATCCGCTCGTACGATCACTTTGATAGTGGGAAAGCCGCCCAGCCGGGCCAATGCGCCAGGCGGCGACGTGGCGAGAAGCCCGTCGACCGCCTCCGTGACAATGGCTTCGCGATGATTGACGAAATGGGTCATCGCCCCGCCCCGATCGCTCGAGCCGTTTTATTTTCCGCCGGCGAAACGAGCGGCGTTTCCGAGCCGGGGATCGCGACGCCGCCTCGCGGCGGCATACCGTCCAATAAAAGGCGTCTCGGCATTTCCTCCCCCACCGCCAGCATGTTTACTTCTTTGTTTAGTTTAGTAACGCACAACCAGTAAACATTGCAAGCGGTTTTTTTTTCGATGCGGGCGATTTTCGCGAGGAAAGCTTGCTCCTCGCCAGATTGGCGGCCGGCCTTACCGGGGAGCCGCCAATGACCGCCGCAAGCCGCTCGCTCGCAACGGCGCTATGGAGAGCGCGCTTCGCGAGCGGCTTGCTCCGCCCGCGCTACCCCGCTAAGGGCGCAGTACCCGGAGGCTTGTCGCGGCCAGAAGGCGCGCCCATCGTCGTGAAGGGGCCGCTGCCTGATGATCGGCGCATCCACCAGTTCACACGCAGCCTGCATCGGCTCTCGCTGACCGGGAAGGAATTCGCGGCCGACGTCTCGGAAACGACCGCTTGAAAGCCGGCCTTCAATCAATCGGCTCGACACGCGTAAGACTGGTGTGTTATCGATAACATACGCCCGCTTCAGCGTTGCGAGGGTTCGTCTTGTTCAAACGCCTCGGCGCCTGTGTCCCGCCTCGCTGAGCAACGCGATTCTTCCTCGCTGCGAGCGCGCGGCGCGAAAGGCCTCGAGCAGCGCCAATGGAATGGCGAGATGAGCGATTTCGAGATTCTTGACCCACGTTTCAAAGCGCTCATCATTGGGCACGCCAAGCTTGAACGGCTTTGGGCGGGCTGCCGATGGGCCGAGGGGCCCGTTTACGCGCCCGCCGCCAAACACGTACTGTGGTCCGATATCCCGAACGATCGTGTGCTGCGCTATGACGAGAAGGGCGGGGCGGTCAGCGTTTTCGAAACGCCGTGCGGCTATCAGAATGGGCACGCCTTGGACGGCGATGGCCGCATCGTCGCCTGCGAACACGGCGCGCGGCGGGTGTCCCGTTTGGAGCACGATGGGCGGTGGATCGCTCTCGCCGACCGGTTCGAAGGCCGGCGGCTGAATTCGCCCAATGACGTCGTCGTCAAATCGGACGGCTCGATCTGGTTTTCTGACCCGACCTACGGCATCGACGGATTTTACGAAGGCGCTCTCGCCGAACCGGAAGTCGGCGGTTGCTATGTCTATCGCTTCGAACCGGCGACAGGCCGCCTGACCGCCGCCGCCAAGGACCGCGTGCGGCCGAACGGTCTCGCCTTCTCGCCCGACGAACGCGTTCTCTATATCGCCGATACCGGCGAGACTCATGTACAGGACCATCCGCGCGCCATTCATGCCTATAATGTGGGGCCCGATGGCTCGCTTCGCTACGACCGCGTCTTTGCGGTCAGCGACGCCGGCTTCTTCGATGGTTTTCGCGTCGATTGGCGCGGCAATCTCTGGACCTCGAGCGCCGATTCGGTTCGCGCCTACGCGCCCGACGGCGCATTGATCGGCCGCATTCCGATCCCGGAGATTGTCTCCAATCTGTGTTTCGGCGGCCGCCATCGCAATCGCCTGTACATCACCGCGCAGACGTCGCTCTATGCGATCTACCTCAATACGCATGCGGCGGGTTGGCGCTGGGATCAACGATAGCTTGCGGTTAGCCTCGTGCGGTCAACGAATTTTCTTATTTTCGCGAAGCTGTGTTAACGATCCCATCATGGGGCGGGTATGAAGCGCCGGCGAGCAAAAGATTTGGAAACGGCTCAAAAGCGCCCGCGTGCGCCAAAGGCCAAAGCCATGAAACGCGCTGAGGAGGGGCAGGCTGGCGCGTTGACGATGCAGAAAATTGCCGAACTCGCCGGCGTGTCTGCGATGACAGTTTCGCGGGCTCTCAAAAGCGACGCCTCGATCTCGCCCGAAACCCGCGCGCGCATCCTCGATATCGTCAGCCGCATCGGCTATGTGCCCGACGCGACCGCGCGCATGTTTGCAAGCCGACGCTCGGGCTTTGTCGCGGCCCTGGTGCCGTCGCTGAACAACTCGAACTTCGCCGATACGGTCCGCGGCATGGAGGAGGCCTTCGGCCCCGCCGGTCTCCAATTGCTGCTCGGCGACACCGAATATTCCCTGTCTCGCGAAGAGGACCTGATCAGCGCGCTGTTGCAGCGGCGCCCCGAAGCGATCGTCCTGACCGGCGGCGTGCATACGCCGGCGGCTCGGCAAATGTTGGCGAAAGCCGGCATTCCGATCGTCGAGACTTGGGACTTGCCGAAAGCGCCGCTCGATCACGTCGTCGGCTTTTCGAACGAGGCGGCGGGCGCGGCGATGGTGCATTATCTTTACGAGCGCGGCCGGCGAAATATCGGTTTCATCGGCGGCGCGACCAACCTCGATACGCGCGGCTCGGAGCGCCGCGCCGGCTATGCCCGCGCGGTTCGCGAGCTTGGCCTCTCGCGCAGTCGCGTCGTGACCTTCGGCAAGCCGCCCGTGACGATGAGCCAGGGCGGCGAAGCGCTCGACTTGATGTTGAAGCAGTGGCCGGAGGTCGACGCCATCCTCTGCGTCTCCGACCTTTCGGCCTTCGGCGTGCTGATGGAGTGCCAGCGGCGCGGCGTCGCTGTCCCGCAACGATTGGCGATCGCCGGCTTCGGCGATTTCGAGGTGGCGCGCTGCTGTCATCCGCGCCTCACGACCATCGCCGTCGATTGCCAAGGCATCGGCCGTCGCGCGGCCGAGATCGTTCTGAGCGCGCTCGAGGCGAAGAAGAGCGGCGAGGTTCTTCCGCCAGAGACAGTCGTCATGCCGTTCGAAGTCGTCGCGCGCGAGACGGTCTAGGCGAGCTCAGAACGCCAATTGCACTTTCATCGAGCGGGAGCGGTCGCCGGCCAATTCGAAGGCTTCGCTCGCGCGGGTGAAGGGCAGGGTGGCCGAAATGAGCGACTTGACGTCCACGAGCTGCTTGCTGATCAGAGCCGCCGCCATGGCGAATTCCTCGTGGAAACGGAAAGTCCCGCGTATTTCCAATTCCTTCGCCACGACGACATTCATCGGCAGCGCCATCTCGCCGCCGAGCCCGAGTTGCACGAGTACGCCGCCGGGGCGCATGACCTCGATTGCGCCGCGCAGCGCGGCCGCCGCCCCAGAAGCCTCGAAGAGCGCGTCGAAATAGCCCTTGTCCGGCGCATAGGCGGATAGCGCGTCCGGCTCGGACGCCGTGTTGACGACGCGATCGGCGCCGACCTTGCGCGCAAAACCGAGCGCGCCATCGGCGATGTCGGTGACGACGATTTCGGCGGCGCCGGCGCGACGGGCGGCGATCACCGCGAGAGAGCCGATGGGACCGGCGCCGGTGACGAGCACCCGCTTGCCGAGCAGCGGCCCGGCGCGCCGCGCCGCATGGAGGCATACGGCCAGCGGCTCGGCCATTGCCGCCTCTCCGAGCGAGACGTTGTCGCCGACGACATGCGCCTGCTCCTCATGACAGACGAGGACTTCGCGGAAGGCGCCTTGCACATGAGGAAAGCGCATGGCGCTGCCATAGAAGCGCATGTCCAAACATTGGTTCTGCCGCCCCTCGAGGCAATATCGGCAGTGGTTGCAAGGACGGCTCGGGCTGACCGCGACGCGCGCGCCGATCGCGACGCGCTCGACCAGGCGGCCGACGCCCTCGACGACGCCGGCGATCTCATGGCCGAGCACCATGGGTTCCCGCAAGCGCACTTGGCCGAAGCCGCCATGGTTGAAGTAATGCAAGTCCGAGCCGCAAATGCCGCCAAAGGCGATCCGCACGCGGACGTCCCTGTCGCCGAGCGCTTCCTCGTCCATCTCTTCGATGCGAATGTCGCGAGCGGCGTGTGCGACGACGGCGCGCATTTGGGGGCTCCTTCAGACGACGGGCGTCAGCAACGGGCGCCCTGCGAAATGAGCGGCGAGATTGTCGCGCACGAGCTTGCCCATCGCCTTGCGCGTTTCGACCGTGCCGCTCGATTGATGCGGCTGAACGACGACGCTCTCGAAGACGAGCAGACGCGGATCGATATTGGGCTCGTTCCAGAACACGTCGAGGCCCGCGCCCGCGATTACGCCTCGGCGGAGCGCTTCGATGAGCGCGTCTTCGTCGACGATCGATCCTCGCGCCACATTGATGAAGACGCCGGATGGGCCCAACGCTTCGAACACTTTCGCGTTCACCAGATTGCGCGTCGCCTCGCCGCCGGAAACAGTCGCGATCAGCACGTCGCTCGCTCGCGCCAGCGCGACGGCGTCCGGGTAGTAAGCGCCTTCGGCGTCCGCCGCCGGAGCAACGTCGCAATAGACGATCCTCACGCCGAATCCTTTGGCGCGGCGCGCCACGGCGCGGCCGATCCGGCCGAAGCCGAGGAGGCCGATGGTCTTTCCGCCAAGGCTCGTGGCCAAGGGCATGTTGGCCTTGGCCCAGGCGCCGGAGCGCACATAGGCGTCGCCCTGCGGCACTTTTCGCAATGTCGCGAGCGTCAGCGCCATCGCCATGTCGGCCACGTCTTCGGTCAACACGTCCGGCGTATTGGTGACGCGCACCCCGCGCGCCTTGGCGCGAGCCAGATCGATGGCGTCGACGCCGACGCCATAGCAGGCGATGATCTCGAGGCGCGGCAGTCGATCGATCAGCGCCGCCTGGGCGCCGAGTTCGCCGCGCGTGGCGACGGCGCGAATGTTCGGCGCGACTGTTTCGAGGAAAGCGTTGCGGTCGGCGGCCTCCCACAGGCGATGGATTTCATAGTCGTCGGCTAGAGGCCGCATGTCCCATTCAGGATAGGCGCCGATCATCAGAATTTCGGGCTTGGACATGACTTCGGGGCTCACTTGACTCGCGACGTGTTATCGATAACATCACTAGCGCCGGTCCGCAAGACAGACGTTACGCGGCGACGGGAGGAGCGAAAGTGGGCGCGCTGATCGACCGGCTATTTGGACTTTCCAGCCGGATCGCCTTGGTGACCGGCTCGTCGGCCGGCATCGGCGAAGCGCTGGCGCGAGGACTGGCCGAAGCCGGCGCGCAGGTCGTCATCAACGGACGGACGGCGGACAAGGTCGATGCGGTCGTCGCGGCCATAAAGGCCGGCGGCGGCCTCGCCCATGGCGCGACGTTCGACGTGACGAATCCCGACGCGGTTCGCAAGTCGGTCGCGCGCATCGAAGCCGAGATCGGGCCGATCGATATTCTTGTCAACAACGCCGGCATTCAGCGCCGCACGCCGCTGGAGGACTATCCGCTCGAGACCTGGCGGGAATTGATCACCGCCAATCTCGACAGCGTCTTTCTCGTCGGCCAAGCTGTCGCGCGCTTCATGATTCCGCGCAAGCGCGGCCGCATCATCAACATTTGCTCGGTGCAGAGCGAACTCGCCCGGCCGAGCATCGCGCCTTACACGGCCTCGAAGGGCGCGGTGAAAATGCTGACCAAAGGCATGGCCACGGATTGGGGCAAATACGGCCTCTGCGTGAACGCGATCGGCCCCGGCTATTTTCGTACCGAACTCAACAAAGCGCTGGTCGAAGACGAAAAATTCTCCGCCTGGCTCGCGGGCCGCACGCCGCTCGGACGATGGGGCGAGGTCGACGAGTTGGTCGGCGCCGCGATCTTCCTTGCCTCCGATGCGGCTAGTTTCGTCAACGGACATGTCCTCTATGTCGATGGCGGCGTCACATCGTCCCTCTGAGATGAACACGATCATCGTCATGGGCGTTTCCGGCGCCGACGAGATGGTGGTCGGGCGCCGGTTGGCCGAAGCGATTGCAATCTCATCCAATCAATGTCTGATCTCGATCTTCGCTTGCGTGAGAGGATGCGCCAATGACTGAATCGCCCGCTGTCGCCGTGATTGGCGTCGGCGTCATGGGAGCGGCGATCGCGACGCGTCTCGTCGAGACCGGTTGCCGTATCGCTGTATTCGATCTCGACGTGACGAAAGTCGCAGCGGTCGCGGCCAGAGGCGCGCGCGCGGCCGCTTCGCCGGCAGATGCGGCGCGCGATTCGGCCTTCGTCATCACGAGCCTCAATTCCGCGACCATCGTCGAGCGAGTGGTCTTTGGCGCGGACGGCGTCGCCGTCGCCGCTTCCCCGGAAAAACTCCTAATCGACATGTCTTCGATCGATCCGGAATCGACGCGCGCTCTAGCGCGCCGATTGCTCGAGACGACCGGCATGGCTTGGCTCGATTGTCCGCTCTCCGGCGGCGCGCCTGGCGCCTTGGCGGGCCGTCTCGCCGTGATGGCCGGCGGGGCGGAGCGCGACTTCGAAAGGGCTCGCGTCATCATGACGAAGCTCGCGAGCAATTACACGCTGATGGGCGACGTCGGCGCCGGGCAGACGACCAAGCTCGTCAATCAAGTGCTTTGCGCGATACAATTTCAGGCTGTCGCGGAGGCGGTTGCGCTTGCCGAGCGCGGCGGCGTGGCGGCCGATCGCATTCCCGCGGCGCTCGCGGGCGGGCGCGCCGACAGCCGCATTCTGCAGGAGTTCGGCGCGAAAATGGCGCGGCGCGACTATTCGCCGACCGGCCGGCTCGACAATATGGTCAAGGATCTCGACGGCGTGCAGGCGCTGGCCCGAGCGACGCGAACCCCGCTTCCCGTCACCGCCATCGTCGCAGAAATTCATCGCGCCTTCGTCGCGGGCGGGCAGGGCGGCGACGACAACGCCGCGTTGATGCGCCAATTCGACGGGCCGCGCCTCGGACCGACAAACTAAGGACGAGCGCTTCGAAATAAAACGCTTGCCAACGCGGCTTGTTATCGATAA
Source organism: Alphaproteobacteria bacterium (assembly GCA_021325385.1). Lineage (GTDB taxonomy): Bacteria > Pseudomonadota > Alphaproteobacteria > Rhizobiales > Beijerinckiaceae > Roseiarcus. Next base: position 26,203 of record JAJPHH010000087.1, read on the forward strand.
CATCAAGCGAAACGAGAAGATCGTCGCCGCGGCGAACGGGGAGGGACATGTCCGCCGAGACCAGCGCCAAGCCCGAGGTTCTGATCGGCTTTCGCGACGTCGCCAAGACTTTCGGCGGCGTCGTCGCGCTGCGCGGCGTTTCTTTCGATCTCGCGGCCGGCGAAATCCTCGCGCTGCTCGGCGAGAATGGGGCCGGCAAATCGACGCTGATCAAGATTCTCGCGGGAATATTCGAGCCGACCCGCGGCGAAATTCGGTATCGCGGCGGCGTCTACCGCCATCGTCCGCCAAAATTCGGCGAGCGCCAACCGGTCGCCTTCATCCATCAAGATCTCGGCCTCATCGAATGGATGACGATCGCCGAGAATATCGGCCTGGCGACAGGCTATCCGCGAAAATACGGCGTCGTCGACTGGCGCGCCGTCGAACGCGCGACCGAGCGCGCGCTCGCGCAAATCGATTGCCGCCTCGATCCGACGACGCGCGTACGCGATCTGACGCGCACCGAAAAGTCGCTTGTCGCGATCGCCCGCGCGCTCAGCGTCGAAGCCGACGTGCTCGTGCTCGACGAACCGTCCGCTTCTTTGCCCGCCGATGAAGTCCATAGGCTTTTCGACGCCTTGCGGCCGCTGAGGTCGCGCGGCGTCGGCATGATCTATGTCTCGCATCGCCTCGACGAAGTCTTCGAGATCGCCGACCGGATTGCGGTTCTGCGCGACGGCGCGCTGGTCGGCGAGCGAAAGGTCGCCGACACCAACGCCGAGGAGCTCGTCTCCCTGATCGTCGGCAAGGCGCTCGATCGCTACGAGGGCGCGCCCGTCGTCAAGAAGAGCGCCGCGCGGGTGGAAGCGCGCGACCTTTGCGTCGAGAGCGCTGGACCTGTGAGCTTCGACGTCGGCGAGGGCGAAATTGTCGGCTTGGTCGGTTTGCGCGGCGCAGGCCAGGAGCGCATCGGTCGCGCGCTGTTCGGCGCCTTGCCGCATTCGGGATCGTTGCGTCTCGACGGCGCGCCGGCGGAATTTCATTCGCCCGCCGACGCCATGCGGGCCGGCGTCGGCCTTATCGCCCGCGATCGCGTCGAGGAATCGGCGGCCGGCGGGCTCTCGATCCGAGAAAATACTTTTCTCAATCCCGCAGCCATCGGACGCGGCGCCTTCTCTCTTCTTTCGCCGCGCAAAGAAGCCGAGCAGGCGCGGGCGATCGGCGCCCGCGTCAGCCTCCGGCCGAACCTGCCCGACCTGCCGATCGAAGCGCTGTCAGGCGGCAACCAGCAGAAAGTCATCGTCGGGCGCTGGCTCGAGATCGCCAAGCGCTTGCTGATCGCCGAGGATCCGACCGCCGGCGTCGATGTCGGCGCCAAGGCCGAGATTTATCGACTGCTCGATGCGGCGCTGGCGAGCGGCCTCGCCATCGTCGTCGTCTCGACCGACTTCGAGGAGGTCGCGCGGCTCTGTCATCGCGCGCTCGTGTTCTCGCGCGGCCTCATCGTCGAGGAAATAGCCGGGCGCGCTCTGACGATCGAACGCCTGATTCATGCGGCCTCCGTCGCCGCGCCCGCGGCAGCCTAGGAGAGGACCATGGCGTCTTCCATCAAATCGACTGCGCTGGAGCCGACCCGCGTCGAATTGCAAGGGCTCGGCGGCGTCGCGCGGTTGAAGCGTCTCGCGCCGGTCTATGGATTGGTCATCCTCACCGTCCTGCTCGCCGCACTGTTCAGCGTGCTGTTGCCGGACACGTTCCCGACCATGCTGAACGTGCGGTCGATCATCGCCTACAAGGCGATCATCGCCATTCTCTCGCTCGGCGTGATGATCCCGATGGCGACCGGCAAGATCGATCTGACGATCGGCTACGGCATCGTGCTCTGGCACATTCTCGCCATCAGCTTGCAGAGCAAATTCGGCTTCCCCTGGCCCCTGGCGGTGCTGACCGTTCTGGCGCTGGGCGCAGGCGTCGGCCTCGTCAACGGCGTTCTCGTCGAAATCGCGCAGATCGACGCCTTCATCGCGACGCTTGGCACCGGCACGATCCTCTACGCGATCGCCATGTGGCACAGCCAGGGCCGCCAGATCATCGGCATCGCGCCCGACGCCTTCTATGCGATCAACGGCGCCAACCTCTTCGGCCTGCCGATCACCGGCTTCTATGTCCTGGCGTTGGCGCTCGCGCTGTGGATCGCGTTGGAATATCTGCCGATCGGCCGCTATTTCTACGCAATCGGCGCCAATCCGAAAGCGGCGGCGCTGAACGGCGTGCCGGTACGGCGCTACACGATCTTCGCTTTCGTCGCGTCCGGCGCGCTCGCCGCTTTCGCCGGCGTCATTCTCGCGGCGAAATTGCGGATCGGCCAAGCCAGCGTCGGCTTGGAGTATCTGCTGCCCGCGCTGGTCGGCGCCTTCCTCGGCTCGACGACGATCAAGCCTGGCCGCGTCAATGTCTGGGGCACGATCGTCGGCGTGACGATCCTGGCGATCGGCATTTCCGGCATTCAACAATTCGGCGCGATGTTCTTCGTCGAACCTTTGTTCAACGGTTCAACCTTGCTCATCGCCATCGGCATCGCCGGCTACGCGCAGAGGCGGCGTGCGGTCGGCGGCGCGCGGCCAAGCGCTGCGCCGGCGCAAGGCGCGAGCGCGCTGAGCAGTTCTTCCGCTTCTGCGTCCAAGGGAGGTCAAGTACGATGAAATTCTCACGCGTAATATTGCTGGCGAGCGCCTGCGCGCTTGCTTTGACGACTTCCGCGCGCGCGGACGACTACATCGATTCTGCCATCGCGGCAGCCAAGGCGGCGACCGCGCGCGTCGACAAGTGGGACGGCCCGACGAGCGGACCCAAAGCCGCGCCCGGCAAGAAGATCGTGTTCGTCGCCGGCGACCTGAAGAACGGCGGGATTCTCGGCGCCTCGGAGGGCGTCAAGGAGGCGGCGAAGGCGATCGGCTGGACCGTGACCGTCATCGACGGGCAGGGCTCGGTCTCCGGCCGTACCGCGGCGATGAGCCAGGCGCTGACGCTGAAGCCCGACGGCATCGTCGCCGGCGGCTTCGACACCAACGAGCAAGAGGTCGCCTTCGACGCGGCGGCGAAATCCGGCGCGATCGTCGTCGGTTGGCATTCCGGCACCAAGCCTGGGCCGGAGCCGGAAGCCGGAATCTTCGCCAACGTGACCACCTCGCCGAAGGACGTCTCGGACACGGCGGCCTATCAGGCGATCAACGAATCCGGCGGCAAGGCCGGCGTCATAATCTTTACCGACTCGCAATTCGAAATTGCGGTCTTCAAGGCGAAGGCGATGGAGGCGGCGATCAAGAAATGCGGCGGCTGCACGGTGCTCGAATATGTCGACAGCCCGATCGCGGAATCCTCTCAGCGCATGCCGCAACTGACCACGACCCTGCTGCAGAAATACGGAAGCAAGTGGACTCATTCGCTGGCGATCAACGACCTCTACTTCGACTTCATGGGACCGTCCCTGGCGGCCGCCGGCCAGAAGGGCGACGGCGCGCCGCGAGCGATCTCGGCCGGCGACGGTTCGGAATCAGCGTTCCAGCGGATTCGCGCTAAGCAGTACCAGGCCGGCACGGTGCCTGAGCCGCTCAACATGCAGGGCTGGCAGCTTGTCGACGAATTGAACCGTGCATTCAACAAGGCGGCATGGTCCGGCTATGTCTCAGGGATCCATCTCGTGACCGCCGACAACGTCGCCTATGACGGCGGTGACAAGAATATTTTCGACCCTGACAATCACTATCGCGACGAATACAAGAAAATTTGGGGCGTGAACTAGGCGGCGCCGCTCCTCCCCCGGCGCTCCTTCCGTCGCCGCGCGCGGTCCCAGCCTCGCTCAGTCTGACCGCAAAGACCTTGCGGTCAGACCAAGCCGCGCGCGGCGGCGGCGCAATTCGACATCTCTGCTCGATTGGCAAGGCGCCGTCTCGCGTTCGGGCGGTCAGTTTCGCCTCATTTGTCAAGAAGGCTCACCAATGTTCAAACGTCTGGCCTTCTTCGATGGCGCGATCACGGTAGGCCGCGAGAAGGAGTTTGACGCCTATATCGAAGAGCGTCTCGTGCCGCTCTGGACCCGTTTTCCGGGCGCGTTGCGCGTGGAGACCCTGCGCGAAGTCGCGGCCGAGGACGGCTCGCATCGCTATCCGCTCGTCCTGGAAGTCACCTATCGCAGCCGCAGCTCCATCGAGGAGGCTTTGGCCTCGAAAGTGCGATTCGAGAGTCGCGAAGCGACCAAGGGACTTTTGACCATGTTTGAAGGACGGGTCTTCCACGTCGTCTACCGGCTAGCGGACCACGCGCCCGCCACAGTGTGATCCTCTCGCGGCGCAGCCGAGCAGCAGAAACCATTCCCGGTCAGAAGTCTTACGTATGTTCTCGGTGCTCACCCCGCGATCATTGATCTAGGCGCGCAGGCCAAGCTTCGGATAGTACAAGGGCAGCCCTCCGGCGGGCGTATCGAGCTGTTCCACGCGTCCTCTCTCGACCTCGGTCACGAGCAGCGCCTTGCCCGAGAGCGCAAAGGCGCAGTTGGTCGGGTTCTCGCCTTCGAGCGGCAAGCGCTCCGCGACGGACCCGTCGCGATCGAGAACCGTGACGTTGCGCTGCCCGTAGACCGTGCAGTAGAGGCGCCCGTCGTCGCCCCAGCACATCCCATCCGGGCCACGGAAATCGTCTCCCTCGAAAGGTTGCAGGACATTGCCGAAGACCTCGCGCCGGGGGTTCGCAACGCCAAAGACATCGTAACGATAGACCTCGCCGGTAAACGAGGCGTTCGCGTAAAGAGCGTCGTCCGGACCAAAAGCGATTCCGTTCGCGAACAGAATGCCGCGATCGAGAATGCGCAGCACCTCGCCCCTCGCCGGATCAATCTCGTAGACGCGGCCGTCCCAGGGCAGCTTGCGATAGTCCCGCGCGAAATTCTGCCCGTCGAGGAATTCCTCGGCCGCCATTCCCGAATCGGTGAGATAGAGATGGCCGTCCCTGCCGAAGCAGAGGTCGTTCGGCAGACGGAAAGGCTGCTCGCCGTCATGCGTGATGCGCATCAGCTCGCGGCCCTCGACGTCGATGCACAGCACAGCGCGCAGGCCCGCTTCCGCGATCCAGAGATTGCCGTCGCCGTCCACGGCGAGGCCGTTCGGACGCCCGCCGGTGCGCTTGATTACGCGTCGCTCGCCGCCGGGAAAGAGCCGCGTCACCTGCAGCGTCGCCGGCGACATTTCCGTGACGTACATCGAGCCGTCGGGCAAACAGACTGGACCCTCGGGAGCGCCGAGCCCGGTCGCGAAGAAGCGCTGCGCCATCGTGTTCCCCCTATCGCAGCCATTCTCGTATGGTCTTGGCGACCGCGCCCGCCGAGAGTCCATAGCGGTCGTGCAAGGTCGGCAGCGCGCCGGCGTCGAGAAAGGCGTCGGGCAGCCCGATCTGGCGAAAGCGATTACGGGCGCCGTTGCGCATCAAGAGTCCCGCCACGGCCTCGCCGAGGCCGCCGATCACCGAATGATTCTCGGCGACGATGACGGGCCGGCCTTCGCGCTCCGCCTCCTCCAGGATCGCGGCTTCATCGAGCGGCTTGATCGTCGGGCTGTGCAGCACGGCGACAGAGACGCCCTCAGCCGCGAGCATGTCGGCCGCCTCCAAGGCGCGCATGGTCATCAACCCGCTCGCGATCACCAGGACGTCGGCGCCGGCGCGCAGGCGCTTGGCGCGGCCGATCTCGAAACGATAGTCGTACCGGTCGAGCACGACAGGCACATTGCCGCGCAGCAGGCGCAGATAGACCGGGCCGGGATGGCTCGCGATTGCCGGCGTCGCCTGCTCGATATCGAGCGCGTCGCAAGGATCGATGATCGTCAGATTCGGCATGCCGCGAAAGATCGCCAAATCCTCCGTCGCCTGATGGCTCGGGCCGTAGCCCGTGGTGAGACCGGGAAGCGCGCAGACGATCTTCACCGGCAGCATCTCTTCCGCGATCGCCATGCAGATGAAGTCATAGGCGCGCCGCGTCGCGAAGACGGCGTAGGTGGTGACGAAGGGCGTGAAGCCTTCGCGCGCCATGCCGGCCGCCGCTCCCATCAGCAACTGCTCCGCCATGCCCATCTGGTAGAATCGGTCGGGATGCGCCTTCGCGAAAATATGCAGATCGGTATATTTGGAGAGGTCCGCCGTGAGCCCGACGATGTCGGGCCGCCTCTCGGCAAGAGCGGCCAAAGCATGGCCGAAGGGCGCGCTGCGCGTCGGCTGATCCGGCCCGGCGATCGAAGCGATCATTGCCGAGGTGGTCAAACGCTTGCCGGATGCGTCCGCTGAGATCGCCGGACGCTTGTATTTGTCGCGCATCATGCCGGCCTCCCGGCGTCGAGCGCCGCCAGCGCGAGCGACCATTCGTCGGGCTCGACGCGCAAGAAATGGTTTCGCTCGCGCGCTTCAAGGAATGGAACGCCTTTCGCCATCTTCGTGTCGCAGAGGACGATGCGCGGGCCGGGCGCGTCGCCATGCCTGGCGGCGTCGAAGGCGGCTACGAGCGCGTCGATGTCGTTGCCGTCGACGCGCTGGACGAACCAGCCGAAGGCCTCGAACTTCGGCGCGAGCGGCTCGAAATCGAGAACGCCCCTGGAAGGCCCGTCGGCCTGCATATAGTTGACGTCGACGACACCGATCAGATTGTCGAGCTTGAACGAGCCGGCCGACATCGCCGCCTCCCAGACCGCGCCTTCGTCGAGCTCGCCGTCCGAGAACAGGCAATAAACGCGGCTCCTCGACGCCTTGCGCTTCAGCGCGAGCGCCATGCCGACGGCGATCGCCAGGCCCTGACCCAGCGAGCCGCCGGTGATCTCCATTCCCGGCGTATAGGCGGCCATGCCGGACATGGGCAGGCGGCTGTCGTCGCTGCCGTAAGTCTCCAGCTCCTCCTCGGGAAGCACGCCGGCCTCGATCAGCGCCGCGTAAAGCGCGATGGCGTAATGGCCGATCGACAGCAGGAACCGGTCGCGCCCTTCCCATTGCGGCTCATTCGGTCGATAGGTCAGCGCGTGAAAGTACGAGACGGCGAGAATATCGGCGACGCCGAGCGCCTGCGCGATATAACCCTGGCCCTGCACCGCGCCCATACGCAGCGCGTTGCGCCGGATCCGATAGGCGCGCTCGGCGAGGCTGAGGTTGGGGCGGAGCGGCGTCGTTTCGCTCATTGGCGCTCTCAATGGATCAGCATGCCGCCGTTGACGTCGATCACGGCGCCGGTCGTGTAGCCGGAGAGGTCGGAGGCGAGAAAAAGATAGATGCGCGCCACGTCTTCGGCGGCGCCGAGTCGGCCGAGCGGAATGCCTTTGAGGATGTCCGCCTTCATCGCCTCGGTGAGGTTGTCGCCGGTAATGTCGGTTTGGATCAGGCCCGGCGTCACGCAATTGACTCGGATATTGTCGGGCCCGAGTTCGCGCGCCATGGCTTTGGCGAGCCCCAGCACGCCGGCTTTCGCGGCCGAATAATGCGGCCCTCCGAATATGCCGCCGCCGCGCTGCGCCGAAACCGACGACATGCAGACGATGGACCCGCGCCTGCGCTCGCGCATATGCGGCACGACGGCCTGCGACAAGTTCAAAACGCCGCTGAGATTGACCTCGATGATGCGCCGCCAGCTCGGCGGGTCGATCTCCATCAGCTTGACCGGCTGCGTGACGCCGGCGTTGTTGACGAGCACGTCGATCGCGCCGAGCCGCTCGATGGCTTCGCGCGTTGCTCTACGGCAGGCGGCGGGGTCGGTGACGTCGCAGACCAATCCGGCATGGCCGGCGCCGAGGCTCTTCGCGGCGGCTTCGGTGGCGGCCGCATCGATGTCGAGGATGGCGACGCGGGCCCCATGCTCGGCGAAGAGCTTCGCCGTCGCCAGGCCGATGCCGCGTGGGCTCGCGGCCCCCGATATGACCGCGGTCTTGCCGCTCAGCAGCATGTCGTCCTCCCTGGCCGTGTCGGGCGGACCATCGGCCATGGGAAGGCGCCTATTCAAACGCGAACTTTACACCGACCGATGAACCTGCTTCACCTTTCGCCTCGTAATGGCTTCCTATGAGCGGGCGACGAGGTGCTGAAGGACGTCTCCTTGACGACGGTGAAGGCGTTCGAGAGCGCCGCGCGGCACAGCTCCTTTCGGGCGGCCGCCGCCGAGCTCAATTTGTCGCCGAGCGCCATCAGCCACGCGATCCTCAAGCTCGAGCAAACGCTGGGGACCTCGCTTTTCGAGCGCGAGGGTCGGCTGGTGCGCCTCAGCGCCGACGGCGAGACCTTGATGCGCCATGTCGGCCTCGCCTTCGATGAATTGCGGCGCGGGATGGAGGCAGTCTCCAACCGCGGCGTGCAATTGCTGCGGCTGCATTCGGCCCCGAGCTTCGCCGCGCAGTGGCTGACGCCTCGCCTCGCCGATTTCTTTTGCTCGCATCCGGGCGTCGAGGTGCGCCTCGCCGCCAGCACCGACTACGCCCGGTTCACCAATGACGAGTTCGATGCGGACATCGTCTACGGGCCCTCCCGCCTCGAAGGCGTCGTCTCCGTTCCTCTGGGATTGGAGACGGTCACGCCGCTCTGCTCGCCGAAATTCGCCGAGCGGATAAACGGGATCGACGATCTCACGGGCGACATGCTCATTCAGAGCGACCTCAAGCAAGTGCGCTGGTCGGACTGGTTCAAGGCCAACGAGAGAGAGCCCTGCATTCCCCACGCCGCCCGCTTCGACCGCAGCTTTCTCGCAATCGCCGCCGCTTGCGACGGGCTCGGCGTCGCTCTCGAATCGACGCGCCTCGCCGAACGGGAGATCAAAAGCGGGCGGCTGGTCGCGCCGCTGGCCGGACGCGCCAAGGACGTGCAGTACACAGGCCATTTCCTCGTTTTCCCGCGCGCCGGCCGCCAACGCCGCGCTGTGCGCGTCTTCACCGATTGGCTTCTGGCCGCGCTCGGATTGGCGCCGCAGGCCTGATCGCCCACAATCGGTGAATTTCGTTCATCGGAGCATGCATTTATAGCGTTTGTCACCGGCGCCCCGCGGCGGCATGCATCCTCGTCAAAGCCTTTCCCAAGGGGAAGCGCGAGGGAGGCGACCATGGCGGTCGAAGCGCAGCGCATCCGCAAGACGCGGCTCAAGGCGAGGGCGTCCGCATGAGCGGACCCGCCGCGGCAGATTTCGTCCTCGAAGCCCTCGATATCGAGAAGAGCTTTGGCGCGACCGCCGTTCTTCGCGGCGCTAATTTGCGCGTCGCGCGCGGCGAAATTCACGCTTTGCTTGGCGGCAACGGCGCCGGCAAATCGACGCTGATCCGCATCGTCTCGGGATCGCTGCGCCGCGACGCCGGCGCGATCAAGGTGGGCGGCCGACCTGATTATGACCCCAACGCAATCGCCGTCGTCTTCCAAGAGCTGGCGCTGCTTCCGAACCTGACCGTCGCCGAAAACATCCACCTGCCGCATCGCCGCGATCCGCTCGGCCGCATCGACCCGCGTCAGATGCGCGCGCTCGCCGCCGAAGCGCTGGCCGCGATCGACCCGGCTCTGGCGCCCTCGGTCGGCAAGCTCGTCAGCCGGCTCGATTTGCATCAGCGCCAGCTCGTCGAGATCGCCCGCGCCCTCAGCTCCGGCGCCAAGCTGATCCTGCTCGACGAGCCTACGGCCAATCTGACCCTCGCGGACGCCGAGCGCCTGTTCGCCGCGCTACGCCGGCTCACCGCGCGCGGCATCAGCATCCTGATCGTCTCCCACCGCATGAGCGAAATCCGCGCGGTCGCCGACGTCTGCACGATTCTGCGCGACGGCCTCGCGGTCGTGGAGCGGCGCGCCCTCACGGAGATTTCCGACGAGGAGATCGTTCAGGCCATGTCGGGCCAAGGCCGGGCGAGGGCCGACGCCGCTCCCGACGCGCCATCCGCGCCCATGCGCGGCGTCGCGCTGACCCTGGCCAACGGCGATCTCGCTCTGACCCTTCCGCCCGGCGCTGTTCTAGGCCTCGCCGGCGCGCCGGAAGGGCCCGCGGGTCTTATCAGCGCGCTGACGGGCGCTTCGGCTCGTTCAAGCTGGTCGATCATGCTGGACGGCCGGCCGCGGCGGTTCAACTCGCCCGCGGACGCTATCCGCAGCGGCGTCGGCTATGTTTCCGGGGATCGCGCCGAGAAGGGCGTGCTGACGACTCTGCCGATCCTCGACAATCTCGCCGCCGCCGGGCGCGTCGCGCGCAAGCTCTGGCTCGTCGCGCCGGCCGAGCTTCGCGACGCGGCCGAGGCGTTTCGGCGCCTGTCGATCAAAGCCTCTTCGCTCTACGCCTTGCCGCAGACCTTGTCCGGCGGCACGCAGCAGAAGCTGCTCATCGCGCGTTGGCTTCAGCTCGCGCCGAAAATCCTGGTGCTCGAAGAGCCGACGCGCGGCGTCGACGTCGCCACCAAGCGCGAGATCTATCAAATCATCCGCGCCGTCGCCGCGACTGGCTCGATCATCGTCTGGTGGTCGACGGAATTCTCCGAACTCGCGGGCGTTTGCGATCGCGTCATCGCCTTCGATCTGCAGGGCGCGGCGAGCGGGCTCCTGGAGCGGGACGAAATCACCGAGGTCGCGATAGCGCGCGCGACCGGCATGGCGGCGTGAGGCGAGACATGGCGGAAACAATGATTGCCGGCGCGCGGGAGAAGACGATGGGCGGATCCATGCAGACCTCCGCGGCCGAGGATTCCGTCGCCCTTGAAACGCAAGGCGCGGGCGCGTGGCGCCGCATCGCATCGTCCTACCGCTCCGAGATGGCCCTCGCCATCGCCATCCTCTTGGTCGAAGGCGTCGTGAGCTTCTGGTCGCCGCAAGCTCTGTCCTACGGCAACATCGCCAACGTGGCTCAGGCCGCGGCGCCCCTCGTCATCATGGCGCTCGGCGTACTCCTTGTGATCATCACCAGCGGCATCGACCTCTCGGTCGGCTCCACCTTCTCCCTCAGCGGCATGGTGGCGGGGCTGGCGATGTCGGCGGGCGCGTCCTGGCCGGCCGCCTGTCTCGTCGGCCTCGGCGTCGGCGTCGCGGTCGGCGCGGTCAACGGCCTCCTGGTGACGATGCTCGGCCTGGCGCCCTTCGTGGTGACGTTGATCACCTATGCGGTCGGCGCCAGCCTCGCCTTCGTCATCACTGACGGCCATTCCATCGCGCTGCTCGACCCCAGCTTCTATCTCCTGAACGGCGGCCATCTCATCCCCGGCCTCGGCAATTACGTCCTCTTCTGCCTCATCGGGACGATCGCCATCGAGCTCGGCTTGTGCCGGCTCGTCATCGGGCGCTGGGTCTACGCGATCGGCAGCAACGACAGGGCGTCGCGGCTGCTCGGCATTCCCGTCAATCGAATCCGCCTCGGCGTCTATGTCGTCGCGGGCCTGCTCGCGGCTTTTTCGAGCATGCTGAGCCTCTCCTATATCAGCAATTCCGAAGCGACCTCCGGCGCCAACATGATGCTTCAGGCGATCGCCGCCTGCGTCATCGGCGGCGCGAGCCTGTTCGGCGGCACAGGCTCGGCGGTCGGCGCCGCCCTCGGCGCCGTGATGATCACCGTCATCCAGAATGGCGTGAACCTCATCGGCGTCAACAGCTTTTGGGAGGGATCGGTGACGGGCCTCGTCATTCTCGTCGCCGTCCTCATCGACCGATTGGCCAAGATCCGCGCCTGACCAGGCGCAGCAACCGGGGCTGGGCCCCTTCTCCAGGAGGAAAGCAAATGAAAAGCGTTTGGAAACGCGGCGCCTCGGCGACCGCGATGGGATTGTGCGCGGCGATGTTGGCCGCGGGCGCCGCCAAAGCCGACGAGAAGAAGTTCACCGTCGCCATCATCATGCCATCGCTCGACATCTCTTATTGGCAATGGGTCGCTTATGGCGCGAAGACCAAGGCCGGCGAGCTCGGCATGAACACGATCGAGCTCGATTCGCACAATTCTCCGACCGAGCAGATGACGAACGTCAAGACCGCGATCACCAAAGGCGCGAATGCCATCGTCATCGGCCCCGTCAGTTCGACCAGCACGCCGCCGGTGCTGCGCTTCCTCAAAGAGCAGAACATCCCCATCGCTTTCACCGGCATCGGCCCGCAGCCGGGCGAGACGGACTACACATCCTCCGTCACGGCCAATAACGAGGAGTCCGGCAAGGCCGAAGGCAAATATGTCTGCGAGCTCGCCAAGGAACGCGGCGGCGACAAGGTCGGCATGCTCTCGCTGCCGCAGGACCGAGAGAACGCCCAGAAATATTTGCGCGGCGCCGAGGCTGCGTTCAAGGACGCGGGCTGCGATCTCGTGCAGATCATTCAGACCAAGGGCCTGACCGTGCGCGAAGCGGTCGACGAGGCCAACGACCTCTTGACCGCGCATCCCGACATCAAAGCCATCTACGGCATGTACGACGAGGCGGGGACGGGCGCAGCCAAGGTCCTGCAGACGCGCAATCTCGTCGGCAAGATCGGCGTCGTGACGGCCGACGGCAGCCCGACCACGGTCAAGCTGCTGCGCGACGGCGTGATCCAGGGCCTCTTCCTGCAAGAGGCCGGCGGCCAAGGCATCGAGGCGACGCAGCAGGTCTTCAACGCGCTGACCGGCAAGCCGACGACCAAAGAGATGCCCCTGACTGAACCTCTGGTCACGGCCAAAGATATTGATAGCCCGGAAGCGCAAGCAAAGCTCAAGCGGGTCTATCCCCCGTCTGCGGGTCAGTATTGACTCGCTTTCGCCAAACAGGGAGGGCGACGCGCATCCTTTCCGCCCTCCCGCATCTCGCAGCCACAACATCGTCCCGCGGCGATGGCGCGCCTGGCTCGCTCCCCTTCTCGGACGCCCAAGCGCGATCAGCCGCGCCACGCCCTGAAATAGGCGCGCCTTAACGGCGACCATCGCGCGGCCGATATGGACGTCGCTCGCCGGATCGCCTTTCGGCTAGACGAGCGCGGGCGGAGAGCGGCTGAGCCCAATCGCGTCGAAACGATCGAAGAAAAACCGGTAGCCCCCAAAGAGTACTGGATATTGGTACGTTGCGATCAGGACGTCAGTCCGGCCTCGTCGAGAGACGGTCGAGGAGGTTCGCGTAGAAGGGCGGGCCAATCCGGCGCTCGCCGCGAGATCCACGATCATCACTCGGCGTGTCACTTTCCTCCCAGCTGCGCCTAAGCTCCATCCTGCCCTAAGCGCAAGTTTCGCGAGCCAGTACGCTCAAATAGTTTCTTGCTCTACGGAGGAGAAACAAGCTGCGCAAGTGGGTCGCGACGCAGGCCCGCAATTGACTGGATCAGGAAAGTCATTTCAATTCGGCATGTCGATCGGCTGTGCATTGCAAGCCGATTGCGAGGGGCCGCTGCTGGTCCCTGCACCGCCCGAACGCCGCGTGAGAGTTCAATGTTGGAAGCGGATCTGACGCCGGCCGAGCAGATCGAGCGACTTGAGGCTCGGCTCGAGGAACTCCGGGAGGCGATCCAGCGCAGCCGCAAGCTCGTCGCGGCGGGACGCGCCTGCAGCCTCGGCGGCGCCGGGCTGCTGATCTGCCTGATGCTTGGTGTTGCGACCTTAACGCCGATTCGCATGATCTTTGGACTGACCGCTGCGATCGGCGGGCTAGTCCTGCTCGGGAGCAGCCTATCGAGCACTGCGCAATTGGAGCTTTCTCTGAAGCAGACGGAGGATAAGAGGAACGCGGCGATCGACGCCCTGGATCTCGTCAAAATCGGCGACGATGGCTGACTGGGCATCGTCAATGACGGCGTCGGCGCGACGTTAAATACCGTCACTGGGATACAAACGAGATCAACGCGTTCTATACGTACGGAGACAACCGCATAAATGGGAGCGCGACGGACGTTTCCAGCCCGCTGAACGCGACCTTAGCGCGCCGTCGCCGGGTCCGCACAGCCGTTGAGCGGACGATAGATGATCGTCTTAAGCGGCGAGCCGCATGTTCGCCGACGCGAAGAGTTCAGAGGCCCTGAGCGATCATCACTGGCGGAAGAGGATGGCCGAGGACCGGCATCGATCCGGCTCTCAGGCACGCTTATCCGCGCCTCTTCAATGGACGGCGCGGGCCATATGGACCACGAACATCGTCAACGGAACAAGGTCCATCATAATCGCCGCGGCCAGGAGTACGCGCATCAAAGGCCGGCGCGCGAGAAGGATCGTTGCTCCCTCGACCATCATGACGACCGGGCCGGCGATGATCCTGGGTATCGCGCCGAAGGCGATGACCGGACCGGCGAGCATCAGGAGGGGGCTTGATCCAGGTCCGGGCGGAACGCCGGCCAGCGCGATCATCGCCAGCCAACTCAGCGGCCCTATCGCCGCGACGAAAAGCAGAACGCCGAACAGGGCTCGCGGCGCCTTCGCCACGGCGAGTCTCAGCAGGAGCCACGTCGGCGCGAGGCTGATGAACCCCGTCGCCAGGATAAACAGGACGACATCGCCAAACGCCGCCATGCCCGGAGAGCCCTGCGCGATCTCTTCGGACATGCGCAGCTCGTTGACGGCGACCGCAGCGACGCCGCCAATGACGGCGAGGACGTAGCCCAGGCCGATCAATGACAGGGTCTTCGCGGCGCTCATTCCCACTGTCTCTGCAAGATCACGGGAACCCCTGAAAGCGGGCGCTGGCCGTCGATTAGGCCAATGGCCATCTTAGCACATGGCCAAACCGGCAAATCGGCTGAAGGCTCATGCGCAGGCCAGGCCTAGCTTTGGGCGGCCGCGGCCCTCGCTCTCGTTGGGGGTGCGGGGCCGCGACCTAAGCGCGCGGGCTGAGGGGTTCAGGATCGCGCGCGCCTGACGCCGGGTTCAAGCTGATTCGGCAGGCCACATTGTGGGCGGCAAGCTAGAGAGCCGGTCATGGCGGTGGATAACGGCCTGATCAGCACAGAAAGAGGCCCCGCCGCCGAAAGGGCGAGCGGGGCCCAAACGCGCGCGGCGGGAAATCCCGCCGTTACCGGGGAGGGGCATCGCCAGTTGCGCGGACCCTAGCAACAACGGGGCGGAGGGAATGTTCCGAATGCGAATGTTTGGCCACGGCCGGACACGATGAGGACTGGGGAGCTTGTCCCCGCGCGGACGACCGGTTCCGCGCTGACCGCCGGCCGCAGGTCAACGAAAAATCCCGGCGATCGGCTCCACTGAACTGTAGCTCATCGATGATCAGTTTGTTCGATGGTGGGCGCACAAGGGCTCGAACCTTGGACCCGCTGATTAAGAGTCAGCTGCTCTACCAACTGAGCTATGCGCCCATCGAAAGCCGACGGCGGCCCGAAAGCCGCCGCGAGGGGCGGGACTTAGCAAAGGCGCGGCGGCCTGTCCAGCCCGCGGCAAGCCAGAACGGACGGCGGCCGGTCGCCTTGCCTTACGTTGCCTCGCCTCGCGCCTTTGCCGCGCCCGCGCCGCCTACTGCGACGCCGCGCCGGCTTTCAGGACGGCGTCGTCGCTCGCCTGGCTGCGCGCGCTGGCGAGGTCCGGGCCTGGCAGGCTGGCGCTGCGGCTGCGATCCTGACGGGCCAGATCGCCGATCTCGTCGATGATCTGCGTCGCGCGCGGCGACAGGCCCTGTTGGCGCTTGACGTCAGCCGCGCTGTTCGGGCCGGCCTCCCCGGCGGCGGCGATCTCGGCCGCTTTGGGCGCGGGCGGCACGCCATAGGGCGGCTTAATGTCGAGCCCTTGATGGGCGTAGATCATGATGTCGTGCCAGGTCTGCGCCGGCAGAATGCCGCCGACGAGGTTCCCCATCGGCGCGTTGTCGTCGTTGCCGAACCAGACGCTGCAGACGAGATTGCCGGTAAAGCCGTTGAACCACACATTGGTCGAATTGTTCGTGGTGCCCGTCTTGCCGGAAATCGCGAGGCCAGGGATCTGCGCGGCTCGCCCGGTGCCGTCGGTCACGACGTGAGTCATGATCCGGTTCATCTCGCCGGCCTTGTCGGCCGGGATGACCTGGATCGGCGGCGCGCCGTTGGCGTCATGCGTATAGATGACCTTGCCGGCCGAGTTGCGGATTTCGATCGCCGCAAAAGGGGTGGCGCGTTTGCCGCCATTGGCGAGCACGGCGTTGGCGGCGACCATGTCGATCATCTTGACCTCGTCCGCTCCGATCGGCAGCGAGACCGTATCGGTCAACGGCGTCGTGACGCCCATGGCGCGCGCCGTCTCGACGACCTTCTTCCGGCCAAGCTCGGCGATCCGCCCCAGATGATACGGCTTGTTCTTCGGCCAATAGAACTCGCCGATTTTCACCGCCATACGGATCGCCGCGGTGTTGAACGATTGCGCCAGGGCTTGGTTGATCGACATGACGCCGCCGCTCTCGCCGCCGAAATTGTGCACGCAATAATCGCCGATGCAGATCGGCGAAGCGTCGATCGGCGAATCGCCGTGATATTTGCCGGTGAGAAGCGCGGTCAGATAGACGAAAATCTTGAACGACGAGCCTGGCTGGCGCTCCGCGTCGATGGCGCGGTTGAACTGGCTCTCGCCGTAATCGCGGCCGCCGACAACGGCGCGCAGCAGGCCATTGGTCTCGGCGACGATCGTCGCCGCCTGATGCGCGTTATAGGCCGGCGCGCGATTGCGCAGCATGTCCTCGATGACGCTCTCCGCCCGGTTCTGCACGGCGGGATCGAGCCCGGTGCGCACTGTCAAGACCCGGTCGTTGCCGAGCTTGCCGTTGTCGGCGAGCTTCTTGACTTCGTCATAGGCGAAGTCGAGGTACCAATCCGGGCTCGACTCCGAATTGTGGTCGACCGGCGTCGCGGGATTGAGTCTGGCCGCATAGACTTGGCCTTCGGTCATGAAGCCGGCGTCGACGAGATTGCTCAAGACGTCGTTGGCCCGCGCGCGCGCCGCCGGCAAGTTGACGGTCGGCGAATATTTGGTAGGCGCCTTGAACAAGCCGGCGAGCATCGCCGCTTCGGCGAGATTGATGTCCCGCGCGGATTTGCCGAAATAATATTGCGCCGCGGCTTCGACGCCGAAAGCGCCGCCGCCCATATAGGCCCGGTCGAGATAGAGTTTGAGGATTTCCTTCTTGGCGAGGTGATGCTCGAGCCAAAGCGCGAGCCAGGCCTCTTTGATTTTACGCTCGAGCGAGCGCTCGTTGGTCAAGAACAGGTTTTTGGCGAGCTGCTGGGTGAGCGAGGAGCCGCCTTGCCGCACGCCGGAGGCGGCTGCGTCAACGGTGAGCGCGCGGAAAGTGCCGACGATGTCGATGCCGAAATGGCTGAAGAAGCGCCTGTCCTCGGTCGCCAGCACCGCCTTGATGAAATGGTCAGGCAATTGTTCGAGGGGAATGGAATCGTCGTGCCTGATGCCGCGCCGGCCGACTTCGTTGCCGTAACGGTCGAGGAAGGTGACCGCCAAGTCCTCCCGTTTCAGCCAATCCGACGAGGCGGTCTCCTGGAAGGCGGGCAAAGCGAGAGCAAGCGCGGCCACCGCCGCGACGACGCCGATATTGAGGCTCTCGCAGGCCGCCTCGACGCAGAGCTTGACGAAGCCCGAGACGTAGAAGCGGTCCATGAAGGCGGAAAAGGCGGCATAGGCCTTCTTGGCGCGCTGGCCGCTGTCATAGAGCGACGAGTCGATGAAGGCGTCGAGGGCGAGGAACGCTCGTCTGACATTGACCGCCGAAAACAGCTCCGTCAGCTTCCGGGACACATTTTCCTCGTCGCGGCGTTGACGCCTTGTTTTCGATTATCACAGTTCGAGGCGCTTGACGCCTCGGCCGATCTCGACGCTTGCTCATAACGCTAAGCCCAGCGCCGGCGATCCAGGCCGAGCTTAGATTTGGGCGCCGGGTAAGGCGCCAGAATGGCGAAGATTGAACCCCATATGAGCCGCAAAGCCCCCGATCCGCCTTTCTGGCGCGCCAAGACGCTCGAGCAATTGTCCGACGAGGAGTGGGAGAGCCTCTGCGACGGCTGCGCCCGCTGCTGTCTGGTCAAGCTCGAAGACGAGGACAGCGGCGCGATCCATTTCACCGACATCGGCTGTAAGCTGCTCGACGCCAAGACCTGTCGCTGTCTCGATTACAAGCGCCGCCGCCGGCGGGTGAGAGATTGCGTCAAGTTGACGCCCGAGGGCGTGCGCGCGCTGGCCTGGTTGCCGAAAACCTGCGCTTACCGACGGGTGGCGGAAGGGCGCGACCTCGACTGGTGGCATCCGCTGGTCTCGGGCTCCAGGGAAACTGTCCACCAAGCCGGGATATCGGTGCGCGGCCGGGTGAGCGCCTTGGAGGACGACATTCCGACCGAACTCTGGCCGGAGCGCATCGTCAAATGGCCGAATCGCATCCCGAGGCGACGGAAATAGGCGGCCCGAGACGACGTCGCTTGCGAACAGCCGCCGCGCTCTTCGCCAACGAGTCCCGTCAGGCGCGACGCCTCGCGACGCTACCGATCGCCCCAACGGTCGAGAACGCTGCCGATCCAACCCGCTTGCGGCGCGACGAGCGGGCCCTGGGTGAGCGCGCCGCAACGCTGGCCGTGGCCGCCGCCGGCCGACCAGGCGACGATCGCCAGGACCTTGCCGCTTTCCGCCGAGACGATCGGTCCGCCGGAATCGCCGGTGCAGGCGCCGGCTCCGCTATGAGCCGGATCTTCGGCCCAAAGCAGAATCGGGGAGAGCGGGGCGCGGACCGCGAGCCGGGCGGCGCGCAACGCGCCGGCTGTCTTGCCGTCGCCCTCGCGAGCGACGCCGTAGCCGAAAATCGTCAAAGCCGCGCCGACCGTCGCGGCACCTTTGTCGTCGAGCGTCGCCGGCGAGAAGCGCTTGTCCAAAGGAGCGCGCGTCTCGATCAGGGCGAGATCGATCGACACGGCCCTCTTGGCCGGCGCGTCGGCGCGAAACAACGGATGGACGGCGCTCGCCGCGATCTCCTGCAGCACCGGCTCGCCGCCGGGGCCGCGGTAGTAAATGCGCATATTGTCGGTCGAAGTCACGCAATGGGCTGCGGTCAGCACGGCGCGCGGCGCGACGACCACGCCGGTGCAAAATCCAGCGCGATCGACGCCGCGATTGAGCACCATCACCAGATGCGAGGCGAAGGAATTGTCGTCTTGCGCCGGACCGACCAAAGCGAGGGCGGGCGATGCGGCGAGCAAAGCGGCCAAGACCTCGCCGGTCAAAATCGATCGCAGCCTGTGACGTGTCGCCCCCATTGCAGTAAGCCGGTAGCCTTTCCGCGGCCTTCCGCGCAAGCCTGACCAGCTATTGGGATCACGCGCTTGTCAGTTGCGGCGGCTATTGTTCAAGACCCGGAAAATGCGACAACAAGGCCATTTGGGGCGGCGAGCGCCGATGATTTGAAGGCGTCGGCGGGGCGAGGTTCGCCGCGCGATCATTCATTTGGCGTTCATGCGGCTCGGGCGAGGTTTCTTCATGGCGCGAAGCGTCCTCCTTTCGCTGGCTTGCGTTTTTTTCGCGGCCCCGCGCGCCTTCGGCGCGGAGGCGGCGGCCGTCGCCCCGGCGCGGCCGGTCTGCTTGAACGGCAGCGAAACCCGCGAGGAAATCTCCGCCCATCGTCTGCTGCAGCCCTTCGCCGTGCTCAAGAGCGCCGCCTCAATCGCCAAGGCCGAGGCGCTCTCCGCCAAGCTTTGCAAGCTCGGCGACGACTTTGTCTATGAAATCGCGCTGTTGCACCACGACGGGCGCCTCGTTCACCTGGTCATGAACGCCACGACCGGTAAGGTCATCAATGCGCGGAATTCCCGCGAAGCGCCGCGCGACCAGTCTCGCGAAGCGCCGCGCGATCAGTCTCGCGAAGCGCCGCGCGATCAACCGCGCGACCAGTCTCGCGAGGCGCCGCGCGACCAGTCTCGCGAAGCGCCGCGCGACCAGCCGCGCGAGGCGCCGCACGATCAGCCGCGCGAGTCGCCGCACGAAACCCCGCACGAAACGCCGCCGAAAACCTGAGGAGCCATGCGTCTGCTTGTCGTCGAAGACGATCGCGACTTGAACCGGCAAATTGCGACCGCGCTCGAAAAAGCGGGCTACGCCGTGGATCGCGCCTATGACGGCGAGGACGGATGGTTCTTGGGCGACACCGAGCCTTACGACGCGGTGGTGCTCGATATCGGCTTGCCGAAACGCGACGGCATATCCGTGCTCGAAGCCTGGCGGCGCGCAGGCCGCGCGATGCCGGTCCTGATCTTGACGGCGCGCGACCGGTGGAGCGAGAAGGTTCAGGGCTTTGACGCGGGCGCCGACGACTATGTCGCCAAGCCGTTTCACATGGAGGAAATCCTCGCCCGCCTGCGCGCACTTTTGCGCCGCGCCGCCGGCCACGCCACAAACGAGCTTGTCGCCGGCCCCGTGCGCCTCGATACGCGGACCGGCCGCGTCACCGTCAATGGCGCGCCGATCAAATTCACCTCGCACGAATACCGGCTGCTGGCCTATCTCATGCACCATGCCGGCCGCATCGTGCCGCGCAGCGAAATCGTCGAGCACCTCTATGACCAGGATTTCGATCGCGATTCGAACACGATCGAGGTCTTCGTCGGGCGGCTGCGCAAGAAGCTGGGCGTCGACGCGATCCAAACCGTGCGCGGCCTCGGCTACCTGGTGCCGGTCGAAGGCGACGGCGGCTCTTCCGACAAATCGTCGCGCTGATCTTTGGCGCGCGCAGTCCGAAACCGCCGCGTGGGCGCAATGAAAGCGCTTCGCGCGCAATCGATCGCCTTTCGCCTGTTCATCTCGGCGGCGTTCTGGAGCTTCACGATCCTCCTCATCGCGGGCGTCGTCCTCTCCGCCATCAACCGGCGCTCGACCGAAGCCTCGTTCGACGAAAGACTGGGCGTCTATCTCAAGGCGCTGGTGGTCAATGTCGCCGCCTCGCCAGGCGACGAATCTCGCGCCGGCCCGGCGCAGCTGATCGATCCGGAATTCGGCTTGGCGCGGTCCGGCTGGTATTGGCAGATCACCCGGCTCGACAGCGGCAAGGCCGATTCCGGCAAGGCGGAAATCAAGACCTCGCCCTCGCTCGCCGATTCATTGCTGCCGCGCCTCGAAACCAATGTCCCGCCGGCGGAGGAGGGCGCGCCGCATGCCGGCTATGTCACCGGCCCGGACGACCGGCGCCTGCGCCTGGTCGAGCGGGTGATCGACGCCGGCGACGAAGGCCGCTACCTCATCCAGGTCGCCGCCAACGCCGAAGAGATCGAATCGGATATCGAGAGCTTCGAATACGCGCTCGGCGCGACGTTTCTTTTGCTCGCCATCGCCTTGATCGGTTCGATGGCGCTCGCCGTGCGCTTCGGCCTCTCGCCGTTGCGCGCGCTGCAGGAAGGCGTTGCGGCGATCCGCCGCGGCGAGGCCGAGCAGGTCAAGGGCGACTTCCCGCAGGACATCGCCCCGCTCGCCGCCGAGGTCAATCTCCTGCTCGAGGCCAATCGTGAAGTCGTCGAGCGCGCCCGCACCCAGGTCGGCAATCTCGCCCACGCGCTGAAGACGCCGCTCAGCGTGCTGATCAACGAGGCCGAAGCTGGCAGCCCGACTCTGGCCGAGAAGACGAAAGAGCAAGCCGAGATCATGCGGCATCAGGTCGCCTTCTATCTCGACCGCGCCCGCGCCGCGGCGCGCGCCAATGCGCTCGGTTCGGCGACCGAGGTCAAGCCGGTGATCGAGAGCCTCGCCCGCACCTTCCAGAAAGTCTATCGCGACCGCGCCTTGGCCTTCTCCATCGACGCGCCGGACGGCCTGAAGTTTCGCGGCGAAGAGCAGGACTTGACCGACCTCATCGGCAATCTGCTGGATAACGCCAGCAAATGGGCGCGCGGCCGTATCGACATTCACGCTGCGCGCGAGCCGCGTTCGGATGGCGGCGGCAGGCCTTTCTTCATCACCCAGATCGACGACGACGGGCCAGGCCTCGACCCGGAAGCGCGGGCCGAAGCATTACGCCGCGGCAAGAGGCTCGACGAATCGCGGCCGGGCTCCGGCCTCGGCCTATCGATCATCGTCGATCTCGCCCACCTTTACGGCGGCGCCCTGCAACTCGACGACAGCCCGCTGGGCGGCTTGCGCGCGACGTTGCGGTTGCCCGCCTCTTGAGGCTAATCGGAAGGGGAATTTGCGGGAGGCCGGGCTTGATGGATTGGCGGAGACTTTTGGCGGGATGCGCCGCCGCGGCGACGCTGGCGGGTTGCTCGGCGACTGGGCAAAGCGCGCCGCCTCCGGTCGCCGCCTCGGCTGCGGCGCCGGATGGCCCGCCGCCGGCGCCCGAGATCGTCACTCCGGACATGCTTGGCGGCGTCCTCGCCGGATCAGTCGGAATGGGGCTCGAAAACAGCGATCGCGTCGCGGCGTATAAGGCGCAGGCGGCGGCGCTGAACAGCGGCCAGCGCTCGTCCTGGCGCGGCGAGAAGGGCGTCTATGGCTATATCGAGCCGGGCGCGCCGCAGGGCTCTTGCCGCCCGTTTTCGCAAACCGTCTACATCGCCGGGCGGCCCTATAGCGGCAATGGCTCGGCCTGTCGGCAGTCGGACGGGTCCTGGCGGATCGAGGGTTAAAAGCGTCATCTGGCGGAGAGCAGCGCATGCAGGGCAAGGTGGTGGTGATGACAGGCGCGACGTCCGGCATCGGCGAAGTCGCCGCCGAGCGGCTCGCCGAAGCGGGCGCGACGATTCTGTTCGTCGCTCGCGACCGGGCGCGCGCCGACGCCACTCTGCAGCGGCTTCGGGCGAAGAGCGACGCGCCGCACCGCTTCCACCTCGCCGATCTCTCTCGGCTCTCGGAGATGAAGCGGGTCGGCGCGGAGATCGCCGCCGCGACGCCGCGGATCGACGTCCTCGTCAACAATGCCGGCGCGATGTTCTCGTCGCGCCGCGTCACCGCGGACGGCCTGGAGATGACGTTTGCGCTCAATCATATGAGCTATTTCGTGCTGACCGCCGCGCTTATGGACAAGCTCAAAGCCTCCGCGCCGGCGCGGATCGTCAGCACCGCCTCGGCCGCTCATCAAGGCGCGCGGCTCGATTTCGACGACTTGCAGAGCGAGAAGGATTACAGCGGATTGCGGGCCTATGGCCGCTCGAAACTGTGCAACATCCTGTTCACGCGCGAATTGGCGCGCCGGCTGCAGGGCGCCGGCGTGACCGCCAATTGCCTGCATCCCGGCTTCGTCGCCACGCGGTTCGGCGCCGACGCGGGCGGCGCCCTGAAATGGATTTTTCCGGTCGCCCGGCTCTTCGCCAGAAAGCCGGAGAAGGGAGCGGAGACGATCGTCTACCTCGCCGCGTCGCCCGAAATCGCCGGCGAAAGCGGCGGCTATTTCTTCGACCGACGAAACGCGACGCCGTCCGCCGCCGCGCAGGACGACGCGGCCGCGCGCCGGCTTTGGGCGATCAGCGAAAGCTTGGCGGGCTTGGGATCCTAGCTTAGCTAGATCGTTATGAGTTGAGATTGAAGCAAAATGTCCTCTCCCCGAGCAACGGGGAGAGGACGGACAGCAAGCCCGTAGGGCGTAGATGTCCGGGTGAGGGGCCAATGCGGCAGCCGATTTGGCCCCTCACCCGATCGCGTTCACTTCGTTCCGCTCTCGTCCTCTCCCCGTTTCACAGGGAGAGGGCAACTTTCTGTCGGGGGCCGGGCGGGACGCTTCCACTAAATATCATTCCGCTTTAAACCTCTGCATTTTCTCGCGAATCGAACGCCGCCCGCGCCGCCCGGATGGCGTCGTGATTGGCATTTGCCCAACCCGCCAGCACCATGAACGGCGGGATCAGGGACGAGCCGAGGTCCGTCAGCCGGTATTCGACCGACGGCGGCACGGTGGCGAAGACGTGGCGGCTGATCAGGCCGTCGCGTTGCAGTTCGCGCAGGGTCTGGGTCAGCATGCGCTGCGAGATATCGGGCACGGCCCTCTTCAGCTCGCCGAAGCGGTGCGGTCGCACGCCCAGCGCCAGCAACAGAAGGCTCGACCACTTGCCGCTGACCCGGTCGATGACGTCGCGCACCGGGCAGTTGCCGGCGTCGAGCTGCGCGGTCGTCACGTCCGCCATGATGTCCGCCAGAGTCGCGCGGATCTGCGGTGTAATCGCCGAGGTCTGCTCGGGCATGTGCTCGACAACCTCAATAGTACCCTTCACGTAACCATCTCCCGAAAAACTGCCGTCTTTACAGGTGGAATATAACCGCTATCTGTCCATTAGTCTATTTTTGAGACTAAGGTTCAGGAGCGAATATCATGACCACCTTCCTCGTCACCGGCGCCAATGGCAAGCTTGGCCGCCACGTCACCCAACTGCTGCTCGAGGCGAATGCGGGGACGGTGATCGCAGCCTCGCGCGACACCGCCAAACTGGCCGACCTCGCCGCCAAGGGCGCCGAACTGCGCCGCGCCGACTTCGACGATCCGGCCTCGCTCGCCGAGGCCTTCAAGGGTGTCGACCGGTTGCTGATCATCGCGACCGACAGCCTGGGTTCCGGCCAGCGCTTGCGCCAGCATAAGGCCGCGGTCGCCGCCGCCAAGGCGGCCGCCGTCGGCCACATCGTCTACACCTCGATGGTCAAGCCCGAAACCTCGGCCGTCACCTTCGCCGGCGACCATCTCGGCACCGAGGAGGCGATCAAGGCCACCGGCGTGCCCTATACCCTCCTGCGCAATTCCTCGTACCAGGAGAACCTGTTCCTGTCCCTGCCTTCCGCCCTGAAGAGCGGCCAGTGGTATTCCTCGGCCGGCGACGGCCGCATCCCCTATATCGCTCACGCCGACTGCGCCCGCGCCGCCGCCGCCGCGCTGATCAAGGCCCCGCTCAACCAGACCCTCACCCTGACCGGCCCCGAATTGCTGACGACGCAGGAGATCGCCGCCCAGGCCTCCGAAGCGACCGGCAAGCCGCTGGCGGTCATCCCGGTCACCGATGAACAGTTGGCCGAGGGCATGGCGCATGCCGGACTGCCCGAGGCGATCATCCCGATGGTGGTCTCCTTGGACACCAATACCCGCCAGGGCGGCTTCGACATCCTGACCGACGACGTCGAGGCCCTGACCGGCCGGAAGCCGTCCCCGCTGAAGGCATTCCTTGATGCCAATGCGTCAGCTCTAATGGCATCCTAGCTTAGCTAGCCAGCCTGGCTATCGCCTCTCCCGAGGCGGGGCGATCCATGCTACACTAACTCTATGAATAGAGCCGAAGCCATTGAAACTCTGAAGCGTTCCGAAGCGGCCCTCCGCGCGCGCGGCGTCCGGCGCGCCGCCGTGTTTGGTTCGATCGCGCGCGGCGACAATCGCCCGGACAGCGACATCGACCTGATGGTCGAGATCGATCCTGATGCGCGCATCACTGTGTTCGATTATGTCGGTCTCAAGGAATACATTGCGAGCCTGTTCGACGGCCGGGTGGACGTGGTGAACCGCGAGAGCCTTAAGCCCTCTATCCGTCCGGCCGCAACGGCCGACGCATATTATGCGTTCTGATCCGGTGCGGGCTGCGCTTCGAGACATCCTCTATCACGTCGACCTTGCGAACGCCTTCGCTTGGGGATTTACCGCGGCCACGTTTAAGGATGATCTTCGCACCGTCTATGCCGTCACGCGCTGTCTTGAAATCATCTCGGAAGCATCGCGGCGTTTGCCGATGAGATGAAGGCGCGCCATCCCGACATTGCATGGCGGTAGATGGCGGGCGTGGGGAATGTCTATCGCCACGATTATGAAGACGTGGCTGCGCAGTTCGTATGGGACACGATTGAACGTGCGCTTCCGCCCCTCAAGGCGGCCCTCGACAGCGAGGTCCGATTGCAGGGATGAAGAGGGGAAAGTATCGCCGCAATCCTCGTAATCGCTTGCAAGGGACGGCGACGAGCGAAAAGCTGGCGGGCTTGGGATTCTCAGTTGGCGGCGCGAAGGTTATTTTAAACGGCTTGCCGGCGCCGGTTTCGAAGCCAAATAGGCCTTGGATAACTGGCCCCGGCGTTAAACGATTGATCCGAGTCAATGCGGCGGACGGGCAAAAGCAGCCATCGTTTCGCCGCCCCGCTTCATATATTGTCGGCCCGTGAAATCACCCTCTGATCTCGTTATCTCGCCTGGAGACGGGCCGCCCCGGTTTAGATGATCTGGCTCGTTTTCGCATTGATGACCGGCGCAGCCGTGCTCTGCGCTCTTTGGCCGCTCGCCCGCCGGCGCACATCGAGCGAGGGCGAGGCGCGAGCCGTCGCCTTTTACAAGGCGCAGATCGCCGAGATCGATCGCGATGTCGAGCGCGGCCAATTGCCCGAAGAGGAGGCGAGGAGCGCGCGCATCGAGGCGGCGCGCCGGCTGATCGCCGCCGGCGAGCGCGCCGAGGTTGCCGGCGCGCCGGCCGGCGCCCGCGTCCGGCGCATCGCAGCCTCGTTGGTCATTCTGATCGGCGTGCCGGTCGTCGCGCTCGATTTCTACGCCCGCTATGGCAGCCCGAACGAGCCGGACGAACCGATCGCCGCGCGCCTGAACGACCCCTCGCGCAGCAATGATCTTCAGGCCGCTGTCGCCAAGATCGAGTCGCATCTGATCGCGCACCCGAACGACGGGGTCGGCTACAAGGTGATCGCGCCGGCCTATTTGCGCCTGGGGCGCTTCGACGACGCGGTCCGAGCCTATAGCGAAGCTTTGCGCCTGCTCGGCGACAATCCCGACCTGCGCGCCGATTACGGCGAGGCCCAGGTCGCCGCGGCGGGCGGCGTCGTCACCGACGCGGCCCGCGCCTCGTTCCAGCAGGCGCTCGACAAAAATCCTTCTTCGCGCAAGGCGCGCTACTATCTCGCGCTCGCCGCCGAACAGGACGGCGACAGGCCGCGCGCCGTCGATATGTACCAAAAGTTGCTCGCCGGGGCGCCGCCCGACGCGCCCTGGGCGCCGGCGGTGAGAGAACGTCTGGCCGGGCTCGGAGAAAGCGCGCCGGCGGCTTCGGCGAAGGTCGATGCGCCGCCGAGCCAAG
Organism: Alphaproteobacteria bacterium; assembly: GCA_021325385.1. Classification (GTDB taxonomy): domain Bacteria; phylum Pseudomonadota; class Alphaproteobacteria; order Rhizobiales; family Beijerinckiaceae; genus Roseiarcus. Next base: position 53,134 of record JAJPHH010000087.1, read on the forward strand.
AAGCGGCGGCGATCGCGTCGCTGTCGCCCGAACAGCGACAGACGGCGATCCAGGGCATGGTCGATCGCCTCGCCGCCCGGCTCGCCGCCAAGGGCGACGATCCTGAGGGCTGGCGGCGCCTGATCCGGGCTTATGCGGTTCTGCAGGAGCAGGACAAGGCCAAGGAGGCGCTCGCCAAGGCGCGCGCGGCGCTCGACGGCGACGACGCCGCCAAGCGCGATCTCGACGCGCTCGCCAAAGAACTCGGGCTGGAGAGCTGAACGTGACGCGCAAGGGACGGCGGCTCACATTGATCGGCGTCGCGCTCTGCGTCGTCGCTTTTGCGGTCGGTCTCGGTCTTTATGCTCTGCGCGACAGCATCGTCTTTTTCTACGGGCCGAGCGAGATCGCCGAAAAGAACGTGCAGCCCGGCGCGCGTCTGCGCGTCGGCGGTCTCGTCAAGCCGGGCACGCTGGTCAGATCGGCGAACGAACGCATCTCTTTCGTGATCACCGATAATGCGCATGACGTCGCCGTGACCTATCAGGGACAGGTTCCCGATCTCTTCCGCGAAGGGCAGGGCGTCGTCGCCGAGGGCGTGCTCGAGGCGCCGGGGAAATTTCACGCCGATACGATTCTCTCCAAGCACGACGAGCGCTATATGCCGCGCGAAGTGGTCGACGCGTTGAAGAAGCAGGGCCGTTGGCAGGAGGGAGGCGGAACGTGATTGTCGAGATCGGCCATTACGCGCTGACCCTCGCGCTCGCCCTGGCTTTGGTCCAAGCGATCGTCCCGCTCTGGGGCGCGGCGCGCAGCGACGAGGGTTTGATCGGCGTCGCCCAATCGACCGCGATCGGCCAATTCGCGGCGGTTGCGCTCTCCTTCGCCGCGTTGGTCGAAGCCCATCTCGTCTCCGACTTCTCGGTGTTGAACGTCGCCGAGAACTCCCACACCGCCGTGCCGACGATTTACAAGATCACCGGCGTTTGGGGGAACCATGAAGGCTCGATGCTGCTTTGGGTTCTCATCCTCGCCGTGTTCGGCGCCCTGGTCGCGATTTTCGCCCGCGCGCTGCCGCCGGTTCTCCGCGGCAATGTGCTCGGCGTGCAAGGCCTGATCTCCAGCGCTTTCCTCGCCTTCATCCTGATCACGTCCAATCCTTTCGCCCGGCTCGATCCGGCGCCGTTCGAAGGCCGCGATCTCAACCCGGTCCTGCAGGATCCCGGCCTCGCCATTCACCCGCCGCTCTTGTACCTCGGCTATGTCGGCTTCTCGATCGTCTTCTCCTTCGCGGCGGCGGCTCTGATCGAAGGCCGCGTCGACGCGGCCTGGGCGCGCTTCGTCAGGCCGTTTGCGCTGATCGCTTGGAGCTTCCTGACGCTCGGCATCGCGATGGGCTCGTACTGGGCCTATTACACGCTGGGCTGGGGCGGCTTCTGGTTCTGGGATCCGGTCGAGAACGCTTCGCTCATGCCCTGGCTCGCCGGCACGGCTTTCGTCCATTCCGTGGCGGTGATGGAGAAGCGCGAGGCGCTCAAAGTCTGGACGGTCTTCCTCGCCATCGTCGCTTTCTCGTTTTCGCTGCTTGGCACGTTCCTGGTTCGCTCGGGCGTGCTGACCTCGGTCCACGCCTTCGCCAGCGATCCTGAGCGTGGCGTCTTCATCCTGCTCATCCTCGCCGCTTTCATTGGCGGCGCCTTGGCCCTGTTCGCCTGGCGCGCGCCATTGCTCAAGCAAGGCGGATTGTTCGCGCCGATCTCGCGCGAAGGCGCCCTGGTCTTGAACAATCTGTTCCTGACGACGAGTTGCGCGGCCGTGATGCTCGGCACGCTCTATCCGCTCGCGCTCGAGCAGCTCACCGGCGAGAAGATCACGGTCGGCGCGCCGTTCTTCAACATGACCTGCGGCGCCTTGCTGATCGCGCTCTGCGCGGTCATCCCCTTCGGCCAGTCGCTCGCCTGGAAGCGCGGCGATCTGCTCGGCGCGGCGCAGCGTCTGGCGATCGCCGGCGCGGCGGGCCTGTGCGTCGCCGTTGCGCTTTACGCCGCGATGAGCGGCGGTCCGGTTCTCGCGCCGATCGGCGCGGGCCTGGCGATTTATGTCATCCTCGGCGCCTCGAGCGAGATCGCCGCTCGGCTCTGGCGCGGCGGCGCTCCTTTCTCGGTCCTGCTGGCGCGGGCCGCCGGCTTGCCGCTTTCGACCTGGGGCGCGGCCGTCGCCCATCTCGGCGTCGGCGTGACCTTGCTCGGCCTCGCTATGACCGGCTTCGGCGCGGAGACGATCGCCTCGATGAAGATCGGCGAGCCGCGCGTCGTCGGCCCGTATGTCGTAGCGTTCGAATCGCTGCAGCCGCGGGTCGGACCGAATTATCGCGAACTCGTCGCGAAAGCCGCGATCCGCAAAGGCGGGGCTGTCGTCGCGACGGTCGAGCCGTCGAAGCGGTTCTTCCCCGCGCGCGAAATGTCGACCACCCAGGCCGGCATTGTCACCCTCGATCTCGGCCAAATCTATATTTCGATCGGCGATGAAAACAACGGCGCGATCGCGGCGCGGCTCTACTGGAAGCCGCTGGTCACGCTGATCTGGATCGGCGCTTGCGTCATGGCCTTGGGAGGCGCGCTGTCGCTCGCCGACCGGCGCCTGCGCATCGGCGCGCCGGCGCGAGCGAAAGCCGCGCTGGCGCCGCAACCAACGAGGGCGGGATAGGCATGCGCGCCGTCGCCCTTGCTTTGATCTTCTCCGCCCTGTTCGCAATTGCGGGCGCGCGCGCCGTCCAACCCGACGAAATGCTTGCCGATCCGACGCTCGAAGCGCGCGCCCGCGCGCTATCGGCCGAACTGCGCTGCATGGTTTGCCAGAACCAGTCGATCGACGATTCTGACGCGACGCTCGCGCACGACATCCGCGTCCTGATCCGCGATCGCCTGGTCAAGGGGGACAGCGAGGATCAGATCAAGGCTTTCCTTGTCTCGCGCTACGGCGATTTCGTCCTGCTCAAGCCGCCGCTGAAGCCGGAAACCCTGCTTCTCTGGGGAGGAGCGCCCTTCGTCCTCATCGCGGGAGCCGCTTTCCTGATCGCCGCCATGCGCCGGAAAGGCCGCGGCGGCGGCTTCGCGCCCACGCCGTTAACCCAGGCCGAGGAGCAGCGCCTCGCCGCGCTGTTGAACGAGAAGAAAAGATAGCCATCTTCAATATCTTACGCCGCGATACGCGGCGGCCGGACGCCTTACCAAAGCTTCATCTTCGAGCCATCGCGCCGTAAACGGCGTTGATTCATCCTCGCCGCACATCGTTGGACAAAGCTTCGAAGCGCCGCTTCATCAAGGAGACTTGCATGCGCTTACCTAATTCTTCCCGATTCGGCTCCCGCACATTGCGCGGCGCGCTTCTCGGCGCCGTCGCCCTGACCGCCATCGGCGGACTGTCATTCGAAAGCCTCGGCAGCTATCCGGCTCTGGCTCAGGCGACCGCCATCCAGCCGACGCAGCCTTCGGGGCCAGCCTCTTTCGCCGACATTGTCGACCATGTGAAAGGCGCCGTCGTCTCGGTGAAGGTCACGATGGACAACGCCAGCGACCAGTCAGGTCTCGACCTTTCGCCCGGCGGGCCGCTCGACCGCTTCTTCAAGCAGTTCGGCCAAGGCGTCGATCCGTTCGGCGACCAAGGCGATTCGCAAGGCCTGCCCGCGCCGCACCGTCACCCTCATCATCTCGAAATGGCGCAAGGCTCCGGCTTCTTCATTTCGCCGGACGGCTACATCGTCACCAACAACCACGTCGTTGACCACGCGACCAAGGTGACGGTGACGACGATCGACGGCAAGACCATTCCGGCCAAGGTGATCGGCACCGATCCGAAGACGGATCTTGCTTTGCTGAAAGTCACCGAGGGTGACAATTATCCTTACGTCAAGTTCTCCGACAAGCCGCCGCGGGTCGGCGACTGGGTCCTCGCGGTCGGCAATCCGTTCGGTCTTGGCGGCACGGTGACCGCCGGCATTGTCTCGGCGCGCGGCCGCGACATCGGCTCCGGCCCCTATGACGACTTCCTCCAGATTGACGCGCCGGTCAATCGCGGCAATTCGGGCGGTCCGAGCTTCAACAATCAGGGCGAAGTGGTCGGCGTCAATACCGCGATCTTCTCGCCCTCCGGCGGCAGCGTCGGCATCGGTTTCGCTATCGCCAGCGACGTGGTCCAGAACGTCGTCCAGCAGCTCAAGGCCCACGGCTTCGTCGAACGCGGCTGGCTGGGCGTTGAAATCCAGCCGGTCAGCCAGGATATCGCCGACAGTTTGGGCCTGAAGCAGACCGAGGGCGCCCTCGTCGCCAGCGCGCAGAAGAATTCGCCTGCCGCCGA
>JAJPHH010000181.1 GCA_021325385.1 Alphaproteobacteria bacterium
CCGATTTTGAGTCCGAGCGAAAACGCGCCTTCCGGATCGAGGGAGAACGGCACGGTCGGCTGGCCCACCCGGCCCCGCTGCGGCGTTTCGCGCTTCAGCAACCCGTCCGCTTGAAGCTGGTTCACAATCGCCGAAGCGGTTTGAACCGAAAGACCTGTTTGCCGCGCCACCTCGATCTTCGAGAGATGGCGGCGGCGTCGCATCAGCGACAGAATCAATCTCTCATTGTAGAGGCGCACGCCAGTTTGGTTGGCGCCGCTGGCGGCAGGCGCCGACAGTCGCGTTTCGACGATTTCCGTCTCGCCACCCGTCATGATCCGTCTCTCTTGACGCGGTTCGCCTTTGGGCGGCATTGTTCGCTAACCAACAACCCGCCGACCCTGCCCGTCGAGCGCCGCAATTGCCCAGACAATGGGCGCCGCCAGCGGCGCTGTCAATAATTCAGGGCGGCTGATTTATCTTGACTCGAAGCGCGGATTTTGCGCCAATGGCGCAGCGACGGCGCGAGTTGGAGCCTTTTCAACAGCTCCTCCTCGCCGAATCGCCCGGCTTGCGGCGCATCGGACGCTGTCGCGCCGTGGACCATATCGGGGAGGAAGTTCAGTGACCAGAAAACTCGCTTTGCTGTCCAGCGCCGTCACGGCGCTTTCGCTCGCCTTCGCCAGCGCGCCGGCCTCGGCCGGCGATATTGTCGGCCTGATCACCAAGACCAACACCAATCCCTTCTTCGTCAAGATGAAGCAGGGTTTCGAAGCGAAGGCCAAGGAGCTTGGCCTGACGCCGCAGGCCTATGCCGGCAAGTTCGACGGCGACAATGACGGCGAGGTCGCCGCGATCGAGCAGTTGATGGCCGCAGGCGCAAAGGGCATTTTGCTGGTGCCGAGCGATTCGACCGCCATCGTGCCGACCGTCGAAAAGGCCCGGAAAGCCGGTATCCTGGTGATCACGCTCGATACGCCGCTCGATCCGGTCACCGCTGCGGACGCCAATTTCGCCACCGACAATTTCAAGGCCGGCGAACTGATCGGCCAATGGGCGAAGGCGACGCTCGGCGACAAGGCCAAGACGGCCAAGATCGCGACGCTCGACTTGTCTCCCAACCAGCCGACCGTCGATTATCTGCGCCACAACGGCTTCCTCACCGGCTTCGGCATCCCGGTCAAGGACGTCAAGCACTATTCCCAGAGCGACAGCGCGCAGATTGTCGGCTCCGACGTGACTCAGGGCTCGACGGAAGGCGGCCGCAAGGCGATGGAGAAAATCCTGCAGAAGGCCGACCATATCGACCTCGTTTATGCGATCAACGAGCCGGCCGCGGATGGCGGCTACGAAGCCCTCAAGGCGGCTGGCAAGGACAAGGGCGTGACGATCGTCGCGGTCGACGGCGGCTGTCCTGGCGTCAAGATGGTCAAGGACGGGATTATCGGCGCGACCGCGCAGCAATATCCGCTGCTGATGGCGGCCGACGGGGTCGAGGCTGTCGCCGAATACATCAAGACCGGGAAGAAGCCCGAAAGCAAGGACACCGGCGAGAAGCTGGTGACCGACCATCCGGTCCAGGGCGTTCCGTCGATCGACACCGCCGAAGGCGCGAAGCTCTGCTGGGGTTGATTTTGCTCGGCGTTTGACCGCTTAATGACATGAAGGATCGGCGCTCGCGAGTTCGGTCTTGCGAGCGCCGATTTCGTAAGGCGCGACTGGGAGGGCGCGATGAGCGAAGCGACGCAAGGCCAACCGCCTGTGACGCAGGAATTCGAGCGCGTCCTCGCCGGCGCGTCGTCGACGCAAGCGTCCTTTGAAGAGGAGCGCCCGTCCTTCCTGAAGCGGGCGCAGCGCTTTCTCCATGTCTATCCGACGACCGTTCCCTTCGTCGTTCTGATCCTCGGCCTTCTGCTCGGCGTCACTGTCAATCCGGCGCGCTTCCTCACCGGCAGCAATCTCTCGACCGTGCTCACGCAAGTGACGATCATCGGCATTGTCGGCATCGCCCAGACGCTCGTCATCCTGACCGCCGGCATCGATCTCTCCGTCGGCGTCATCATGGTGATCTCATCGGTGGTGATGGGGCGGCTCGCCGTTATCGACGGCGTGCCGGTCGTCATCGCCTTCCCCGCCGGGCTGCTCTGCGGCGTCGCCTGCGGCTGGCTGAACGGAAGTCTGGTGACGAGGCTGCGGATGCCGCCGTTTATCGTCACGCTCGGCACGCTCAGCATCATCGGCGCGCTCAACACGTTCTATTCGCAGAGCGAAACCATCCGCATGCAGGATATCGAGGACAACGCGCCGTTCCTGCAATTGATGGGCGTGCCCTTCGACATCGGCAACGCGCGCATCATCCTTGGCAGCTTCCTATTGATCGTCGTCGCGCTCATCGTCTGGTACGTGCTCAACCGCACGCCCTATGGCCGCCACATTTACGCGACCGGCGACGACCCTGAGGCGGCGCGGCTCGCCGGCATCAATACCGACCGCATCCTGCTCAGCGTCTACGTGCTTGCCGGCCTGATCTCGGCCATTGCCGGTTGGGCCTTGATCGGCCGCATCGGCGCGATCAGCCCGACGGCGGGCGAGAACGCCAATCTCGACAGCATCACCGCCGTGGTGATCGGCGGCACCAGCCTTTTCGGCGGCCGCGGCTCGATCGTCGGCACGCTGATCGGCGCGCTGATCGTCGGCGTGTTCCGCTCCGCCGTCTCGCTCGCCGGGCTCGACGTGCTCTGGCAGGAATTCGCGGTCGGCGTCCTGATCATCATCGCCGTTGCGCTCGACCAATGGATCCGGAGGGTGTCGGCATGAGCGCGGAGCCGATCTTACAGGCGCGTGGCTTGGTCAAGCGCTATGGCCGCGTCACCGCGCTCGACCATGCCGATTTCGATCTCTATCCCGGCGAGATTCTCGGCGTTATCGGCGACAACGGCGCAGGCAAGTCGACGCTGATCAAGGCTTTATGCGGCGCGGTGATCCCGGACGCCGGCGAAATCAGGCTCGCCGGCCAGGTCGTCCATTTCCAGTCGCCGATCGACGCGCGGCAAGCCGGCATCGAGACGGTCTATCAGAATCTGGCGCTGTCGCCGGCGCTGTCGATCGCGGACAATATGTTTTTAGGACGAGAGGTTCGGGCGCCGGGATTCATCGGCCAATTCTTCCGTACGCTGGACCGCAGCACGATGCAGCGCATCGCGCGCGAGAAGCTTTCCGAACTCGGCCTGATGACCATCCAAAACATCAATCAGCCGGTCGAAACGCTCTCGGGCGGCCAGAGACAAGGCGTAGCGGTGGCCCGCGCCGCAGCTTTCGGCAGCCGGGTCGTGATCATGGACGAGCCGACCGCGGCCCTCGGCGTCAAGGAATCGCGCCGCGTCCTGGAGCTGATCCTCGACGTGCGCAAACGCGGCCTGCCGATCGTGCTGATCTCGCACAACATGCCGCATGTCTTTGAGGTCTGCGACCGAATCCATATCCACCGCTTGGGCCGGCGCCTGACGGTGATCGATCCGAAGAAGCAGTCCATGTCCGACGCCGTGGCGATGATGACCGGCGCCATGGCCCCGCCCGCCGAGGAGATGGCGGCGTAAAATCCTTTCTCCCGCAAGGCGTAAGGTGCCGCGGAAGGAAGGATCACGGGAACTTTATGGCGTCGTCGGAGAAAAATCGACTATAGTCGACATCTCTCCCGCACGTTCGCCTTTTTGTCTCTCGCCCGCGAGCGCGCCATTCTCTCAAGGTCTTGCATCATGAAATACCATCCGCTCGGCCGGACCGGCCAATATGTTTCGGAAATCTGCCTCGGCACGATGACCTTTCATGGCGGCGCAGGCTTCTGGCGCAATATCGGAACGCTCGAGCAGAAGGCGGCGACGGATTTGGTCCGGCGCTCGCTTGAGGCCGGCGTCAACTTCATCGACACGGCCGACGTCTATTCGGAGGGCCAGTCGGAAGTCTTGCTCGGCCAGGCTCTGCGCGATCTCAATGTCAAGCGCGAGGACGTCATCGTCGCGACCAAGGTGCGCGGCCGGACCGGGCCGGGGCCGAACGACGTCGGCCTGTCGCGCGGCCACATCATGGATCAGATCGCCGGCAGCCTGAAGCGGCTCGGCCTCGACCACGTCGATCTTTACCAGATCCACGGCTTCGATCCGGCGACGCCGATCGAAGAGACGCTCCGCGCCCTCAACGATCTCGTTTCGCGCGGCCTCGTCCGGACGATCGGCTGCTCCAATCTCGCCGCCTGGCAGATCATGAAGGCGCTCGGCATATCCGAGCGCCGCGGCTTCGCCAGGTTCGAGACGGTGCAGGCCTATTACACGATCGCCGGCCGCGACCTCGAGCGGGAGGTCGTCCCGTTGGTTCTCGACCAGGGCCTCGGGATCATGGTCTGGAGCCCGCTAGCCGGCGGTTTTCTCTCGGGCAAATTCACGCGCGACAACGCTGGGCCCAATGACGCGCGCCGGGCGGCTTTCGACTTTCCGCCGGTCAACAAGGACCGCGCTTACGACATTATCGACGCGATGGCCGCGATCGGCAAAGCGCATGGCGTCTCCGTCGCGCGCGTCGCGCTCGCCTGGCTGCTGCAGCGGCCGGGCGTCATGAGCGTGATCATCGGCGCGAAGAGCATCGAGCAACTCAACGACAACCTCGCCGCGACCAAGCTCGAACTGACCGCGCAAGATGTCGCGACGCTCGACGAAGTCAGCGCCTTGCCGAAGGAATATCCGGGCTGGATGCTGGAGCGGCAGGCTGCGGGCAGGGTTCCAGAGCCGAAGGCCTGAGGCGCATGGTTCCCGTCATTGCGAAGCGCGAAGCGACGAAGCAATCTATTCATCGGGCGCGGACGTCCACGAATGGATGGCTTCGCTTCGCTCGCAACGACAGCTCAATAGAATAGAAGGCGAATAAACAGGGGAAACGCGCATGGCTCGCACAGTCTCTTGGGGCGTGATCAGCCCGGCCAAGATCGGCGTCGAGAAGGTCATTCCGGCGATGCAGAAGGGCGCGGCCTCGCGCATTGACGCGATCGCCTCGCGCGATCTCGCGCGCGCGAAAGAGGCCGCGGCCAAGCTCGGCATTCCGAAAGCGTATGGCTCCTACGAGGAGTTGCTCGCCGATCCCGCGATCGAGGCGATCTACAACCCGCTCCCTAATGAGCTGCATGTGCCTTGGACAATCAAGGCGCTGGAAGCCGGCAAGCACGTGCTCTGCGAGAAGCCGGTCGCGCTCGATGCTGAAGAGGCCAGGCAACTCATTGCCGCGCGCGACAAATCCGGCAAGCTCGTCGCCGAAGCCTTCATGGTGCGCTTCCACCCGCAATGGCGGCGGACGCGCGAGATCGTGCGGTCCGGCGAGATCGGCGAGGCCAAGGCGATCCATACGTTCTTTTCGTACTATCTCCTCGACCCGACCAACATCCGCAACATTCCGCCGGGCGGCGGCGGGGTCTACGACATCGGCTGCTATGCGATCATTTCCGGGCGCTACCTCTTCGGCGCCGAGCCGACCCGCGTCGTCGCGACGCTCGACCGCGATCCGAAGATGGGAACGGACCGGCTGGCCTCGGCGCTGATCGAATTTCCAGGCGCGCGTCATTTGTTGTTCACCTGCGCGACGCAGCTTTCAGCGATGCAGCGGGTGACCGTGGTCGGCGACAAGGGCCGCGTCGAAATCGCCGTCCCCTTTAACGCGCCGCCGGACCGGCCGACGAAGGTCACGTATGACAGCGGCGCGGATTTGTTCGGCGGCGGCGCGCGGGTCGAGGAATTCCCGATCTGCGATCAATATACCCTGCAGGGCGACGCCTTCTCGCGCGCGGTTCTTGGCGAAGAAAAATTGGAATTCCCGATCGAAGACGCCGTCGCGCAGATGCGCGTGATCGACGCCGTGTTTCGTTCGGCGAAGAGCGGCAAATGGGAGGCGCCTTGACGCGCGCGACCTCGCGTCGGCGCGGCTTGGCTTGGAGTTTTCGCGCTGCGGCCGACCCGCCTTCAAGCGTATTGCCTGAATTTCATCTGTGAACTATGGTTCACAGACGATCGAAGTTCGTAGGACCGCCGCTTTCTCGCAATGGCTTCGCGGTCTTCGCGACCTTCGAGCCGTTGCTCGCATTCAGATTCGAATTGACCGGCTGGCGCTTGGAAACCCGGGCGATGTGAAGCCGGTTGGCGAGGGCGTTAGCGAACTGCGCGTCGATTACGGCCCTGACTATCGGCTTTATGTCGCGGCCGACATCGTCAAAGCGAAGCGGCTGGCGAACGAGTGGATCGATGACGACTGAAACTGCGCCGTGGGATTCGGCGGAATTTCTCGACACGCCGGAGTCGATCGCCGCTTATCTCGAGGCGGCGTTTGAGGACGGCGACCCAACCGTGATCACGCATGCGATGGGCGTCGTTGCTCGCGCGAAAGGGATGACGCAGCTCGCGAAGGAAGCCGGCGTTACCCGCGAGGCGCTTCATAAGGCGCTATCCGCCGAAGGCGACCCGAAGCTCTCCACTTTTCTCGGCGTCTTGAAGGCGCTTGGATTGAAGCTAAAGGCCGAAGCGGCTTAATTCGAGAGTTTTACCGCCAAAGGGCTTTGCGTAATTCCGTTGAGGCTGAGGTCGCCTCACTCCGCCGCCAGCCCCTTCCGCCCGAACCGCTTCTCGATATAGTCGATCACCATCGCCTTGAAGTCCTGGGCGATGGTCGGCCCCCGCAACGTCGCCGCCTTGACGCCGTCGATGAAGACTGGCGCAGCCGGCGCTTCGCCGGTGCCGGGCAGCGAGATGCCGATATCGGCGTGTTTCGATTCGCCCGGGCCGTTGACGATGCAGCCCATCACCGCGACGTTGAGCTTTTCGACGCCGGGATAGACTTTCCGCCAGTTCGGCATTTCCTGGTGGATGTAGGTCTGGATCTCGCTCGCCAATTCCTGGAACACGGTCGAAGTCGTGCGGCCGCAGCCAGGGCAGGCGGCGACGAGCGGGACGAAGGTGCGAAAGCCCATCGTTTGCAGGATTTCTTGCGCCACCTTCACTTCAAGCGTACGATCGCCGCCGGGCTCGGGCGTCAAGGAGACGCGGATCGTGTCGCCGATCCCCTGCTGGAGCAGAACGCCCAACGCGGCGGACGAAGCGACGACGCCCTTTGAACCCATGCCGGCCTCTGTCAGACCGAGATGCAGCGCGTAATTCGAGCGCGCGGCGAGCATCTGGTACACGGCGATCAGATCCTGCACCGCGGAGACTTTCGCTGAAAGGATGATCCGGTCGCGCGGCAAGCCGATCTCTTCCGCTCGCGTCGCCGAGAGCAGCGCCGACTGGACCATCGCCTCGCGCGTTACCGCGCGTGCATCGATCGGGTTCGGCGAGCGCGCGTTCTCGTCCATCAGATCGGTCAGCAGCTCCTGGTCGAGCGAGCCCCAATTGGCGCCGATGCGCACGGTCTTGCCGTGCCTGATCGCGGTCTCGACGATGGCGCCGAACTGACGGTCCTTCTTCTCCTTGAAGCCGACATTGCCCGGATTGATGCGATATTTGTCGAGCGCCTCGGCGCAGGCCGGATGCTCGGCGAGCAATTTGTGGCCGATATAATGAAAATCGCCGATGATCGGCGCGGTCACGCCCATCTGGCGGATGCGGTCGCGGATATGGGGCACGGCCGCCGCGGCTTCGTCGCGATCCACCGTAATACGGACAAGCTCGGAGCCGGCCCGAGCCAGAGCCGCGATCTGGCGCGCGGTCGATTCGACATCCGCCGTATCGGTATTGGTCATCGATTGGACGACGATCGGCGCGCCGCCGCCGACCGTAACCGCGTTCGCGCCTTCGCCGACCCGAACGCCGATGCTGTTATGGCGCGGAGCGGGACCTGCTTCCATCATGTGCGTCGCCAAAGCCATGTCTTCGCCAAACTGGTCGCCCTTTCCTGCGGCGGAATGAGGGCCGCGTCAATCGCCGGCCAGGGCCGTCGCGCTCCGAATAGCCCTTGCGCCGCCGCTCTCAAGCAAACTTGAACGCCTGGCGCAGCCGGCCGCGGGACCGCACGCGCCCTGTTGACGTGGGTGTCGAAATAATCATATTAATTGATTATTGAGCGGATCGCGAATGTAACGCGACGGAGGCTAGCCGCGGCAGGAACGCGAAGCCTTCGAACAGGGGAGGGAAAAATGAGCATCTTGAAGCATATGTTGGCCGCGGCCGTCGGCGCCGCCGCCCTGGCGGGATTGTCCGCTTCGGCCTCGGCCCAGACGATCGGCTTTTCGCAGGTCGGCTCCGAGAGCGATTGGCGCACGGCGTTTTCCGCCGACATGAAGGCGGAGGCCGAGAAGCGCGGCATCAAGCTGCAATTCTCCGACGCTCAGCAGAAGGAGGAGAATCAGCTCAAGGCGGTGCGCTCGTTCATCGCCCAGAAGGTCGACGCGATCATCATCGCGCCGGTCGTCGTCACCGGCTGGGATCAAGTCCTGAAAGAGGCGCAGGCGGCCAAAATCCCGGTCTTCATCGCCGACCGCGCCGTCGAGTCGGATCCGTCGCTTTTCGTCACCCGCATCGCCGCCGATTTCAACCTCGAAGGCCGCTTGGCCGGGGCTTGGCTCGCCCAGGCGAGCAAGGGCAACTGCAACATCGTCGAATTGCAGGGCACCGTCGGCTCGGCTCCGGCCATCGAGCGCAAGAAAGGTTTCGAGGCGGTCATCTCGCTCTTCCCGAACATGAAGATCGTCAAGTCGCAGAGCGGCAACTTCACCACCTCCGGCGGCAAGGAGGTGATGGAGAGCTTCATCAAAGCGACCGACGGTTTGAAGGACGTCTGCGCCGTCTGGGCCCATAACGACAACATGATGCTCGGCGCGATCCAGGCGATGAAGGAAGCCGGCCTCAAGCCCGGCAAGGACGTGCTGACCGTCTCGGTCGACGGCGTGCCGGATATTTTCAAGGCCATGCTGGCCGGCGAATCGGACGCCTCCGTCGAACTGAAGTCCGATATCGGCAAATATATCTACGATGTGGTGCAGGGCTATCTGAAGGGCAAGCACGATTACCCCAAATGGGTGCTGATCCCCTCCGACCTGCACACGCCGGCCGACGCCGCGGAGATGCTGAAAAAGAAGGGCGGCTGACAAGTTCGGCCGCTTGAATTAGGACTCTATTGTCCACGCGCCCGGCGCCTTTAACGCGCCGGGCCAGGGCGGCCGTCGCCGCCTGCTTTCTCCCTTGAGGCGGCGGCGGTCGCAACCGGTCGAGGCGATGCAGACAGCCAAAGTCGAGCTTATCGGGATATCGAAAAACTTCCCCGGCGTGGTCGCGCTCGACAATGTCGATATCGCCTTCCAGCCCGGCGAGGTCCATGCGCTGCTTGGCGAAAACGGGGCCGGCAAGTCGACTCTGATCAAGATCATGACCGGAGCGCTGAGCCGCGATGCGGGCGCGGTGCTGATCAACGGCAAGCCGGTCGAACTCGACAGTCCCGCCGCGGCGCAGGCGGTCGGCATCGGCGCGGTGTACCAAGAGGTCAATCTCATCCCGTCCCTGTCGGTCGCCGCGAATCTGACGCTCGAGCGCCAGCCGCGCCGCTTCGGCTTCATCTCCTGGCGCAAGGCCGCGGAAGACGCGCGCGTTGCGCTGAAAAGGCTCGACGTCTCGATCGATGTCGAGCGGCCATTGGGCTCCTATTCGCTGGCCATCCAGCATCTCGTCGCGATCGCCCGCGCCCTGCGCGAGGATACGCAAGTGCTCGTCCTCGACGAGCCGACCGCCAGTCTCGACGCGCGCGAAGTCGAGCGCCTTTTCGCCATCTTGCGCGACTTGAAGGCGCGCGGCCTGGCGATCGTCTTCATCACTCATTTCCTCGATCAGGTGTACCAGATCGCCGACCGGATCACCGTGCTGCGCAACGGCCGACGCGTCGGCGCCGGCCCGACTTCCGCGCTGCCTCAGGTCGAACTGGTGTCGCTGATGCTCGGCCATGAATTGCAGGCGGTCGAGGAGCGCCGTCCGCCCGCGGAAGCCAAGGCTGAGGGCGAGCCTGTCCTTTCGGTCAAGGAGCTCGGCGCCAAACGCGTCATGGCGCCCTTCGACCTCGAATTGCGCGCCGGCGACGTGCTCGGCCTCGCCGGCTTGCTCGGCTCGGGACGGACCGAGACGGCGAAGCTCGTCTTCGGAGCGAGTGCGGCGGATTCCGGGGCCATCCGCGTCGACGGAAAGCCGGTCTCGATCCGCTCGCCGCGTCAGGCGATCCGGCTCGGAATCGGCTTCTGCCCGGAGGATCGCAAGCGCGAAGGGCTGATGCTCGAACTCACGGTGCGCGAGAACATCATCCTGGCGCTGCAGACGAAGCGCGGCTGGCTGCGGCTCCTATCCGCCGCCGAACAGGAAAAAATCGCAAGCGACATGATCCGCGCGCTCGGCATCGCCACGCCCGACGCCGACAAGCCGGTCGGCCAGCTTTCCGGCGGCAATCAGCAGAAGGTCATTCTTGCGCGCTGGCTGGTCTCGAACCCGCGCGTGCTGATCCTCGACGAGCCGACCCGCGGCATCGACGTCGGCGCCCATGCCGAGATCGTCGCCCTGATCCGGCGGCTTTGCGCCGAGGGCATGGCGCTGCTCGTCGCCTCGTCCGAACTCGATGAAATCGTCGCCTTCTCGACCCGGGTGGCGGTCCTGCGCGATCGGCGCAAGGTCGCCGAGATTTCCGGCGCGAAGATCGAACGCGACGACATCGTTCAAGCGATCGCGGCGCCATGAGACTCGATCCCCCCGCGGCGCTGCAAGCGCCGACCCGGCGACCGGCGGCCGCGCCGAAATTTTCGGAATGGCGCGCTTTCTGGCCGCTGCTTGCGCTCGCCCTCATCCTGCTGGTCGACGCCTTCATCTCGCCGGGCTTCTTCACGATCCGCCTGGTCGAAGGCCGGCTCTATGGCAGCTTGATCGACATCCTCTATCGCGGCGCGCCGACCGCGGTTGTCGCGCTCGGCATGGCGGTGGTGATCGGCGCGCGCGGCATCGATCTTTCGGTCGGCGCGGTCATCGCCATAGCCGGCGCCGTGATGACCGAGCTCATCCACGCCGGCATGTCTGCGCCCGCCGTGCTTCTGGCGACGCTGCTGGTCAGCCTGATTTGCGGCTTGTGGAACGGGGCGCTCGTCGCCTTGCTCGACATTCAGCCGATCATCGCGACGCTGATCCTGATGGTCGCCGGGCGCGGCGTCGCCCAGATGATCGACGCGGGCACGATCGTGACATTCCGCAGCGACTTCTTTTCGGCGATCAGCACCGGCCGGCTCGGACCGGCGCCGTCGCGCATCGTCGTGGCCGCCGCCGTCTATGCGCTGACCTGGGCGGCGATGCGCCGCACTGCGCTCGGACTGTTCGTCGAATCTGTCGGCGCCAACGCCGAGGCTTCGCGCCTCACCGGGATCGACGCCAAATTCGTCACCATCTCGACGTACCTGATCTCCGGCGTCGCTGCGGGAATCGCCGGCGTTCTGATCACGTCCGACATTCGCGGCTCCGACGCCAACAATGCCGGTTTGTGGATGGAGCTCGACGCCATTCTCGCCGTCGTGCTCGGCGGCGCCTCTCTGAATGGCGGCCGCGTCTATATCTTCAACACGCTGATCGGCGTCTTGATCATTCAAAGTCTGACGACCTCGATCCTGGTGAGCGGCCTGCCGCCTGAATACAACCTCATCGTCAAGGCGATCGTCGTCTTCCTCTGTCTGCTGCTGCAGGCGCGGCCGGTGCGCCAGGCGGTGAGCGGCATGATATGGGCGAAGAGGACATGAACGAGCGCTATATGCCCTTGGCGGCGACCATCGTCGTCTTTCTCGCCATCTACGCATTCGGCGCGGCCGCGTATAACAACTTCCTGTCGACCTTGGTCTTCGGCGACCTCCTCACCGACAACGCCTTCGTCATTATTGCGGCGATCGGCGCGACTTTCGTCATTCTCTCCGGCGGCATCGATCTTTCGGTCGGCTCGATGATCGGCTTCGTCAGCGTCGCCATGGCGGCGCTCGACGCGCAGGGCTGGCATCCGCTGCTTTCGGCCTTGCTGCTCGTCTCTTTCGGCGCCGTGTTCGGCGGCGCGATGGGCGCGCTGATCGACGCCTGCGACATTCAGCCTTTCATCCTGACGCTCGCGGCGATGTTCCTGTTGCGCGGGCTGTGCTTCGTCATCACGCTCGATTCGCTGCCGATCAACCATCCCTTTGTCGCCGCTTTCTCCGACTGGCGCATCCCGCTGCCGGGCGACGGGCGCCTGTCGGCGTCGGCGCTGCTGATGCTGGCGGCGCTCGCGGCGGGAATCGTCCTCGCCCATTTCACCCGCTTCGGGGCCAATGTTTATGCAATCGGCGGCGATCGCAATTCGGCGCGGCTGATGGGCGCGCCGATCCGTCGGACGATGATCCAGGTCTATGGGCTGGGCGGCTTTTACGGCGCGCTGGCCGGGGTGGCCTACGCCTTCTATACTGGATCGGGCTATCCGCTCGCCGCAGTCGGCGTCGAGCTCGACGCGATCGCTGCCGTCGTCCTGGGGGGGACCTTGCTGACCGGGGGCGTCGGTTATGTCGCCGGGACGTTGTTTGGCGGCCTCATTCAGGGCACTATCCAGACTCTGATCACCTTCGACGGGAGACTGACGAGCTGGTGGACCAAAATCGTCATCGGCGCTCTGCTCTTCTTCTTCATCACCGCCCAACGCTCCATCATGCGCTCGACCGCGCTGATGCGACACCCGGCGTAGGGCTTGAGGAGCGGCCGGTGGCGGAGGAGCCAAGACCGATGCCGAAATCGCAGAGGCGGCGGCCTGGATCGTACGAGACAACGCCGGAAGCCGGAGACGTCGCCCACGGCGCGACCGGACCGATGCGGCGCAACGCCAATGATTCGCTCGCGGCCGCGCTCGGCGCCGAGATCATCGCCGGAATCTATCCGCCGGGCTCCCGTCTGCCGGGCGAAAGCGCGCTTCTCGAACGGTTCAAAATCTCGCGGCCGACCTTGCGCGAGGCTTTTCGGGTGCTCGCCGCCAAGGGCCTCATCGTCTCGCGCCAGAAAGTCGGCACCAGCGTCAGGCCGAAATCCGATTGGAATATGCTCGATCCGGACTTTCTCGCCTGGCACTTGCGGGCCGCGCTGACTGAGGAGTTCGTCGCCGACCTCTTCCAGTTGCGTCAAATGGTCGAGCCGCAAGCGGCCTATCTCGCCGCCCAATCGCGCGCTCCCGACGCGATCGAAAAGATCAAATCGGCTTACGCCGATATGGAGCGCTGGAAGACCGGTCGCGGCGACCTTACCGGCGCGGATCTGCGCTTCCATCAAAGCATTCTCGACGCGACCGGCAATCTGTTCATCGGCGCGCTCGGCGGCCTCATCCACACGGCCCTGGTCGGCACGTTCAAGCTCGGCTGGAGCGGCGCGGTGATCAAGGACGACCGCTTGCTCCAGCACCGCGCCGTGCTCGAGGCGATCGAGGCCGGCGCGCCGGAAGCGGCGCGCGAGCGCATGGCCGTGCTCCTGCAGGATTCGATCGACGACGTCCGGCGCGCGTTGATCAAGCGGCGCGCCACGCCCGCCGGACGGCGGGCGCGGGAGATGGCGTAGCGCGCGTCGCCCGCGTCCGGCGCGCCCACCCGGACGCGGAGAGCCCTGTAGCAGAGCTTTCGCGGAAATTGCCGGCAAACGGTTACGCCGTGCGTCGCTACGCTAAAGCCCGCTGCGCGATGTTCTCGAGCACCCGCAGCGGCGAAGCTGCGGGATTGGCCATGGCCTCGACAGGCAGATAGAAAGTCTGCTCCAACGCCGAATGGCCGGCCAGCGCGGCATGCAGAACCTGATCGGTGAAGCAGAGCCAGGTCGTTCCCGGTTTGAAGTACAAGTCGGTTCTCGGCGCCTGGGCCTGATAGTCGTCGTCGAGCTTGCCGCGGTCGTGTAAGCCCAGCATATAGTGATCGTAGAGGCTGCGTCGGTCCTTCGTGACTTTGAGCAGTTTGAGCAGCCATAGACTTCCGGGAATCGGCGGCTTCAGGCGCGGCATGAATTTCTGCGCGAAGCTCGGAAACGGCTCGCCGACTTGCCAGCGCCGCACTGCGCCGTCCGCGGCGATGTTGGCGAAGACGCGGAGTATGCGCCGACCTCTGACGGGGCGGCTGGGAAAGGCGTCGACATGCAGCCGCTTGTCGTCATGTCGCGGCGAATAGGCGCGGCCGACGATTTCGTTCGGCCGGAAACTGGCTCGCCCTCTATCAAGGTGGGCGGCGTAGGACGGCAGGAGATCGTGTAAGAGGCCTAGCGCCTGATCGCTGAAACGCTCGATCATGCCAGCGAGAGCCGCTGCGCCCGCCTGATCCGACGCTGCGTTGGACAATTGGCGAGAAGCGGGATCGAAGCCGATATTCTTGCGAGCGCGACCGGCGAGGGATTGGTCCAGAAGGACCATCTCCCCGGCCTCGACCAGAAACCGCAGATGCGGAAAGACGACGATCCGGCCCGCTTCGAGCGCGGCCAGCGCCCTGTCCCGCCAATCGGCAGGGAAGGGTCCGCGCCAATGCTCAGCCGGAAGGACTTCGACCAAGTCTGCGTCGTAATTCAACACGCGCGCCACGTCTGCGACGATCATGCTCGCCGGAGCGTTTGTTCACATCTTCCGCCGCGCCTTCCCGCCAAACAGGCTTTCGCCGTTTGGCTGGCGTCGCGCGACATTTACCTTCGCCCCTGGCTGCGCCGAATGCGCCGCGACAAATTACCCATAACCTTCTTTGCCGCGCAACGCCGTCGTTCGAGCGGTCGCGTCGCGATGTGGATCCGCCCGTCCAGGCCAAGACGCCGACGCCGCGCTCGCCTTTTTTGTTGCGGCGCAATACACCTCTGTCATATCAGCGCGAAAGATTTGAACGCCTGATCGCGCAGCCAACCGCTTTTTGTTGATCTTCAAGGAGTTGCTCATGTCTCTCGCCTCCCGCGCCGCGCTCGTCACCGGCTCGACCAGCGGCATCGGCCTCGCGATCGCCCGCGCTCTGGCGAAGGAGGGCGCGAATATCGTGATCAACGGCATGGGCGATCCGGACGCCATCGAGAAGGAGCGTGCTTCGATCGAGAAGGAGTTCGGCGTCAAAGCCTTTTACAATGGCGCCGACATGTCGAAGCCGGCCGAGATCGCGGCCATGGTCGCCGACGCCCAGGCGAAGCTCGGTTCGCTCGACATCCTCGTCAACAATGCCGGCATTCAGTTCGTCTCGCCGATCGAAGAATTCCCGGTCGAGAAATGGGACGCGATTATCGCAATCAACCTCTCGGCCGCCTTTCACGCCATCCGCGCCGCGGTTCCGGCGATGAAGGCGAAGAAATGGGGCCGCATCATCTCGACCGCCTCGGCCCATTCGCTGGTCGCGTCGCCCTTCAAATCGGCCTATGTGGCGGCCAAGCATGGCATTGCCGGCCTGACCAAGACCGTAGCGCTCGAGCTCGCGACCTTCGGCGTCACGGTCAATTGCATTTCGCCTGGCTATGTCTGGACGCCGCTGGTCGAGAAGCAGATCCCGGACACGATGAAGGCGCGCAATATGACGCGCGAGCAGGTCATTAACGACGTGATCCTCGCCGCGCAGCCGAGCAAGCAATTCGTGACGTCCGAACAGGTCGCCGCGCTGGCCGTCTATCTCTGCTCCGAGGCGGCCGCCCAGATTACCGGCGCCAATCTCTCGATCGACGGCGGCTGGACCGCGGGATAAGGCGGAATGGCGAAGAGCGACGGCGGGCGCAAGACGGTCAATCTTGCGCTGCAGGGCGGCGGCGCGCATGGGGCTTACACGTGGGGCGTGCTCGACGCGCTGCTCGAAGACGGGCGCATCGCCTTCGACGCGATCAGCGGGGCCAGCGCCGGCGCGATGAACGCCGTCGCGGCCGCCGAAGGCTTTATCGAAAATGGGCCGGACGGGGCGCGCCAAAAGCTCCACGATTTCTGGCTGTCCGTCAGCGAGGAGGGCGCGCTGACGCCGATCCAGCGCAAGCTGTTCGACGCGTTTTTTGGCGCTTTCGCCTTCTCGAGCTCGCCGGCCTACCTTTGGTATGACGCGGTGACGCATTTCGCCAGCCCTTACGAGTTCAATCCGCTCAACATCAATCCGCTGCGCGATCATCTCGAGAAGGCGATCGATTTCGCAAGGATCAGGGCGAGCGATCACCTGAAGCTGATGATCGCCGCGACCAATGTCTTCACCGGCAAGGGCGTCATCTTCCGCCGTCACGAATTGACCGCCGACCACATCATGGCTTCGGCCTGTCTACCGCGTTTGTTTCAAGCGGTGGAGATTGACGGCGTGCCGCATTGGGATGGCGGCTATAGCGGCAATCCGCCGCTCTGGCCGCTCTTCTACGAGACGCACACGGACGATGCGATCATCGTCCAGATCAATCCGATCGAGCGTCGCGAGACCCCGCGTACCGCGCGCGACATTCTCAATCGCCAGGACGAGATCACCTTCAACAGCCATTTGCTCGCCGAGATGCGCGCCGTCAATTTCGTCACCCGGCTGATCGACAGGGGCAAGCTGCAGGACGGAGAGTACAAACGGGCGATGCTGCATCGCATCGGCGGCGACGGCAAGCTGGAGACTTTCGGCGCCGGGACCAAGCTCGACACGTCGTGGCCGTTTTTGAAACGCCTGCGCGATCTCGGCCGCGAATCGGCCAAGGAATGGCTGAACCGGCATTTCGACGATATCGGCGTGCGCGGCACGCTCGATCTGCCGGCGATCATTTCCTGAGATTCGTTTCCCGAAGAGAGCCGGCTGCGGTTCGAGACGTACGAACCGGCGGCGCCGGCCCAGGTCGCCAGCATCGCGCAGGCGTTGTTTCGACAATCGTTGTCGCTTAACAATGTCGCCGCGAGCGGATCGACGACGCCGCGGGCGGTCGACTGCGGGCGCCAAGAGAGTCGCCGCTCATTATCGAGCAGCCGCTATTTGCGCGCCAAAAGGCAGGCGAGGATGGAAATGATCGAAGGCGGAATCGTTGCTTCCCTCGCGCGGCGGATCAGAGGCGGCGAGCCGGTCTTCGCGGCCTGGGTCGGCATCAACGAACCGATGATCGCCGAGCAGCTCGCCCGCGACGGCTTCGACGCCGTGGTCATGGAGATGCAGCACGGCGCCGTCGATGTCGCCGGCGCCCTGCGCGGCGTCGCGGCGGCGGCGCTCGGCGGCAAGCCGGCGATCGTGCGCATTCCGATCGGCGATTTTTCGACCGCCTCGCGGGTGATCGACGCCGGCGCGGCGGCGGTGATCGCGCCGATGATCAACAGCGGCGCCGAGGCGCGCCAATTCGCCGATTTCATGAAGTTTCCGCCGCTCGGCCAACGCAGCTGGGGGCCGCGCGCCGTGCTGCCGCTTACCGGCTACGAGCCGGCCGACTATTTGCGCAACGCCAACGCCTTCACCTTGGCGATCGCCATGGTCGAGACGCGTGAAGCCATGGCGGCGCTCGACGACATTTTGGCGACGCCTGGGATAGACGGCATCTTTGTCGGCCCGTCCGATCTTTCGATCGCGCTCAGCAATGGCGAGGTCGTCGACGCCCAGAGCCCGGCGGTGGACGCGGCTTTGACCAAGGTCGCCGCCGCCGCCAAGGCGCATGGCAAGTTCGCCGCCGCTTTCTGCCATAGCGGCGAAAGGGCGAATGAAGTGGCGCGTCGCGGTTTTTCGCTTTGCTCAGTCGCCACCGATCAATTGCTGCTACGCTTGGCAGCGCGGCAGGAATTAGCCAAAGCGCGCGCTTGACGCGCTCCCCTCCAAAAGCTTTCTGCTTGTTTGGTTTGCGGCGGCGAACACTTGGCCGCGGCGTCTCGCCGCACATCATGCATATTTCACATGCGATAGTTCTAATGTGAGCAAATTTGAACGCCATTATCGATCAATTAACCGAAACAAACCATCTATCCTGTCTGAAACGCCGGTTTTTCATGCAATTTTCGCATATCATGCTGCGATGCACCTTGACTTGTGCGACGCAACATCGTATCTAGGCCGCGGTCTCGGAGAAGAAACGTCCAGGGTGTAATGAAATCGTCGATCAGCTTCTCGGCTGGTTCGACGAGACTTAGCGAGAAGGAGATCGAATATGAAGCTCGCCTTCATTACCCGTTACCTGGAAGAGCGTCGCCGTTACTGGAAAGTTCTGCACGAATTGTCGGCCTATACGGACCGCGAACTTCAGGACATCGGCATCGACCGCGCCGACATCGTCCACATCGCCCGGCAGGCCGCCCGCTGCTAAGAGCGGGGCGCCTCCCCGAGGAACGCGAGTCGGTCTGTCCATCGGGCTGGATTCCGCGGCCAATGAACCCGCGCGACGGCGCTGCTTCGCCGTCGCCGCGGCTCTGGATTTTCGCAGCCAGAGCGTAAGTCGGGCCACGCCCGGGTCGACTTTCGTCGCAATTGACAAGCAGGCTTCGCGTGACGCGCTAATCATGTCGCGAATCATAATAACGCGTCATGAGGAAACGCCATGTTCACGCAAGTGATTGACCCGCTGGGCAATCTTGCGCTGACCTGCATCGTCGCGCTGATCCCCGTCTGCCTGCTTCTGATCCTGCTGGCGATCCTGCGGGTCACCGCCTGGGCCGCGGTGCTGATCGGCGCCATTGTCACCTTCATCCTCGCCGTCGCCGTCTGGCGCATGCCGCTCGGCGAGGGCGGCCGCGCCTATCTCTATGGCGCCGCGACCGGCGTCTGGAGCGTCGATTGGATCGTGCTCTGGGGCGTCGTCCTCTTCAACACATTGACCGTCACCGGCGTTTTCGAGACATTCCGGCGCTGGCTGATTTCGCAAGCCACGCCTGACGTGCGCGTTCAGACGATGCTGTTCGCTTGGGCTTTCGGCGCGCTGCTCGAGGGCCTGGTCGGCTTCGGCTATCCATGGGCGTTCGTTGCGCCGATTTTGATCTCGCTCGGCCTCGCCGATCTCGACGCGATCCGCGTCGCGGCGATCGCGAACAACGCGCCGGTCTCGTATGGCGCGCTCGGCGCGCCGATCATCGCCATCGCCGCGGTCACCGGCTATCCGCTCCTTCATCTCTCGGCTTCGGTCGGCTCGATCGTCGCCGTCCTCGCTCTGCTGCCGCCTTGGGTGCTGATCTATCTGGTCTCCGGCAAGGAAGGCTTCAAAGACGGCTGGCCGCTCGCCATTGTCGGCTCGCTCGGCTACATCGTCGGCCAATATCCAGTCGCCGTCTATCTCGGGCCGTACCTGCCCGACGTCTCCGGCTCGATCGTCTGCTTCGCGGCGCTGCTGGCTTTGCTCTCGGTCTGGAAGCCGAGACGCGTGCTCGGCTATGGCGGCGTTCCGCTGAGCACGGAGGCGCTCGCCGCGACGCCGAAAGGGGAGGCCCTCTCAAAGAATGACGTCATGATCGCCTGGGCGCCTTTCCTTGTGCTGATCGTGATCGTCACGCTATGGACCGGGCCGTGGTCGCCGCTGCCGAAATTCGTACTCTATTCAGCGAAGGTTACGGCGACGGCGGCCGAGACAAACGCGCCGGTGGCGGCGGCGTTCAATTTCGCGCCGTTCATCGGCGGCTCGGCCATTCTCGCCTCCTGGATCGTCGTCGCCGCGCTGTTGGCGGCGGTCGGCAAGCTGAGGTTCGATCAGTTTGGCGAAATCTTCGCCAGGACATTCCATCAGGTCTGGGGCGCCTTCCTGGTCGGGATTTTCATTTTCGGCCTCGCCTATGTGTTCAATTTTTCCGGAATGGCCGCCTCGCTCGCTAAAGGATTCTCGGCCCTCGGCTCAGGCTTCATCGTGGTCGGCCCGATCCTCGGCTTTATCGGCGTGGCGCTGTCCGGCTCGAACACGTCGACCAACGCGATGTTCGGCAAGTTCCAGGCGCTCGTCGGCGCGCAGCTCGGCATGCCGCCGCTGCTTCTGCCAAGCCTCAATTCGGTCGGCGCCGAGATCGGCAAGCCGATCGCGCCGCAAACGGCGAGCGTCGGCGTCTCGACCAGCCGGTTCGTCCGCAACGAGGGCGAGGTGATCCGCCACAATCTCGGCTGGACGCTGATCCTGCTCGCCTATCTGATTATTATCGGCATCGGCTTCTATTGGGCGGGCGCCGGCGTGATGACTTTGCCGAAGCCTTGAGCCGCCCATGATAACGCGCCGCCGGACGCCTATTTTTTCGAAATACTCGCGGGAGTTCCCTGCGGCGGCGGGAAGGAAACGCTTTCGATGAGCGATGTCGCGTCACAACAGGCAGAGACTTCGGCCGCGCCGGCAAGCCCGGACGAAATGGGCATTCTCGCCCGACGCCGCATCGAGGCGGCGATCATCAAGCCGATCTACGAGGAGATGCGCCGCGAGGTCGGCGAAACGCGAGCAAAGGAAATCTTGCGGCGAGCGATCCGGGCGGCTGCGATCGAATCAGGCAGGGCGCTCGCCGCACGGGCGCCGGGCGGCGCGGATTTGAAGTCGTTTCAGGACATCCAGCATCTCTGGACCAAGGACGACGCGCTGCGCATCGAGGTGCTGGAGGCGAACGAGCAAGTCTTCGACTTCAACGTCACCCGGTGCCGCTACGCCGAGACCTATCGCGAAATGGGCCTCGGCGAGATCGGCCATCTCCTATCCTGCAATCGCGACGGCGCGTTCTGCGAGGGCTATAACCCGGCGATCAAGCTCGAGCGGACGCAGACCATCATGGGCGGCGCGAGCCATTGCGATTTCCGCTATCGCTTCGAAAGCACGAAGGGCGAGCGGAAAGAATAAAGCGCCGCCATCCGCAGAAACCGGACCGAGCGCACCCGAGCGCACGGGTCCCGCTTGACCGCCGCGCCGATTCCAGTAGTTTTCATCGCCGCCGCGGGCGTAGTTCAATGGTAGAACGGCAGCTTCCCAAGCTGCATACGAGGGTTCGATTCCCTTCGCCCGCTCCAAAGTTTATTCTCAGTCGGAACGCGCGGACCTCGCCAACGCGCTCGAAGCGTTTTCGGCTTCTCCGGCCTCGATTGCGTCGATCGCGATTGTCGCCGCTGCGTCGTCATAGGTACCGGCGCCAGGTCAGCGACGCGAGGAACGCCATCGTCCGTCGCGTCCGCTCCGGCGGCCGACGATTCGACGTCCGCACCATCCATAGCGGCTCCTCTGGGATGCGCCAGTTGCGCAGAATTTCGACGAGGCGGCCGCTCGCGAGTTCGTCGCCCATGATCCAGGCCGGCCCCCAGCTGACGCCGAAACCTTCGCAGACCAACGCCAGCGTCGCATGGGCGTCGTCGCAGACATGCTTGGGCTTCGGCGCGTAGCGCAGGCTTTCGCCATCGGGACCGGCGAAGCGCCACGCCAGCAACTGGCCGGTCGCGGGATTGCGGAAGCCGACATGGTCGTGGCCGTCGAGTTCCGCCGGAGCGGACGGGACGCCGCGCGCCGCCAGATAGGCCGGAGACGCGCAGGCGATCCACGGGATCGAGGCGAGCCGCTGCGCCTGATGACCGGGCCACGCATCGAGCGGCCCGGAGCGCACCGCGATGTCGACGCCCTCTGCCGCGAGATCGAGGATTTCGTTGCGAAATTTGAGTTCGATCCGGATTTCCGGATTCTTGTCGAGGAAGGCGGGCAGACGGGGCAGGATACAGGCGCGTGCGAAGGAGGTGGGCGCGGTCACGCAGACGCGACCGCCGCCGCCTCCCGCCGCGATCTCCCCGAGGGCGGCTTCGAAGCCTTCCAGCCGCTCCAGCAGCGCGCGACCCGCCTCCATGAGCCTGTCGCCTTCCTCGGTCAGCGCGATGGAATGGGTCGTGCGGTGCAGCAGGCGCACGCCATGGGCGCGCTCGAAGCGGAGGATCGCCTTCGACATCGCCGAGGTTGTCGTCCCCGCCCGCCGCGCCGCCTCCGCAAAGGAGCCCGCCTGGACGACGCGGACGAACGCGGCCATTCCTGTGAGATCAGGCAATGCCGATGTGGACATATTGTCCACACTATCCTGACGCGGTCGCAGCTACAAGCGCAGCCGCGCCAGCGCCAGTTTGGGCGCGCCGGCGGCTTGAACGCCCCGCGCCGGCGCAACCGAAGGACTCCTCATGAAGACCCGTGAAATCCATCTCGACGCTTTGGACGCGGCCGAACGCAGCCTGCCGCCGAACCGGCCCATCTACATGCTGAACTTGCTGCGCTATCGCGATGAGGCGCTCTATGACGACCGCCCCGGCGAGCGGCCCTGCACGGGGCGGGAGGCTTGGCGCGAGCGCTACGTCCCCGCCTTCCGGCGTCTCGCGGCGGGCCTGCCGGTCCAGCGCGTGTTCTTCGGGTCAGTGCTGGCCAAGATCGTCGGGCCGGACGGCGCGCAATGGCACGATGCGGCGCTCAACGAATACGCCGATTTCGCGACCTTCCGCTCCGTGGTCGATTCCGACGCCTACCGCCGGGAAGCCGCCCCGCACCGCCATGCGGCGCTCGACGATTTCCGTTTATTTGCGCTGGTGAAGGCGATGTAGAGTACGGCTCCGGCGCGAGGCGAGCGTCGAGCGCTTGACCGCTCGCCGCCCTGAGCACAGGCGGCAGGCCGCGGATTTGTTCATACGGATCGCGGCGCGCGCCTTGCTGGCTCTCGCCTTCGGCTTGAGCGTATCCGGCTGTTCGAACATGCGGCGTCGGCGTTTCGTACCGACGCAGCATAGCCGCCATGACGAGGCAGGCGTCAAATTACGGCCCAGTGCGTGGACCTACCGTTACGATTGGCGCGCGTTTTCCTGCGCGCCGTCCCGCGCTCGGCGTGATGGCCAAACCGGGGCGATTGTGCGGCAGCCCGGCATGGCTAAGCTCCGCCGCCTATTCTCGCGACGGCTTTCGTACCTCAGGGACGTCGCCGCGGACCCCTCCCGACTTCGCGAACCGCGTCACGTGGTCGATGAACGCCCGCAGCTTGGGAAGGGATTGCCTTCGTCCCGGATGGTAGAGGAAAACGCCGGGCGTGACCGGAGAAAGGGGCTCCAAAACAATCTGCAGCCGCCCGGACCGTACTGACGCGGCGGCGACCGGCTCGGGCGCCTGCGTAAGCCCTACCCCTTCTTCCGCGGCGCCGAGCAGCGTCGGATAATCGTTCGCGATCAGCGGCCCCGCCACGCTAATCTCAAGCGGCTTGCCCTGATCGATGAAACTCCAGGGCGCGACAGCGCCGTTCGAGCGGCGCAGGCGTAGGCAGGCGTGGGCCTTTAGATCGTCGACGCGATGCGGCGCGCCGCGCCGCTCGAGATAGGCTGGCGAGCCGACCACGACGAAGCGGAATGGCGGCGTGAGCCGCACCGCGACCATATCCGCCTCGATGAATTGCCCGAGGCGAATGCCTGCATCGAAGCCCTCTGCGACGAGATCGACCAGCTCCTCGCTGGCCGCGATCTCGAGTTCGACCTCGGGATAGGCCTGGCAGAATGAAGCGATCACCGGCCGCAGGATCAGCGACACGACGCCGCGCGGCACCGAAAGGCGCAAAAGCCCGGTCGGCCGCTCGCCAATGTCGCGCGCCGCGGCGCCGGCGGCGAGCAATTCGTCAAAGGCGGGCGCGGCGCGTTCCAGGAAGCGTCGGCCCGCCTCCGTCAGGCCGACGCTGCGCGTGGTGCGCGCGAGCAGGGCCGCGCCGATCCTGGCTTCCAGGCTGCGCACCGCCTGGCTCAGCGCCGACGGCGTAACGCCGAGCTCGGCCGCCGCCCGCCGAAAGCTGCGATGCCGCGCCACGCTCAGAAAGGCTTCCACGCCGTCGAGCGCGCTGCGCCGAACTGTGAAGTTCCGCTTCATAGGTCGTCCAGATTATCGCGGATAGCGCATCACCGGAAGCGCGCCTAGCTTCAGGGCCTGGCAGGAGCGGCGGTCATGACGACGAGCAGTATAGGTTCAGCAAAACTCGGCCCAGCTGCGCGCGCTGCGGCGTCCGACGCCGCCAGAGACGAGCTGTCGGCCTGGTACGCCGGCGGCGAACGGCGGCCCTATGACCCGCCGCGCCGCGCCATGGGCGCGGGCGAGCGTTCGCTGCGAATCTTCGTCCGACGCGAGGGCGACGCCGCGCGCGCCGCCAGCTTTCTGCCTGGTTTCCCGGACGGCTCGAGCGGTTGGGCCAATGTGCTTCGCTACCTGCCGAACGCCGAGGCAACGCCAAAGCTGTTCCTTGATTACGTCGGCATGGGCGATTCCGACACGCCCAATGACGACTATCGCTTCTCGACGGCGGAGCGCACGGATCTCGTCGAGGCGCTATGGCGCGAACTCGGCGTCCAATCGACGACGCTCGTCGCCTTCGACTTCTCTTCGCTGGTCGCGCTCGAGCACCTGCGCCGCAGGCTTGAACGCGCGGCGCGCGGCGAGCCGGAGGGCGGTCCCGAAATCCGCGGCGTCTTCATCTTCAATGGCGGCCTCTTCACGGACGGCCATTCGCATCCCTGGTGGACGACGCCGATCCTGCGGCGGCTGCCGGCCCGGTCGGGTCCGATCTTCGCCTCGCAATCTTTCGGCATGTTCATGTTGTTGGGCGGCGTCATGTGGTCGCGCCGGTTCGCCGGACGTATTGTAGCCGGGCGGCGGGTCTATGAGTCGCTGCGCCGCCGCGACGGCATGTCGTACCTCAGCCGGGCGGCTGGCTTCGCCGCGGACCACAAGGCGCAAGGCGAACGTCTCGATTTCGGCCGCCTCTACCTGGCCTGGCGCGACCGCGTTCCCTTCTTAATCGGCGGCAGCGCGGATGACGCGTTCGAACATCGCCAGGTCGACCTCGCCGAGCGGCGCCTCGCCCGCTTCGGCCTCGAGATCGTCCGTCTGCCCGGCGGCCATATGACGACAGACGAAGCGCCGGACGCTCTGGCGGCGCTGATCGCGCGCTTTGAGCAAACGCTCGCCCGGCCAGCCTCGCCATAGAGCCGCTGCCGACGGCCGATCATTCTGAGAGGAGAAGTCGAAATGTCCACTTTCGACAATGTGCGTGACCATTATCGCGCGACGGGCCTTGCTGAGCGGCTGAAGGCGGCGCTCGCCGCTCTAGGGCCGGAGGATCAGCGGCTCGCGCCGCAGCAACTCGCCGCTCTCGACCAGTTTCATACGCGCGGCCTCGCCGCGACCGCCGAACTCGCCAAATTGGCCGGGATCGACGCCGGCATGTCGGTTCTGGACGTGGGCGCTGGCGTCGGCGGGCCGGCGCGCTTTGTCGCGGCGACCTGTGGCTGCCGGGTGACGGGAATCGACCTCAGCGAAGCCTTCGTCGACGCCGCGCGCTATCTCACCGCGCGGACGGGACAGTCCGGACAAGCGACGTTCGAGGTCGGGGACGCGCTGAACCTTCCTTTCGGCGACAAGAGTTTCGACGTCGCGCTCCTGCAGCATGTGGCGATGAACATCGCCGATCGCGCGCGGCTCTATAGCGAGATCCGGCGCGTGCTGAAGTCCGGCGGCAAGTTTGCGACATTCGACATCGTATCGAAGGAAGGCGAGCCGCTTTATCCGGTCCCCTGGGCGCGCTCTCCGGCGACAAGCTTCCTCCTCGCCGCCGCCGCGACGCGCGATGCGATCGAAGCGGCCGGTTTCCGCAGCCTGATTTGGCAAGACGATACCGAGCCGGCCAAGGCCTGGTTCGCCGAACTCCGCGCATCGGGCCCGCCGCCTTCGCCCAATCTTGGCGTGGTCATGGGGCCGGATGTCGCGCAACTCGCCCAGAATTTGGGACGAAGCCTTGCTGAAGGCCGGCTCGGCGTTTTGACCGCAATGTTCGAGGCCGTCTGAGAGGAGGGCGAAATGTCGCCGGCGACCATCTTCCAAATCCATCTCGTCCTCGGCTACGTCCCGTGGCTGTTTTGCTTCTGGACGTATTTCTGGCCCCGGCTCAAGGCGATGGATCCGGTCGAGGCGCAGCGCGCCATCGCGACGCTGCACAGTTTCCGCTTTTTCGGGCTCGTCTTGATCCTTCCAGGATTTGTCGGCCCTGATCTGCCGGCGGGCTTCGCCACATTCGCCGCCTATGGCGACTTCGCAACCGGCCTGCTCGCGATGGCGGCGCTCCTCGCGATAAGGATACGTCCGCTCTTTTGGTCGTTCGTCGTCGCGTTCAACGCGGTCGGCGCGACCGACATTCTCGTCGATTATTACCACGGCGACCAGATCGGCCTGCCGTCGCTCGCCGGAGAACTCGGCGCCGCCTATGCGATTCCGATCATCTACGTTCCGTTGCTGATGATCTCCCATCTCGCCGCATTCTATTTGCTGGCGCAGGGCTTAAGACGGCCCGGGCTTACTGAGACTGCGACGATGCGCGGCGAAGCGCGCATGCGCTGACCGTTCGAACGGAAGTACGATCCGATGCAGCGGGTTAACGGCGATAAATTGCGGGCGGCGCCGCGCCGCCCGGCTGTCGCGTCCGCGCGCCGGTCATGAAAAAAGCCGGAACCTTCGCTTCTCCGGCGGCCCCTCGGCGCCCGGATCGTCGGGCGGGCTGGGCGGCGGCAGATCGAACCCAGCGCGCGCGGCGAGCGGCTCGACGTTCTTTTGCGTCTCCTGCTCTTGTTGCGCGACCGGTTCGTCTTTCAAGTCCTGTTTCGGCTCTTCCTTCGGCGCGGCTGGCGGCGGCTCCGCTTCCGCAGCCGGGGCCTCCGCCACATGCTCGATCATCGCCGGCTCGCTCCGCTCAGGCGGCGGCTCGCTCGGCGCGCTCAGACGCTCATCGGGCGTGCGCCAGACGAACGCGTCGAGCTTCCCGCTCGGCGAGGCGGGCGCCCAGACGTCGCTGATGATCCCGTCCGCGATCCAGGCCGGATCGTGCGGCGCGCGCGAGGCGCGCGCCAGCCATTCGCGCACCGCGCCCGGCGCGCCGCCTTCGGTCTCCTCGAGATCGGCCATCAACAGACAGACCCGCCGCGTCGGGCGGCTCGGCGCGTCGGCGCCGATCAACGGCGCGATCGCTTCGCGCGCCGCTTTGAAGTCGCGCGCCTCCAGCGCGGCGCGCGCGACAGTCAGGCGGCTTTCCGGATCGTTCGGCGCGACGCGGGCGAGCGCCTTGGCGCGGACGAGCCGATCGCTCGCCGAATCGCCCGGCCGCAGGCGAAGGTACGCCGCGGCGAGATCGGGATGGGGCGTCTTGGCGTATGTCGTCTCGATGATTCTCGACGCGCGCCGATAATCGCCTCCGGCCGCGAGCAGGCGGCCGGCCAAAGCCGCAGCCGGCGTGAGATCGGGCGCGAGGCGCACAGCCTCCTGCGCCAAAGCGAGCGCGGCCTGCGGCTCGCGGTCGGCGCGTTCCTGCGCCATCGCCGTCTTCAGCACGGCGCGCCAGCGATTGGCGGTCGGCTTGTCGATCAGATGCGCGGCGGCGTTGCTTTCGACGGTCGCCAGCGCGCCGGCCCAGTCGCCCGCCGCCGCGCGGTGATCGAGCATCGCCTGCCCGGCCCAGGGCAAGGCCGCATGTCTGCTCGCCTCGGCGGCGTATTTCAGCGCTTCGGCGTGATCGCCGCGCCGGCGCGCCTCGAGGTGGAGCCCGCGCAGGCCGAGCGTGTGGGTGTGCTCCTTGCCGAGCATGTCTCTGAACGCCGCCTCGGCCGCGGCGCGGTCGCCGGCGAGTTGCGCGGCTTGGGCGCGCAAAAGATGCGCCAGCGGCTCGTCGCCGATCAGGCGATGCGCCTCCGCGGCGTGGCGGCGCGCGGCGCGCGCATCGCCGGCGCCGACCGCGATCATGCCGCGCGACAAAGCCGCGATCCCTTTCTCGCGCCGGCGCCCCGTCGCGCCAGCGTGACCAGCGAGGGAATGCGGAAGACGAAGCGGATGATTCCCCAGAGAATCGCGATTACGACGGCCAGCGCGACGACGACGCCGAGCGCGACCGAGGCCGAGGCTTCGATCCGATAGCCGCCCCAGGTCAGCACGACTTGGCCGGGATGATCGGCAAGCCAGGCCAGGCCGAGCGCGGCGAGGCAGAGCAGACCCAAGAAGATCAGCAAGCGTACCATTCAATCTCCGAGGCCGGTGAGCGGCCGAGCCGCGTTAGCGAGCGACGCGCCAAAGGCGACGGGCCACGCTATTGCTTGTCGCTCGACGCGAGTTTCGTCATCGCGTCGTTCAAGACGCCTTGCGCGGCCGCTTCGGCGGCAAGCCGCGCCTGAGCCGAGGCGGCCCAGGCTTGCGAAGCCTTTCTCGCAGGCTCCGGCCAGCGCGACCAGAGCGCCATGGCGCGGGCGACGTCGCCGCGATCGAGCGCGGCCGCGATTTGCGACGAGATCGCCGCCGGATCGTCGCCCTGAACCTCGCCGACCGGCGTGATCTTCACGACCTTGCTCATATTGCTCATCAGCCGGTCCATCACGCCGCCGCCTGGCGGCTGGGCGGCGGCCTGCAACGCATCGGGCGCGACCTTGGCGAAGCCGGCGGCGAGCGCGGCGGCGGTCGGCGCGCCTTTCTCGGCGAAAGGCTTCAGCGCTGCAATCTTTGCCGGGTCGGCGCCGAGCCGCTCCAGCGCGTTCTCTTCCGCGGGGTACGGCGCGCCCGAAGCAAGGCGCGCGGCGACCGCTTCGGCGGCGACCGCCAATCCTGTGGGATCCGCCTTCCGAGCCGGACCGTTTTCGGGCGCGACTCGCGTCTCGTTCTTTGGCGCGGCGAGCGCCGCCTCGACCTTGGCGAGCCGGTCTTCGATCACGGAGAGGTCCTGGCCGCTCTGCGCCGGTTGCGGCGTCGCGCTCTCGAGTTTCTTCACGCGCTCGTCGAGCGCGTTCAAATCGGCCGCGGAAGCAGCGGCGACATTCGCTTTTTGCTCGAGCGATGCGGCGGCCTTGTTCGCCAAAGCGACCGCCTTGGCGGCGTCGGACCGCGCCGCCTGGCTGTCGCTTTGCGCGGCTTTGATCGCGTCCGCGTTGGCCTTGGCGTTTTGCGCGGCGGATTCCAAGGCCGAGACTCGGCGACCGAGATCGGCGATCGGCGCGTCGACGGCGGCGATGCGTTCGCTCAGCCCGGCGTCGGCGTTGACGGCTCCGAGCCAGAAGACGATCGCCGCCGCGCCTGCGCCGACGACGCCGCCAAGCGCGGCTGCAGCAAACAGCCACGACTGGCGATGCGGAGCGGACGAACCCGTTCGATCGCCCGGCGGGACCGGCTGCTTGTCGGATTCAGGCGGCTCCGGATCGGACCGTTCTCGACTGGCGGCGGCGGCTGCTTCGTCGTGATTCGTCGCTTCGCCTTCGATGATCGGCGGCTCGCCGCGCTTATCGCGATTGGGCGCGCCGGCGGCCTCGGGCTGGAGCCGTCGCTGCTCGTTTTCGTCCGCCATCAACCTCTCGCCTCTTTGACGTCCCTCCTATAGGCGAGGCGGGGAGGGAAGGAAACGGGCGGGCCTTTTACGCGCTCAGCTTGGCGGCGATCCTCGCGACATGCGCCGCCTGATAGCGCGCCGCCTCGAGTTCGACGGCGCTGGGCCGCCGCGAACCGTCTTGGCCCGCAATGGTCGAAGCGCCATAAGGCGAGCCGCCTTTGATCTCGTCCAGCCCCGATTGGCCGGCGAAGGCGTAAGGCAAGCCGACAATGACCATGCCGAGATGCAACAGCGTCGGAATGAAGGTGAGGATCGTCGATTCCTGTCCGCCATGCTGGGTCGCCGAAGAGCAGAACACCGAGCCGACCTTGCCGACCAGACTGTTCTTGAGCCAAAGCCCGCCGGCCTGGTCGAGAAAATTGCGCATCTGCCCGGCCATGTTGCCGAAGCGCGTCGGCGTGCCGAAAAGAATCCCGTCGTAATTCGCCAGATCGTTGACCGAGGCGACCGGCGCGGGCTGGTCGAGCTTGAAATGCGCCGCTTTGGCGACGTCGGGCGGCACGGTCTCGGGCGCGCGCTTGACGTCGGCCGTCGCGCCCGCCGAGCGCGCGCCTTCAGCGGCCGCCATCGCCATGGCTTCGATATGGCCGTAGCTCGAATAATAGAGGACCAGCACCTTGGCCATGAGAGCCTCCTCGAAGATCGCGAACTCAAACGCGTCAGCGCGCGCCGGCGTTCTGTTTAAGCGCTTCGAAAAGGCCGGCTTCGGTCGGTTTCGCCGCGACGACGACGTTCACGGCGCCGGCTTGGCGCAGCGGCTCGGCCGCATTTTCCGATATGCATATGTGCAGGGCCGAGCGCAGCTTTTCGGCCAAATTCGCTTTATTTGCGAGACCGACGACGATTTCCGCGCTGCGCCGGGAATAGTAGAGAGCGGCGTCGCTTGTCGAGAATGCGTCCGCCTCTTCCGCGCTCCACGCCTCGCGCGCTTGCGCTTCATAGATTTCGCACAGCGCGACTTTGTGGCCGGCCGCGGCGAGCGCGGCCTCGATATCGCCCGTGCGGTCGCGGCCGGCCAGGTAGAGCACGCGAGACTTCTGCGGCAGCCGGTCGCAGACCAAGGCGGCGAGAGTCGCTGCGCCCGGCGCGATGGCGCGCGGCGCCGGCAAGCCGATCCGCGAGGCGACCTCGGCCGTGCGCTCGCCGACCACATAAAGCGGCAGCGAAGCGAGCTTGGCGTAACGCTCCGGCGCCAGGACGGTGAAAGCAGCGGCGCTGGTCGCGATCAGAGCGTCAAACGAACCTTCAGGCGGCGTCGCGCCGGTGGCGCGGATCGACAAAGCTGGCGCGAAAAGCGGCGTGAAGCCAAGCGCGGTCAGCCGCTTGGCGGCGGCTGCCGCGTCCTCGCTCGATCGGGTGAGAACGACCCGCATGACGGCTCAACGCGCCAGGAGCAAAGTCGGCGCTTTTGCGCGAATCTCTTCGCCCGCTTCGGCGCCGATCCGTTCGGCGTCGTCGCTCGCGCCCTCGCCCTCGGCCTCCGCCCATTGCCGCCCATCGGGCGACAGCGCCATGCCTCGGAATGAAAGCCGGCCACCGACCAGCCGCGCATGCCCGGCGATCGGCGTCCGGCAGGAGCCGTCGAGCTTGGCGAGGAAGGCACGCTCGGCAGCAAGCGCGATGCCTGTCGACGCGTCCAGGACGGGCGCCAGCATTTCGGCGATTCGGCGATCGCCGCGCCGCGCCGTAAGCGCGATCGCGCCCTGGCCGACGGCCGGCAGGAACTCGTCCGTCTCCAGAATCGCCGCGGCGCGCCGCTCGAGACCGAGCCGTTTGAGCCCCGCCAAAGCCAGCAGCGTAAGATCGAACTCGCCTTGCTCCACCTTGCGCAAGCGCGTCTCGACATTCCCGCGCAGCAAGCCGACCTCGAGATCGGGCCGCACGCGCAACGCCATGGCCTGGCGGCGCGCCGAGGCCGAACCGAGCCGAGCGCCTTGCGGCAGATCAGCCAAACGCGCGGCTTTGCCGGAAATCAGCGCGTCGCGCGCGTCCTCGCGCGGCGGACAGCCGACGATGACGATCCCCTCGGGAAGGAGAGTCTGCACGTCCTTGGCCGAATGGATCGCGCAATCGATCGCGCCGGCGAGCAGGGCTTCGTCCAGCTCCTTCGTGAACAAGCCTTTGCCGCCTGCTTCGGCCAGCTGGCGGTCGACGATCTTGTCGCCAGTCGTCCGGATCGCGACGATCTCGAGGTCGCTCGCCGCGACGCCGGAAGCGGCGGCGATACGTTCACAGACTTGTCGCGTCTGCGCCAAGGCGAGCGGCGAGCCGCGCGAGCCGACTTTCAAAAAGGGGGTCGCCATGGCGCTCCAAAACGACTATTCGCGGAACGAAAGAGTATAGGGGGCGGGGACAGCGCGCGTAAGCGGCAACCGGTTTTCTTATGCAAGTTCTTGGCATTGAAACGACATGCGACGAAACCGCGGCGGCGGTGGTGCGCTTGCGGCCGGGCGGCGGCGGCGACATTCTCGCCGACGAGGTGATGAGCCAGATCGCCGCGCACGCCGCTTATGGCGGCGTCGTGCCGGAAATCGCCGCCCGCGCCCATGTCGAGATTGTCGATCGCCTCGCCGCGCGCGCCTTGAGCAAGGCCGGCCTCAAAGCCGGCGATCTCGACGGGATCGCGGCGGCGGCCGGCCCCGGCCTGATCGGCGGCGTCATGGTCGGGCTGATGACCGGGAAAGGATTGGCGTTGGCGACCGGCAAGCCTTTCGTGGCGGTCAATCATCTCGAAGCGCATGCGTTGACGGCGCGGCTCGCCGGCGCGCTCGCCTTTCCGTACCTTTTGCTGCTCGCCTCGGGCGGCCATACGCAGATCCTTGCGGTCAAAGGCGTCGGCGATTACGAGCGGCTCGGGGCGACCATGGACGACGCGATCGGCGAAGCTTTCGATAAGACCGCCAAGCTGCTCGGCCTGGCCTATCCGGGCGGCCCGGCGATCGAGCGGGCGGCGCTGCAAGGCGATGCGAGCCGGTTCGACTTGCCGCGGCCGCTGCTCGGCCGGCCCAACGCCGATTTCTCGCTGTCCGGCCTCAAGACGGCGACGCGGCTCGCGGCGGAGGCCGCCGCGCCGCTCAGCGAGCGCGACGTCGCCGATCTGTCCGCCTCGTTCCAGGCGGCGATCGTCGACGTGATCGAGGATCGGATGCGCGTCGCCCTGCAATTGTTCCGGGAGCGCGTCGGCTCTGCGCAGGCCTTGGTCATCGCCGGCGGCGTCGCCGCCAATCAGGCGATCCGCTCCACGTTGGCGCGCTTTGCCGCGCAAACCGGATTGAAATTGATCGCGCCGCCGCAAAATCTCTGCACCGATAATGGCGCTATGATCGCCTGGGCGGGAATCGAGCGGCTGCGGCTCGGCCTTGCGGACGATCTTTCCGCGCCGGCGCGGCCGCGCTGGCCGCTCGACGCCAAGGCTGCGCCGGCTTTGAACGGGAAGGCGTAGCCTGTCATTCCCGCGTAACAGCCCGTGAGAAAACGCGGCCATTGGCGGATTTGAAGGAATGATTTGGCGAGGCGGCGCGCATAGAGGGGGGTCAGACGAGCGCCGGGCGCAAGGCGGCGAGCA
>JAJPHH010000102.1 GCA_021325385.1 Alphaproteobacteria bacterium
TCGGCTTTGAGCGCGCTGGCGGCGCGGCGGGTGGCGGCGAGCGACAATCTGATCGGCTTCTATCAATCGGGGAGCGGCGGGATCGTCGAACTCGGCCGGTCGGCGGCGACGGCGAACAATTACGGCGTCGTGGTCGGCGGCGGGCTCGTCGACAGTTTCGGCGACAACGCGATCGGCGGCAACGCGAGCGCCGACGTCAGCGGCGGCCTGACCAGCGTCGGCGCCAGCTTCACGCGCGGCGGCGCTCCCTCCGACATGGCGAAACGATGATCTTGCGAAGGCACACTGACGAACAAGGGGGCTCCATGAGCAAAATCAGATCGATTATCGGTCTTGCCGCGACGCTGACCGCATTCGGCCTCGCCGCCTCGCCGGCGCAGGCGCAAGGTTCGCCGCGCACTTTCGTCTCTTCGACAGGTACGGACAGCGGCGGCTGCGGCTTGGCCGCGCCCTGCCGGACATTCGCCTATGCGCTGACCCAGACGGCGGCGCATGGCGAAATCGACGTGCTCGACACGGCCGGCTATGGCGCGATGACGATCACGCAGTCGGTCAGCATCGTCAATCCGGGCGGCGTCGAGGCAGGAATCGCGGCGAGCAATGGCGGGACGGCGATCGCCATCGCCGCCGGACCGAACGATGTGGTCGCGCTGCGCGGCCTGACCGTCGAGGGCCTGCAGAGCGGCGCGACCGGCATCTCGCTGACCAGCGCCGGCGCGCTTGAGATCGACAATTGCGTCGTCCGCGACTTCACCGGCGACGCCATCGACATCACGCCGAGCGGCGCGACTCAGTTTCGCATCTCCAACAGCGTGGTGGAGGACAATGCCCATCGCGGCGTCTATGTTCTGCCGAGCGGCTCGGGCACGGCCCAAGGCGTCATCGATCATGTCGCGGCGAGCGGCAATCCGAAAGGGATCGCGATCAATGGCGGCGGCGGAGCGACGGTCAATGTCAGCATCACCAACAGCGTCGCCTCGGGCAGTTCGCAGGACGGGATCATCGCGGGATCGGGAGCGGTCGTGTCGATCGGCAACACGACGGCGAGCGTCAACGCGGTCGGGTTGTTGGCCGGCGCCTCGGGCGTGATCCAATTGACCCAATCGCTGGTGACCGGCAACACGATCGGCGTCAGCCTGTCGGGCGGGACGGTCGATTCCTACCAAGACAACCAAATCGGCCTCAACGGAACCGACGTCAGCGGCGGCAGCCTCACCCCCGTCTCGCAAAAATGACGCGGCCGGAGCGCGGCCGGCTTGGCTGCGCGGCCGCGCTCCCGCAGATGACGGCGCCTCGCCGCTTGCCAAGGCCGAGCGCCGATCACACATGGCGCTGGCGGCGGCCCCGCCGCGCGAGCGCGGCCTGACGCGCCAAACGGGATTACGAGATGACGACACAGGGTGAAGCCGCCAAGCCGCTCACGGGCCGCGTCGCACTGGTGACCGGCGCGTCCTCCGGAATCGGCGAGGCCACGGCTCGGGCCTTGGCCGGCGCCGGCGCCAAAACCGCGATCGTGGCGCGACGAGCCGACCGGCTCGAAGCGCTCGCGCGGCGAATTCAAGATGCGGGCGGCGAGGCGCTCGCGATCGCCGCCGACGCTTCGCTCGAAAGCGAGGCCGAGCGCATGCTCGGCGAAGTCGAGCGTCGCTACGGTCGGCTCGACATTCTCGTCAACAATGCCGGAATCATGTTGCTGTCGCCGGTCGCGGAAGCCGAGATCGCCGATTTCCGCCGCATGATCGAAATCAATCTTTTCGGCCTGATGACCCTGTCCCGGCTCGCGCTGCCGATCATGAAGCGGGGCGGCGCCGGCCACTTCGTCAACATCTCGTCGGTCGCGGGCCGCATCGCCAATCCCGGCGCCGGCGCCTATGCGGCGACGAAATTCGGCGTCGTCGCCTTCTCCGAGTCGCTGCGCCGCGAAGTCTATAAGGACAAGATCAGGGTCACCGTGATCGAGCCCGGCATGGTCGCGACCGAGCTTCCCAACCACATCGCCAATCCCGGCATGCGGGCCGGGCTCGAGCAGCGCAAGGCCGCGATGGAGCCGCTCGAGGCGGAGGACATCGCCGCGGCGGTGCTTTATGCGGTGACCCAGCCTCCACGCGTCAATGTCAACGAGATCCTCATTCGGCCGACGCTGCAGGAGCGGTGAGCGACACCCTAAAGGATAGGCCTCGCCGGCGATGCGGCGGGGCCTTAGCTCACTGGGTTTTTTCGCTCCAAGATCAATGATGCGATGAACTGGAGAAGCTGGCCGCGGCGGCGCTCGTCGCGACCGTAGCTTCGTTGCTCGGTCGTTTCGCGACGGTCTCGGCGCGGCGCCCCGGCAGGGAGGAGTGCTGCTTGTCGCCCTCCCGATATTCGCCGATCGTGGTCCAATGGATCCAGCCGTCCGAGCCCTTGTGCCCCATGAAATAGAAGTGGTGGCCGTCCGCGACGCCTTCGACGATCCACTCCCAACCTCCTTCAACACCAGGGTTGGGGACGACGCCTACGATTTTTTCCCCCTTCAACTCCGGGGGCATGACAGGGGCCGGATAGCCCTGCGCGTGCGCGGTGACGCCTGCCGCGGAAAGAGTGAGGGCGGCGATGGAGGCAGCGAGAAATTTGCGCATTGTCGTAAGTTCCTTGCGAGAGCCAGCCCGATTGCCAGCATGACGATTGGTCGCGGCGGCTCTCGAAAAGTTTCACTGACACGTATTTTTTTGACTCGCCCGCCTCCGCGCTCGGCGCGGACCAACCGCCCAAAACCTGGACGCGGGCAATATTCAACGCCGGCGTTTCTTGGCCGCGGACTTCGACTTTGGCTGAGCGTGGCGATAGGCCATTTCAAGCGCGGCGCGCAGGTCGTCCTCGCCCAGCGCGGCCAGCTCCGCCCGAGTCCAACCGGCCGCGCCCCAGCCGCCTTTGAGCGGCGTGAACGCTTCCGGCGCGAGCAGGCGTTTGAACTCCTGTTCGTCGGGCGAGAATCTGATGTTGGCGCTTTGGCGATCCGCGGCCAGCGTCGTGAAGATGCGCGCCGCGCGAAACGCCAGGCGGTCGAAATGCGGCGCTTCGCTGACGCCGGGCAATGAAAGCGCGATGCGCCGTAGATCTTCGCTGGTCGCCATGGCGAAGCTATTTTCGCAATGGGTGAAGATTTCGTCGAGGCGGCGGGCGCGCCAGCCGCTTCAATCCTTCTTGAGCTCGACCCGGCTCTCGCCGCCCCTGTCGCGGATCACGATGGTCATTGCGGCGCCGCTGCGGCTCACGACTGCTTGGCCGCCTTTGAAGGCGAAGGCGAGACGGGCGCCGCCGGCTTCGACCTTGGCGACGCCGGCGTCGAGATAATCGCCGCGCCAGTAAAAGCCGATAATGTCGCCGTCGACGAAGATGATCTGCACGGTCTCCCCATCCGCGTCGAGCCCGGCCCAAGTTCCGTCGAAAGCGTTCGCCGCGCGCGCCCGCGGCGCGCCGAGCGCGGACAGCGCCGCGAAACTGAGCGCGCCGGCCAGAAGCTTGCGTCGCGCCGCAAACTCAGTGCGAGATTCCGTCATAATCGCCTCCCTCGCCGACGGGAGCGAGACGCGTCCCGCGGCCTCGGCGAAGAGTTACGGGACGAGCTCGCCGACGAGGGGCTTGACCGGCCGCCGGCCGAGCGCGCGTCGGACAGCGGTCTCCGCCAACGATTGCCGCCCGTCCCGCCGTTTGGAGGCGGCGAGCAGGCCGGCATTTGCATCTCAAGGAATGTCGAAGCC
Source organism: Alphaproteobacteria bacterium (assembly GCA_021325385.1). GTDB lineage: Bacteria > Pseudomonadota > Alphaproteobacteria > Rhizobiales > Beijerinckiaceae > Roseiarcus. The sequence continues at coordinate 3,741 of JAJPHH010000102.1, forward strand.
CGGGTCGACGGGCAAATGCACCCGCAACGATCGCCTCACGCTCGCTTCGCGGCAAAGGGCATCGCATCCAGTCCCGCGAACCTCCCTTTAGAGCCCAGCGCCTCCTCGATGCGCAGCGCCTCATTCCACTTCGCCATTCGTTCGGACCGGGCGAAGGAGCCGACCTTCAACTGGCCGGCGCCCCAACCGATCGCCAGATGAACGATCGCAACGTCCTCGGTTTCGCCCGATCGTGCCGAGACGATCGTACCGAAGCCGGCGCGGCGACCCGCTTCGCAGGCCGCGCGCGCTTCGCTGACCGTGCCGGCCTGATTGACCTTGACCAGCACCGCGTTGACCGACTTTTCAGCGGCGGCGGCGTCGACGCGCGCTGCGTTGGTGACGAGGTAGTCGTCGCCGATCACTTGCGCGCGCGCGCCGACCGCTTGCGTGAAACGTTTGAAGCCTTCGCCGTCGTCCTCGGCGAAAGGATCTTCGATCGACACGATCGGGTAGCGATCGAGCCAGCCGGTGAGATAGTCCGCCCAGCCGTCGCGATCGAGTTCGCGACTTTCGAGGCTCAGCTTGTAGCGTCCGTCGCGGCCGAATTCGGACGCTGCGACATCGAGTGAAATCGCGACGTCCTCGCCCGGCGTAAAGCCGGCTTTCTCGATCGCCCGTATCAGCGCCTCGAGCGCCTCTTCGTTGCTCGAGAAGGACGGCCAGAAGCCGCCCTCGTCGGCGACGCCCTGCAGGAGGCCGCGCTCGGCCATGATCCGGCCGGCGGCGAGATAGACTTCGGCCGTGATCTCCAATGCTTCGGCAAAGCTCTTGGCGCGCGGCGCGACGATCATGAAATCCTGGATGTCGACGCGCCGTCCCGCATGCGCGCCGCCGCCGAAAATCTGAATCTCCGGCAAAGGCACCAGCGCCTCGCCCTCGCCGGAGAGATGGCGCCAGAGCGGCAGGCCGCGGCTCGCCGCCGCCGCCTGAAGAACGGCGAGCGAGACCGCAGTCAGGGCGTTGCCGCCGAGCCGCGATTTGTTTTCCGTACCGTCGAGGGCGATCAGGCGCGCATCGACGCCGGCCTGATCGAACGGATCGAGCCCGATCAAGGCCGGGGCGATTTCGGCGCGTAACGAGGCGAGCGCGTTCTTGACGTCATAGCCGCCGAGCCGCGCGCCGCCGTCGCGCTTGTCGACCGCTTCGCGGCTGCCGCGCGAAGCGCCGGCGGGCGCAACGCCGCGGCCGACCGCGCCGTCGCTCAGCAGAATTTCCGCTTCGATCGTCGGCCGGCCGCGCGAATCCCAGATCCGGCGGCCGCTCAAGGATTGAATGACAGGCTCGCTCAACCGCCTTCGCTCCAAGCTTTGGCGACGTCGTCCAGTCGCCGCGGCGGCGCGGCGATCAGCGGCGCGGCGCATCGCCGCACGGCGTCGCGTTCGTCTCCGTCGGTCAGATATTCGACCGGCGATTTGCCGTCGATGCGGGCGAGGAACAGAGCAGGCAAGAGCGACGCCGCACGCCCCTCGACCGCCTCGGCCTCCTCCCAATCGACGCCGGCGAGATACGCGTCGGCGAGCGCACGAAAAGCGTCGAGATAAAGCTGGCGCGCCGCGCCTTTGCGCGCGCCTTTCAGCAAGAGATGATTGAGGCAGAAGGCGAGATCGAAAGCCGGATCGCCGAACCAGGCGCATTCGGCGTCGAGGAAGACGGGGCCGCTCTTCGCCATGAGAATGTTCTTCGGGCTGACATCGCCATGAACCAGCGCGCGCTTTGTCGCGAGCGTGCGGGCGGCGAGAGCCTCGAACCGTTCGGCGAGCGCCGGATGGGCGCGGCCGGTCGCGCGCAAATAGGGTTCAATGCGGATCGCTTCGAATGTCTCGTCATGAGAGAAAGTCGCCGGAACATCCGGATCGGCGGCGCTGCTTGCGTGAATGAAGGCGAGATCGCGGCCGACCGCGGCGGCGAAACTGCAGTCGATACGGCCGGCGAGCAATTCGGCTTTCCACAGCGGGTGATCCTCAGGCGAGAGATACTCCATCGCGAACAGGCCCGCAGCCGCGTCTTCGCCGAGCACCGCCGGCGCGGCGCGCGGCAGCCAGGCCGCGACGGCGCGCATCCAGGCGGCCTCGGCCGCGTTGCGGCTGGTCGGCGCTTCCCAGAGAGCGGCGACTTTGAGCCTGCTCAGGGCGCGCTTGACGCAGAAGCGGCGCTCGCCCGCTTCGATCAGCGCTATGTCCGAAGAGACGCCGCCGGTCAGCGGGACGACGCGAACCGGCTCGCCGGGCCGGACCAGGCCCATGCGAAGCAGGGCGGCGCCGAGAACGGCTGACGGCTCGTCAGACGAAATTTGCAAAAAGGGCCGCCCTCCCCGCGCTTTTAGCCGACGATCAGCCTTTGGCCGCCGGCTGCGGCGAAGATAAGTATTCGCCGCCGCGCGCGCCAGCTTTATGCTGCTCTGATCCTCTTGGCTGAGGCGTCCATGCCGACGATCGATCCGCCCAATCCCCCCGACCGCCTCGCGTTGATCGTGATGGGCGTTTCCGGGAGCGGCAAGACCACAATTGGCCTGCGGCTCGCGGCGATCAGCGGCGCGGATTTCATCGACGGCGACGATCTCCACTCGCCCGAGGCGCGCGCCAAGATGGCGAGCGGCGCGCCGCTGACCGACGACGATCGCTGGCCCTGGGTCGACCGGGTCGGCGCGGCGCTCGCTGATCGCGTGGCGCACCCGAACGGCCTCATCGTCGCCTGCTCGGCGCTGCGCCGCGTCTATCGCGACCGCTTGCGCGGCCGTGCCGGACCGGCGCTGCGATTCTTGTACCTCGAAGGCGACAGGGCTTTGATGCTGCGCCGCGTCGGCGGCCGCAAAGGCCATTACATGCCGGCCTCGCTGGTCGACAGTCAGTTCGCGACGCTCGAAGATCCGCGCGGGGAGAGCGACGTCGTGACGATGGCGGCCGACGCCAATCTCGATGAGGACCTGCGCCAGGCGTTGCGCCAGCTGGGCGGCGCGTGGGCGCGGCTCTCCGAGGGAAGATAATCAAGCCGCACAGCGACCAGGCGGTGCGGCGAAAATCAGCGGGGCGGCCGTCGTCTCTACGATGGCGCCCTCGGTCAGCCTCTCCATAAACGTTCGTCAGGGCGGATCGGTCGAACAGCGTGACGCTCCTGAAGCCTGGCGACGTAGAGCGCGCGATAGGCTTCGTCGCTCCGGTAGGTCACGTCCTCCAGGCCGATCCCGATGCTGGTCTCTTCATAGACGTCGAGATTGGAAAGGTCGGGAATCGGCAGCGCGCCTCGGCGATATTCGTCCCACATCGTCTGGTACAGCCCCTCCAATTCGCGAACGAGGAGCGGCGTGTCGAACAGCATGCTGCTTCCGCGCGCAGCGAGCAGCTTCTGTCTGAGCGCCTTGAGCTCGTCCGGCCGCCCGCCAAGCGCGATCGCCCGTTCGACGTAATCCTGCAGATTGGCGCAGATCAATTCGCCGATTCCGGCCGCCCGAACCAGGCTGGCGCAGACCCGCGACGCGAAGCCTTTGCCGGGCATGGTCAGGATCGGCACGCCCATCCACATCGCGTCAGACGCCGTCGTGTGCGAGCCGTAGGGGAAAGTATCGAGGAAGAGATCGGCGAGCGCATAGCGAGCGAGATGCTCGGGATTCGGCTTCTTTTGCGAGAAGACGAGCCGCTCCGGCGCGACGCCGTGACGGCCGGCGAGTTCGCGCAAACGCGCGTTGGCGTCGTCGCCGCCGCCAAGCAGCCAGAGCACGCTGCCGGGCCGGCGCGCCAGGATGGTCAGCCAGGCAGGAAAGATTTCCGGCGTGATCTTTTGCGCGCCGTTGAGCGAGCAATAGACGAGCGCGCCCTCTGGCAAGCCCTCGTCCCTTCGCGACGGCGGCGCGGCGACGACGCGCTTGCGGTCGTTCGGCTGATAGCACGGCAGGCGCAGAACTTTTTCCGAATAGTAGATTTCGGCGCCAGGCGGTATCACGACGTCGTCGGCAATGATGTAATGATGGTACGGACTCGCCATTGTGCCGGGATAGCCGAACCAATTGACCGCAATCGGCGCCGGCCTCAGCCCGAAGACGCGGGTGCGCGCATCCTTGGTGTAGCCGTTGAGATCAACGAGGACGTCGATGTTGTCGTTCCTGATTCGCGCCGCGGCTTCCTGATCGCTGAGGCCATTGATGTCCGTCCATCGATCGACGCTGCGCTTGATGCGCTCTCTGGTCGGGTCGTTGCGAGCAATGCCGCAATAATAGGCGTAAATTTCGAAGCGGTTCTTGTCGTGCTCCTCGATCACGTCCGTCATGGCGAAGCCGACGGCGTGCTCGCGCAGGTCCGAGGAGACGTAGCCGATGCGCAGCTTGCCGGAGGCGCGCGCGTCTTTCGGACTCCAGGAATAGGGCGCATGAACGACGCGCTCCAGCTTGATCATCTGTCGGTTGTAGGTAGCGGCGCGCGCCAATTGAAAAACCGGATCGTCGGCGAGATTGCAGAGCGACAACGGCGATATCTCGGCGAGCAATTGCGCCGGCTGCACGTGATCCGAACCTTGGATGATCGGCCACTTGCATTGTCGTTGCCGCAGCGCAATCCAGTGCTGAACGACTTCAGGCTGCGCCGGGTTGATGTCGAGCGCGAGTTTGAGGGCGTCCTCCGCCGGTCCATCGACATTGGAGCCTTCCAGCACGCGGCCGATCTGCTGTAGAGCGGACAGCTTGTTCTTGACCGACTCGCCGTTGATTCCGTCGAGTCGCTTCACCATGCCGAGCCATTCCGACACCGCCTCGCCTCTCAGCCCGGCGTCTTCGAGCAGGCGGCCGAGATTGATCGAGGCGGCGTGGAAGTCCGGCTTGATCCTCAGGCACTCTCGCGTCGCGTTGATCGCGGCCAAGAGGTCGCCGGCCTTGGACAGGGCGACGCCGTAGTTGAAATAGGCCGCATGCAGCAGCGGATCGGCCGCATGATAGGCGATCCAGTCCTTGTAGACCGCCGCCGCAGCCGCAGCGTCCGTGCTGACAAGCGCCTCCGCCTGGCCGATCGCTTCGGCGAGCGAACATTGCTTGAGGAATTCAAGCCGAAGCGCGGCGCCCGTCGTCGTCAATGCATTCATCGCGCGAAAACGCCTGCGCCCTTTTTCGAGAAGCCGCGCCTTGCCGCTCGGCCGATGACGACCGCGCCTTTCGCCGCGAGGCGATCAAGGCGAGGCCAAATCAGCTTCAGTTCCCGGGCCTTAGCCAATGAGCTGCTGCAGAGCTTGTATCTGCGCCGAGGACAGGACTTGTATCTGCGACGTCGTCAACGCGTTGCCCTGCGTCGTCGTCAGATTGCTGATCGTCGTCGTGGACAAGCCTTCGACTTGGCTTGTCGACAGGCGGGCGACATTCAACGCCTGCAAGTCGGTCGTCGTGATCGCGTTGAGTTGCGTCGTCGTCAATCCGTCAAGCTGCGTCGTGGACAAGGCGCCGAGCTGCGTCTTCGAGAAGTTGCCCAGCGCGGTCGTGGTCAAGCCGCCGAGTTGCGTCGCGGTCAAGGCCGCGGCTTGCGTCGTGTTCCAAGCCTGTACCTCGGTCGAGGTCAGCGCGCCGACGCCCGACGCCGTCAGGCCAGCGATCGTCGAGGCGGTCAACGCGCCGACCTGGGTCGTGGTCAACGCTTCGACTGTCGTCGTGGTCAGGCCGGCTGCTTGCGTCGCCGTCAAATCGGCGGCGTTCAGCGCGTTCAGATCGGTCGTCGTGATCCCGTTAAGCTGAGTCGCGGTCAGGGCATGGGCTTGCGCCGTGGTCAACGCACCGAGCTGCGTCGTCGACAGGTTGCCGAGCGCCGTCGTCGACAGGCCGGCGATCTGCGTCGCGGTCAGCGCGCCGGCTTGCGTCGTGTTCCAAGCTTGCAGCTCGGTCGAAGTCAGCGCGCCGATGCCGGTCGCGGTGAAGCCGGCTATGGTCGTCGCGCTCAGCGCTCCCGTCTGCGTGGTGGTCAACGCCTGGATCGTCGTCGTGGTCAGGCCGGCCGCTTGCGTGGCGGTGAGGTTCGCCGCGTTGAGCGCGTTCAGCGTCGTCGTGACGGCGTTAAGCTGCGTCGCCGTCAGCGCATGCGCTTGCGTCGTCGTCAAAGCGCCGAGCTGCGTCGTCGACAGGTTGCCGAGCGCGGTCGTCGACAGCCCGGCGATCTGCGTCGCGGTCAGCGCTCCGGCTTGCGTCGTGTTCCAAGCTTGCAGCTCGGTCGAGGTTAGCCCGTCAATCTCGGTCGCCGTCAAGCCGGCGATGGTCGTGGCGGTGAGCGCCCCGGTTTGCGTCGTCGTCAACGCGTCGATCGTCGTTGTCGTCAACCCGCCGACCTGAGTCGCAGTGAAATTAGCGGCGTTGAGCGCGTTCAAATCGGTCGTCGTGATCGCGTTAAGCTGCGTCGCCGTCAGCGCATGCGCTTGCGTCGTCGTCAAAGCGCCGAGCTGCGTCGTCGACAGATTGCCGAGCGCCGTCGTCGACAGGCCGGCGATCTGCGTCGCGGTCAGCGCCCCGGCTTGCGTCGTGTTCCA
>JAJPHH010000001.1 GCA_021325385.1 Alphaproteobacteria bacterium
CCGGTTTCGGCAGCAAAACGTCTTGGTCGCCAATAGCCACGCCGAGCGGTCGCCGTCACCCGGAAGGGGCGGAGCGCAAGCGGAGCACCCGCCATGGCGCCGCGCGGATAGACATCGTGTTGCGCGTACCTTCGAGGCGCCATGGCGGGTTGACGGCGATCGGGCGGCGTGGCCCCGCGAAAAGCAAGCCAAATCGCCGGACCGAGGCGCAGTCCTTTTCCCCGGACAGCCCTGCGCTTTCGCGGGAATGACAATAGGATTTACTCAAGAACGGGAAATGCAAATGAGCGGTCTCCCCAACGCAAAACAGATTGAAGAGTGGAACGGCGAGAAGGGCAAACGCTGGCTTGAGGAATATGAGAGAGTCGAGTGGCAGCTCATCCCCTTCGGTCGGCGGGCGATGGACCAGGCGGCGCTGCGGACGGGCGAGCGGGTCCTCGACATCGGCTGCGGAAGCGGCGAGACGACGCTCGAGCTTGCGCGGCGCGTCGGCCCCTCCGGCGCCGCGATTGGCGTCGACATTTCGCGCCTTCTCCTCGATTCGGCGCGAGAACTCGCGCGACAAGCTGAGTTGCCGAACGTGAGTTTCCAGGAGGCGGACGCGCAGACTTATCCGTTCGCGCCGGCAAGCTTCGACGTCGTCTTCTCGCGCTTCGGCGTCATGTTTTTCGAAAATCCCGACGCGGCGTTTCGAAATCTAAAGGCGGCGCTGCGGCCGGGCGGCCGCTTGTCTTTCGTATGCTGGCGCTCGCTTCAGGAAAGCGAGTTCTTTGCGCTGCCCATGGCGGCCGCACTCCGGCGCGTTCCGCCGCCGGCCCCGATCGATCCCGACGCGCCTGGGCCGGGCGCGTTCGCCAATCCTGATCGCATGCGCGGCGTACTGTCGCGATCCGGCTTTACAGACATCGTCATCGAGCCGCTCGACGAGAAGGTCGGCGGCTGGACGCTCGACGAGACCGTCGAGACGCTGACGCGGATGGGCCCGGCGAGCGCCTTAATCGGCGGGGCGCCGCAAGAGGTACAGCAAGCGATCGCGGCGGATGTCAGGGAGGCGCTGAAGCCGCTGCGGGACCGTGTTCCTCAGCGCCGCCGTCTGGCTCGCGAGCGCGCGCTCTTAGTTCCGGCCTGCGGCCGCCCCGCTTTCGTCCCTGTCATTCCGCGCAAGCGGGAATCCAGTGCGGTCTATCCTTCAAGCGCAGCGGTTCTCTGGATTCCCGCTTGCGCGGGAATGACACTGTTGGATGATTGGCGGGTTTAGCTCACGTCAGCGCGATGAGCGCCACGCTCACCGCTCCCGCCGCCCAGCAATAATAGGCGAACGGGTTCAGCGCCTCGAATTCATGCCTGTTGAAATAGCGCATCAGGATCGCCGTCGAGATATAGGCCACGATCCCGGCGACCACGCCTGAGAGCAAAGCCGCGCCGCCGAGCGTCGCGCCCTGTTTGAGCAAAGCCGGCGCTTCGTGCACGGTTGCGCCGAGGATAATCGGCGTCGCCATCAGGAAGGAGAAGCGCGCGGCGTCCTTATGCTGCAGGCCGGCGACGACGCCGGCGACGATGGTCGCGCCAGAGCGCGAAACGCCGGGAATTAACGCCAGGCATTGCGCGACGCCGATCGCCAGCGCGCCTTTCCAATTGAGCTGGTCGAGCACGCCAACTGATTGGCCCGCGATCTTGTCGCCGGCGAACAGGATAAAGCCGTTGACGATCAAAAAGATAGCGGCGGTCATCGGCGAGCCGAACGCGTCGCCGAGAATCTTGCGGGCGACGGTTCCGACGATCACCGCCGGGATCGTCGCCAGTACGACCATCAGGAAGACGCGGCGATCGGCCGACGAGCGCGGGCTCGACGGGCTGACGATCGACATCAGGAACGACAGCCAGTCGCGCCAAAAGAACAGGAAAAGCGCGATCGCCGTGCCGAGATGCATGACGACGAGATAGGGCAGGTAGTCCGGCGCCTTCTGGTCGATTGGCCAATGGAGCAGGCGCGGCAGGATGACGGCGTGGCCAAGGCTGCTGACCGGAAAGAGCTCGGTCAACCCTTGCAGCACGGCCATGACGATCGCTTGCAATGTGGTCACGCGAAAGGCCCCTCTTTAAAAAACGGGCCTGGCTCGGCGAGGAGCCAGACCCGTTCAAAATCATACTTTCGAAAGCCGGCTCAAATCCGGCCAGCGCGCCGTCAGCAGACCGCGCGCCCGCATTTATGGACGCTGTCAATCTTGTCCTTGAGTTGGTCGTAGCCCACCGCGCCGATCACCACGTCCTGGCCGACAACGAAGCTCGGCGTGCCGTTGATCTGCAGAGCGTCGGCCATCTGCATCACTTCCTGGATGCTGGTCTTCGCCTCGGGGCTCGCCATGTCCTTGTTCAAGCGATCCATGTCGACGCCCATCTCCTTGGCGACGGCCAGCGCCTGGTCCTTGCCGACCACGCCGCGCATGCCGAGCAGCTTCTGATGGAACTGCCAGAACTTGTCGCCGGCCAGTTGGTTGCGCGCCGCAATCGCGACTCGCGCGGCTTCGACGGAATCCGGCCCGAGGACTGGGAAGTCCTTGAGCACCACTTTGAGATTGGGATCGTCCTTCATCAGCTTGGCGATATCGGGCAGCGCGCCTTTGCAATAATGGCAATTGTAGTCGAAGAACTCGACCAGCGTCGCGCCGCCTTTCGGATTGCCGACCGTCGCCTGATGCGGCGAGGAGAATAAGAGGCTGGCTTGGTCGGCGACAATCTTCTCGCGCGCCTCCGCCGCCGCCTCTTTTTCGTGCTTGTCGAGCGCGTCGAGCGCCGCACGCAAGACTTCCGGATGAGCGACGAGGTAATCCTTCACCACGGCGCCGATCTCGTCCTTTTGGGCCGGCGTGAACTCCGCCGCCGAGGCGGCGGCGATTCCGAACAGCGCGAGCGCCGCAGCGGCGGCCAGGGCGAAGAAGTTCTTCATATCGACCTCTCTTGGGCGTCCGGCGCTACCGACAGCGACGGCGTTAGCACTGCGATGCAAAGACCTGTCTAACGCCTCAATACGGCGAGAATCGCGCCGGGCCAAGCCTCAGGCGCGATTTCAATTTTCGCGGGATGAACGCTCAGTCGCCGACAAAGGTTGCGCGCGCCCGCTGCCACCAGCCGGATCGCTTGGGCCGCGGCTGCTGCGCCTCGGTCGGCTCCGCCGCCTCCGGTTGCTCGGCTTCGCGCTGAGGCTCGGCTTCGGCCGCCGCGGCGGGCTCGGCCGGACTGGGCTCGCGCTGCAAGGCCGGGGGCTCAGCCGGCGCAGGCGGGCCTCCGACCGGCTCGCGCGCCTCGCCGGAGATCGCCGCGCTCGGCGGTTCGGCTTCGTCGGGCTCGACGGACGTGGGCGCCTCGGCGCCCTCCGCCGGCCCATCGTAATGGCGCGGCGGACGCCGATCGCGCCCGTGACGCCATCCCCGTCGGCCGAATTCGCCGCGATGGCCTGACCCTTCAGCGCTTTCGCGTGGACGGACGCCCTGTTCGGCTTCGATTTGGGCGACAGCGGCAAGGCCGTCGTCAGTCGGCTGCGGCGCATCGGCGCTGGCGACGTCGGCCGCCTCGCCGCGGGCGCCGCGTCGCCGTCGCCTGCGTCGGCGCCGCCGCCCGCCTTCGCCGTCTTCGCGCCGCCCGCCCTCGCGCGCCTCGGGCCCGGCCTCTTCGGCCGAGATCTCGGCTTCGTCCTCGCGGCCGTCGGCCTCGTCCTCTTCGGCCTCCGCCTCGGCTTCGCTCTCCTCGAACTCCTCGACTGGCGCGGGCGGGGCTTGGCGCGCCTCCGCCTCGCCGAGCTTGGTGCCGGTCGCCGGCTCGCCGCGATCAATTGCGTGATACGTCGCCCCGGCAAGCGAATCGTCGGCCAGGACCATGATCGTCACGCCGAAGCGGCGCTCGAGCTCGCGCAGATGCGAGCGCTTCTGATTGAGAATGTAGAGCGCGACTTCGCTGCGGGTGCGCACGTTCAAATCATGCGTCGCGCTCTTGATCAGCGCGTCTTCGAGCACGCGCAGAACATGCAGCGCGATCGAGGCGGTCGAGCGGACAACCCCCGCGCCCATGCAATGCGGGCAGATCACGGTCGAGCCTTCGAGCACGCCGGTTCGGATGCGCTGACGCGACATTTCGAGCAGGCCGAAATGCGAGATGCGGCCGACCTGGATGCGGGCGCGATCGTTCTTCAGCGCGTCCTTGATGCGGCGCTCGACCGCGCGGTTGTTGCGGCCTTCCTCCATATCGATGAAGTCGACGACAATCAGGCCGGCAAGGTCGCGCAGACGCAATTGCCGCGCGATTTCGTCGGCGGCTTCGAGATTGGTGCGGAGCGCCGTGTCCTCGATATTGTGCTCGCGGGTCGAGCGGCCGGAATTGACGTCGATCGCCACCAACGCCTCGGTCTGGTTGATGACGAGATAGCCGCCTGACTTCAGCGTCACTTGATTGGAGAACAGAGCGTCCAGCTGCGCCTCGACGCCGGCTTTGGCGAAGACCGGCTGCGGATCGCGATAGAGCGTCACATTTTTGGCGTGGCTCGGCATGAGGAGCCGCATGAACTCCTTGGCTTCGCGATAGCCCTCTTCGCCGGCGACCGTTACTTCGTCGATGTCCTTGTTATAGAGATCGCGGATGGCGCGCTTGATCAGCGAGCCTTCCTCGTAGACGAGGGTCGGCGCGGTCGAGGCGAGGGTCTTCTCGCGCACCGTCTCCCACATGCGCAGGAGATATTCGAAATCCCGCTTCACCTCCGCCTTGGTGCGCAAGGCGCCGGCGGTGCGCAGGATCACGCCCATGCCTTCGGGAACGTCGAGCTCCTGGGCGATGGACTTCAAGCGGCTGCGGTCGGCGCTGTTGGTAATCTTCCGCGAAATGCCGCCGCCGCGCGCGGTGTTGGGCATCAGCACCGAATACCGGCCGGCAAGCGAAAGATAGGTCGTCAGCGCCGCGCCCTTATTGCCGCGCTCTTCCTTGACCACCTGGACCAGCAGCACCTGCCGGCGCTTGATGACCTCCTGGATTTTGTATTGCCGGCGCAGCCGCGGCGGTCGGCGCGGCAATTCCTCCATCGCGTCGCCGCCGACCTGCTCGACCGGCTCGCCTTCCTCGTCGCGATCCTCGCCGGATTGACGGGCGCGCGGCGCAAACTCTTCGCCGCCGTCGAGCGTCGTCACTTCGCTGCGGTCGTCCTCATGCTGGTCGTCCGTCTCGGCCGCTTCTTCTTCTCGCGCGACTTCCTCCGGCGCGGACCCGGCGAACGCCTCGGCCGGCGCTTCGCGTTCGACGGCGATAATCTCGTCGGCGGCGTTGATTTCTCCGCCTGTTTCGAGCGGCTCGCCGGGCGCCGCTTCGACAGGCTGCGGCTCGGCGTCCGCCGCGTCGGCTGAGTCGGCCGCAATCGGCTCGGCTGGGGCGGCGTCTTCGTAAGGACCGGGCGAAATCCCGCCGACGGCCGCCTCGGCTTCAGCCGTCGCCGGCCGGTCGAAACTCGGCTCGGGCGCCGCGGCCTCGTCCTCCTCCGGCGCGGCCTCGGCGGCGCCTTCGCCATCCGTCGGTTCGGAAATGCGTTCGTCGTTCTGCGCTCTGAACTCGGCCTCATGCGAGCGCGGGCGGCGATGACGACGGCTGCGCCTCTCGCTCCGGTAAGACTCCTCGCTCTCCTCCTCCTGGGCGCGCTGTTCCTCTTCGAGCAGCGCCTGCCGATCGGCCACCGGGATTTGATAGTAATCCGGATGGATTTCGGAGAAGGCGAGGAAGCCGTGGCGATTGCCGCCGTAATCGACGAACGCGGCTTGCAGGGAGGGTTCGACTCGGGTGACTTTGGCGAGATAGATGTTGCCGCGCAGCGGCTTCTTGTTCGCGGATTCGAAGTCAAACTCTTCGACGCGGGCGCCCCGCAGGACCACCACCCGGGTCTCTTCCGGGTGGGACGCGTCGATGATCATTTTGTTGGCCATGATGAACTCTTTGCGGCCGCGCGCGCGCTGCAGGCAGCGCTTCAAGGAAGCGTCCGCCGGCGCTGAGGGAGCGGCCTCGGTTGGATCTGGATCGGATTGAAGGAAGGCGAGGGGACAGGCTGACGGCGTCGGCCGACCGGGCCGCGCCGCTGCGCCGCTCCATCCGGCGAGAAAGCGATCCGTCGCGCGCTGGGTCAAGCGCGGGAGCGGGGCCTTCCATGAGTCGGACGGGCATTGCGCACCAATTCACTGGCGGAGCCTTGTCCTCGTCGCCAATCGAGGGGCGCTTCAAAAAACGCCGTCGCTTCGCGGGCCGAAGCGCAAAACCCCAAAAAGGAGAGGCGCTTGAGGCGACGGGCGCGACGCCCGCCGATTTTGAAGTCCCGCATCGGCTTAATCCAACGCTCCGCAGCCGTTTCCTTTCGCCGACAAAGCGACGGGGGAAGGCGTCGGAGCAGATTCGAGCCGCGTCGAAGCGATGATTTACATATGGAAGAGCGATAAGCTTGGCAAGGTTTTTCCGCCGCTGTGGCCGCGCTGCAACAGGGCGAACGATTGCGCCTCGACCTGGTTATTGGTCGTTAACCCTCGCGGCCTTATGGCTTAGGCATCGAGCGCTGGGCGGCGGCGCCGCCGATTTTGATCGGTTCGAGAATGGCTCAAGAAGGGCGTGTGCGCGAGGCGACGCGGCAGGCGATAGGGCGAACCGGCGCGGCGCTGCTCGGCCTGTTGACCCTCGCCAGCGCCGTTATCCTCGGCTTCACCCAGGCCGACGCCGCGCCCTCCGCCGAGGACCAGGCCGCCGCAATTCCGGTCGCGGTGGCCGCGCGGCTTGTAGAATATGATAGCGGGGCGCGGCTCACATTCGACCTCTCCGCTCCGGTCGAAGGCCGGGCCTTCGCGCTCGCCGATCCCGACCGCATCGTCGTCGACGTTCCGGAGGTCAACTTCCAGATCGATCCGGCGGTCGGTCGGCCGCAACCGGGGCGGGCGCTGGGCGGGATCGTCAAATCGTTCCGTTTCGGGCTGCTCGGCCCGGGCAAATCGCGGATTGTCATCGATCTCAACGGTCCGGCCCGGATCGAGCGGCTGTCGACCGTCGCCATCGCCAAGGGAGCTCAGGCGGCGCGGCTCCAGATCGACCTCGGCCGTTGCGAGCCTGCGGTCTTCCTCCAATCGGTCAAAGAGGCCGAGCAGGCGCCGCCGCCCGCCGAGACGCCGGCGCCGATCGACGGCGCCGCCCCGTCCGGGCCGCCGGTCATCGTGCTCGATCCTGGCCATGGCGGCGTCGACGGCGGCGCTTACGGCCCTCCCGGCGTGGTCGAGAAAACGCTGGTCTACGACTTTTCAGACGAGCTCAGGAAAAAGCTCGAAGCAGAGCATCGCTACAAGATCGTCATGACCCGCAAGGGCGACGAATTCGTCTCGCTGGGCGATCGCGTCCGCATCGCCCGCGACGCCAACGCCGCTTTGCTCATCTCGATCCACGCCGACAGCCTGCCGGAAACGGCGGACGTGTCCGGCGCGACCGTCTATACGCTCGCCGACCGCGCTTCCGACGCCGAGGCCGCCCGCGTCGCCGAACATGAAAACGCCGCGGACAAGGCCGCCGGCCTCCAGCAAGCGCCCGACGATCCGGGCGTCGCCGACATCCTGTTCGATTTGAAGCGGCGCGAGTCGCGCGTTTACGCCCATATGTTTTCGCGCGGCGTGATCGGCGAGTGGCGAATGGCGGGGCGGCTCAATCGCAATCCCGAGCGCTCCGCCGGCTTCATGGTGTTGAAGGCGCCGGATTTTCCCTCCGTGCTTTTGGAGCTCGGCTATCTGTCCAATCCCCAGGACGTCAAGGCGTTGACCTCGCCGGAATGGCGGGATAAGGCCACCAACGCTTTGGTTGCGGCGATCGACCATCTCTTCGCCGCGCAAACCGCGCCCGACCCTAAGGCGCAAGCGGTCGCGGGCGCCCCGGCTCAGCCGGCGGCGGTCGCGCTCCCGGCGCCGCAGGCCGACGACAAGAGCGGCCATTGAAAAGACGCCGAAAGGCGCTTTGATCGGCTTGCCGCGATCGCAACACAAATCGATCGTTTGATGGGGCGAGGGGATTTGAGTCGAAGGCGAACGCCGACGGGGAAGGGTAGGATTGAATGATAAGGCGGTTCGCCCGGCTGATCGGCTTCCTGTTCGCCACCGCCGCGATTATCTTCGTCATCGCCGCCGCGGCCGTCGCCGCGGTGATCTGGAAATACGAACAGGATCTGCCCGACTACAGCCAGTTGCAGAATTACGAGCCGCCGGTGATGACGCGCGTACACGCCGCCGACGGCAGCCTGATCGCCGAATATTATCGCGAACGGCGCCTTTACCTCCCGTCGAGCGCCATTCCGCCTTTGGTCAAGCACGCCTTCATCGCGGCCGAGGATAAGAATTTCTACACCCATCACGGCTTCGATCCGGAAGGAATCGTGCGCGCGGCGCTGGTCTTCCTGCAAGGCTCGAAGCACGTCCAGGGCGCTTCGACCATCACGCAGCAGGTCGCCAAGAACTTCCTTCTGAACAACGAGCGCACATTCGACCGCAAGATCCGCGAAATCCTTCTGTCGATGCGGATCGAGCAAGCCTATTCGAAGGACAAGATTCTCGAACTCTATCTCAACGAGATCTATCTCGGCCTCTCCAATTACGGCGTCGCCGCCGCCGCGCTGAATTATTTCAACAAATCGGTCAACGAGCTGACGATCTCGGAGGTCGCCTATCTCGCGGCGCTGCCCAAGGAGCCGAGCGCTCTGCATCCGTTCCGCAATCACGAGCGCGCCGTCGACCGGCGCAATTACGTGATCGGCCGAATGGAGGAGGACGGCTACATCACGGCCGAGCAGGCCCGAAAAGCGCGCGCCGAGCCGCTCAACGTCAATCCGCGCGTGCTGACGCCGGATTCGATCGCCGCCGGCTATTTCGCCGAAGAGGTGCGCCGCGAGCTGCTCGAGCGCTACGGCGAGCAGAAGCTCTACGAGGGCGGCCTCTCGGTCCGCACCACGCTTGACCCGAAATTGCAGTTGACGGCGCGCAAGGCGCTGGTCGACGGCCTCGTCCATTACGACGAGGCGCATGGCTGGCACGGCGTCGTCAAGTCGATCGATCTTGGCCAGGATTGGGGTCTGGCGCTGGCCGAGATTCCGCAGCTCGGCGACGTCAAGCCCTGGCGCTTGGCGGTCGTGCTCGACGCCAACGACGCCTCGGCCCGCATCGGCCTGCAGCCGGAGCGCGATAAAGCGGGCGCAGTCGGCCCGGCGCGCGAGACCGGCTACATCACCATCGAAGGCTCCAAATGGACCGGCCGGCGGCCGAACAAGCTGGTGAAGCCAGGCGACGTCGTCTATGTCGAGCCAGTCGCCGGCAAGGCCGGCGAATATCGCTTGCGCCAGATTCCGGAAGTCTCAGGCGCCTGCGTCGCGATGGATCCGTTCACCGGCCGCGTCCTCGCCATGGTCGGCGGCTTCTCCTTCGACCAGTCGGAATTCAATCGCGCGACGCAGGCTATGCGGCAGCCGGGCTCGTCGTTCAAGCCCTTCGTCTACGCTGCGGCGATCGACAACGGCTACACGCCGTCCTCGATCGAGCTCGACGAGCCGATCGAGATCGACCAGGGCAACGGGCAGGTCTGGCGGCCGGAAAACTTCGAAGGCAAATCGTCCGGTCCGCATACGCTGCGTTTCGGCATCGAACATTCGATCAATCAGATGACGGTGCGGCTCGCCCGCGACATCGGCATGCCGTTGATCGTCGAATACGCCAAGAAATTCGGCATCTACGACGAAATGCCGCCGCTCCTCGCCATGTCGCTCGGCGCCGGCGAGACGACGGTGCTGCGCATGGTCACCGCCTATTCGATGTTCGACAACGGCGGCAAACGCATCAAGCCGACCCTGATCGACCGCATCCAGGACCGGTGGGGCCATACAATTTACCGGCACGACGATCGCATCTGCCAGGGCTGCGACGCCGAGAAATGGGATAATCAGGACGAGCCCAGGCTGATCGACAAGCGCGAGCAAGTGATCGATCCGCTGACCGCGTACCAGATCACCCATATCATGGAAGGCGTGATCCAGCGCGGCACCGGCGTCGCGATTTCCGAACTTCACCGCACCCTCGCCGGCAAGACCGGCACGACCAACGAGGCCAAGGACCTCTGGTTCGTCGGCTATTCGCCCGATTTGGCTTTCGGCGTCTTCATGGGCTACGACCATCCGCGCTCGCTCGGCGGCTCGGCTCAGGCCGCTCTTTATACGGCGCCGATCTTCCGCGAATTCATGCGCATGGCGTTGAAGGACAAACCGGATACGCCGTTCCGCGTGCCGCCGGGCATCAAGCTGGTCTCCGTCGACGTCCATACCGGCATGCGGTCGACCGGAGCGGGCTCGATTCTCGAAGCCTTCAAGCCTGGCACTGCGCCGCCCGACGGCTATATAGGCGGAGGCGGCGAAGACCAGGCCGCCAACGCCAAGGTGCTGACCGTCTCGCCGGATGTGGAGAAGGCGATCGGATCGGGGACTGGCGGACTTTATTAACGCGGCGATCGGCTTTAAGCAGTCGGCGGTCGGGAGCGTACCGGCTGCCGATTGCTCGTGTCGACGGCCGAGCCTATGGAAGGTTCAAAATGCGCGCCGAAGCTGAAGCGCTGATCGAAAACATCAAGCAGTCGGTGGGACTGCTGAGGAGGCATCTTTGACGTCGACGCCGCGACGCGCCGCCTCGCCGAACTGAACGCGAAATCCGAAGATCCTTCGCTCTGGAACGATCCCGACGCCGCGCAAAAGGTGATGCGCGAGCGCAACATGCTCGAGGATCGTTTACAGTCGCTGGCCAAGCTCGAACGCGAACTCGAAGACGCGGCGACGCTGGTCGAACTTGGCGAGAGCGAAGGCGACGCTTCGACCGAAGAGGAAGGAATCGCCCTGCTCAAGGCGCTGCAGGCGGAGGGCGAGCGGCGCCAACTCGAAGCCTTGCTGTCGGGCGAGGCCGACGCCAACGATACATACGTCGAAATCCATTCCGGCGCCGGCGGCACCGAAAGCTGCGATTGGGCGCGGATGTTGCTGCGCATGTATATGCGCTGGGCCGAGCGCCGCGGCTTTTCGGTCGAGTTGATCGAAGAGACGGACGGCGAAGAGGCCGGCATCAAATCGGCGACGATCATGGTCAAGGGCCACAACGCCCATGGCTGGCTGAAGACCGAATCCGGCGTGCACCGGCTGGTGCGCATCTCGCCCTTCGATTCCAACGCCCGCCGGCACACCAGCTTCGCCTCGGTCTGGGTCTATCCGGTCGTCGACGACCGGATCAATGTCGAGGTCAACGAGAGCGATTGCCGCATCGATACGTACCGCGCCTCGGGCGCCGGCGGTCAGCACGTCAACAAGACGGAATCGGCGGTGCGCATCACCCATATCCCGACCGGCATCGTCGTCGCCTGCCAGTCGGAGCGCTCGCAGCATAAGAACCGCGCCACCGCCTGGAACATGCTCCGCGCCCGGCTCTACGAAATGGAGCTGGAGAAGCGCGAGGCCAAGGCCAACGCCGACGCCGCCTCGAAGACCGATATCGGCTGGGGCCATCAGATCAGGTCCTACGTGCTGCAGCCGTACCAGATGGTGAAGGACCTGCGCACGGGCCATGTTTCCGGCACGCCGGGCGACGTGCTCGACGGCGATCTCGACGCCTTCATGGAGGCCTCGCTCGCCCAGCGCTTGTCGGGGCGGACGGTCGAGGTGGAGGACGTGGAATAGGCGAGTACGTGATAAACGCCGTTTCGACGGATCACGGATTTCATCGCCGAAAGGGAGAAAGCCGCCGATCCAGTCAGCGGACCGGAAACCACGCCGCGAATTCGCGGCAAGTTTTCCGGCGATGTTGACGGCTGATAAAGACCTGCGCTGTCAGGGTCGGGGAGAGGACGCCGCGAGGCCCCGCCATGACTCGCATTTTGCGAATTCTCCTGCCGATCGCTGTCCTGTTTCTCGGGCGGCGGATCTACGTTTCCATGATCTCTGGCCCGTCGGAGGGGTCAACCGCCAGCGCCGCCGCAGGAAAGCCGCACCAGCCCGGCTGGATCACGCAAAAATTCGCCGGTCTGCTGCAAACCTTCACCGGAAGCGAAATGTCGCCGCAGGATATGCGGCTGTTCTCCGCCCTTGTTTTCGTCTATAGCTTTGCGCTTGGCCTGATCGCCCATTTCGTCCTTGGCGATCGCGCTTTCGGCCGGGCGCTCAATGGCTTGATCGCGCTGCTCGGCGCCGCGGCGGCGCTGTTTTGCCTCGGCTGGCTGGCCCCCGAGAGCGGTTGGGATAGCATCGGCTGGATGGCCTTTGCGACGGTTTTATCCTCGTTCCTGTTCCTCGGCGCGGCCGTGGCGTTGAAAGCCTTCGTCGTCCGGGAGGCGGAGGACTTCGCCATCGGCGGCGGCACTCGAACGGGCGATGCGCTCAAGAGGCTGACGGGAGAGTCGTCCCACGGCCGGGCGACTCAAGACAGAATTCAACGCGCCCTGCGTCGCCCATAGGCGGCGCGGGCCGACAATCGCATCACGCCGTTGCAGACGCTTTTGCGGATTTTTCGTTCGAACAGGGCAACGATTCAGCTTCGGCGCGCCGCATCGACTTAAGCTGCGCGCTCGTCGCGACAAGGAGAACCAGCGCCGCCGCTTCGAACAGCGCGCCCGCCCAGCCGATCGCGAGGATCGACCATTGCCGAATGGCGAGGCCGCCAAAGACCGAGCCGGCGGCGGCCCCGAAATAGATCGCCGACGTGTTGAGCGAAAGCGTGATCGGCGCGAGGGTCGGATCGAGCGAGACGATCCGCGCCTGCTGGGTCGACGGAAAGGCCCAGCCGAACAATCCCCACAAGACCAAGCCGGCCAGGATCGCTGCGCCGCCGCCGAGCCCGCCGAGCGCCGCGCCGAACGAAATCAGGGCGAAGGCGCCGACGAGGACCGTCAAAATCCCGGCGAGGAAGCGTTCGCGATTCCAATGATCGGCGCCATAGCCGCCGAGAAGGTTGCCGAAGAAGCTCACCAAGCCGAGAACCATCAATACGCCGGCAAGGCCTTGCGCGCCGACGCCCAGCGCCTTTTCGACGAGGACGCCGACATAGGTGTTGATAGCGAACGCGCCGGCAAGGGCGAGCGTCGTCAGGCCGAGCAGAGCCAGGACGTCCGGACGGCGGCCGACCGCGAGGCGCTCGCGCAGACCGATCGAGGCGATGCCGGCGAGCCGCGGCAGGACCGCTGCGACGCCGAGGGCGGCGACGGCCGCCAGAGCGGCGACGCAGAGGAAGGTCGCGCGCCAAGTGGCGGCGGCGGCGACGAGAGTGCCGGCTGGCACGCCGATCACGATCGCGCCGGTCATGCCGGCATAGACAAGGGCCACGGCGCGGCCGCGATGGGCGGCGTCATGCGCGGCGGTGGCGAAAGCGACGGCCGCCGGCATGAACGCGCCTGCCGCAAGAGCCAAGCCGACTCGCGCCGCCATGAGCCAGGCGAAGCTCGGCGCGAAGGCAGCGAGGGCGTTGGCCAAGACGAAACCGGCCATCGCGAAGGTCAGGAGCCGCTTGCGTTCAATTCCGGCCGTCGCGACCGCGAGAATGGGCGAGCCGAGCGCATAGGAGAGCGAAAAGGCCGTCACCAGCGCGCCGGCCGCGGCCGGCGTCACCCGGAGGTCGGCGGCGATATCCGGCAGGACGCCGACAATCATGAATGTCTCGGTCCCAATGGTGAAAGCGCCCAGAATGAGGGGCAGGAGACGCGTCAACATGGCCGCTCCATCAGTTCAAGATGTCTTGAACTAAGCGAGCGGAGTCCGGCTTGTCAATGAGTTCAATAAATGTTGAACTTGCGCGCATTCCGGTCTATCTGCTCGGCGATGGCCAAGGAGCTGCATCACCCCGATCGGGATCAGATCGACCTTTCCGCCGTGCTTGAGGCGCTGAGCGAGCCGATCCGGCGCGAGATCGTCCTGCGCCTGCTCGAACAGGGCGAGGCGCCCTGCCAGATTTTCGACGGCGCGCCGAAGACCAATCTGAGCTATCACTACGCCCGGCTGCGCGAGGCCGGCGTGACGCGGACGCGCATCGCCGGGCCATACCGGATGCTGTCGGTGCGGGTCGAGGACCTCGCGGCGCGCTTTCCGGGATTGCTCGAAGCGGTCGTCGCGGCTGCGCGCGCAGAGGCGGCGAAGAACCCGGCCGAGAATCAGAGCGCCTGACCACAGCGCTATTGCCGGGCCCTAGCCGCCTGGTAGATACGCGGCTGCAGGAGAAGCGGCCGCCATGATCACCGTCCACCATCTCGAAGACTCGCGTTCGCAGCGCGTCCTATGGCTGCTCGAGGAGCTCGAGATCGATTACGAAGTGCGTCGCTACAAGCGCGACCCTGTGACCCGGCTCGGTCCGGCGGAGTTGCGCGCCGTGCATCCGCTCGGCAAGTCGCCGATCGTCGTCGACGGCGATTTGGTGATCGCCGAGACGGGCGCGATCGTCGAATATCTGATCGACCGATATGGCGACGGCCGGCTACGGCCGCCGGCGGGAACGCCGGAGCGGATGCGATACACGTATTGGCTGCATTACGCCGAGGGCTCGGCTATGCCGCCGCTGCTGGTCGCTCTGGTTGCGGCGCGGCTCGGCGAAGCCGCTAAGCCGGCGCTGCCCTATGTGTCGGCGCAGATCAAACTGCATTTCGACTATGTCGAGGCCGAACTCGCCAAATCGCCCTGGTTCGCCGGCGACGAGCTGACCGGCGCCGATGTCATGATGAGCTTTCCGCTGTCGCGCGCGGCTCGGCTGAAAGAGGCCGCCGCGTGGCCTCGCATTCGCGACTTCGTCGATCGGATAAAATCGCGTCCCGCCTATCGCCGTGCGGCGGCGCGCGGCGACGGAGAGGAATGAGGATCACGGCGTCGCCGTGTTCTCCCAGTATTTCGGCGACCCGTTCGAGCCGGGACCTTCACGCGCGCAATGGACCGAGCGAATAGCCTCAAGTCTGGCCGCCGCAAGGGCGGGCGCCGGCCCGTCGCTCGCATCGAGCTGCCGACCGATACGGTCTCTCTCGCCCGCTATCTCATCGGCAGGTTATTGGTGCGCGAGTTGCCCGAAGGCGTGGTCAGCGGTCGCATTGTGGAGACGGAGGCGTATGTCGTCGGCGACGCCGCTGGGCACGCCTACCGGGGAATGACCCTTCGTAATCGCTCGCTCTTTCTCGAGCGCGGGCGCGCCTATGTTTATCTCGCCTATGGCAGCTCGTACATGCTGAACGTATCGAGCGAGGCGCCCGGAATCGGGGCCGGCGTGCTCATCAGGGCGCTCGAGCCGATCGAAGGCGTCGAGATCATGCAGCGGAATCGCGGCGCCGAGCGCTTGCGCGACCTGGCGCGAGGACCCGGAAGGCTCGCGGCGGCATTGCGGATCGATCGCCGGCTCGATGGGCTCGATCTTTGCTGCGAAGGCCCTTTGTGGCTGGGGCGCGGCGATGACGAAGCCGCAGATATTGGGCGGAGCACGAGGATCGGCATTACGCGCGAAGCGGCCCGCCTGCTCCGATTCTACCTTCGAGGCAGCCCGTTCGTCAGCGGGCCAAGATTGCTCAACGAATAAAACAGCCACGATGCAGCGAAAAAAATCGGCGCCGAAACTGCTGCGCCGGCGCCGACGATTCCGCGTCAGCCGCCGCGAAGCCCTTTCGCGCGGCGGCGCGATCCGATGGCGGGGATGGGCTCAGACCCTCACCCGCACATACTCGCCCGGCGCGTCGGCGAGCGCCTTCAGCTTGCCGTCGCCGGGAATGCGCGCCGGGACCTTTTCAGGCGCCTGCTTGGCGAGCCATTGGATCCAGTCGCGCCACCAGCTGCCCGGCGTCTCCTTGGCGTTGGCGAGCCAGTCGTCGAACTCGCCCTGAGGCGGCCCGCCGGCCCAATATTGGTATTTCGCCTTGTCGGCCGGGTTGACGACGCCGGCGATATGGCCGGAGCCGGCGAGCACGTAGCGGACCGGGCCGCCGAAATATTGCGAGCCAAGAAAGACCGACTTGGCCGGCGCGATATGGTCCTCGCGGGCGGCGAGGCTGTAGATCGGGATCGTCACCTTGGACAAATCGAGCCTGACATTGGCGATCGTGAGGCGGCCCTGGGTGAGGTTGTTCTCGAGATAAAAATTCCTCAGATAATACATATGGTTGGCGGCTGGCATTCGAGTCGAATCTGAATTCCAGACGAGAAGATCGAAGGCCGGCGGCTCCTTGCCCTTCATGTAATTGTTCACGAAATACGACCAGATCAGATCATTCGGCCGCAACATATTGAAGGCGTTCGCCATTTGCATGCCTTCAAGATAGCCTTTGGCGGCCATCTGCTCGGCGATCGTCTTGAGCTGCAATTCGTCGACGAACACTTTGAGGTCGCCGGGATCGCGGAAATCGACCTGGGCTGCGAACAGCGTCGCGCTGGCGATCCGGTCGTCGCGGGTCCCCGCCATATAGGCGAGGGCGACGGCGAGCAGCGTGCCGCCGACGCAATAGCCGATCGCCGACACTTGCCGCTCGCCGGTCGCCTGCTCGATCGCCTCCAGCGCCGCAAAAATCCCCTCGCGCATATAGGCTTCGAAGTCCTTGTCGGCGTGGCGCTCATCCGGATTGACCCAGGAAATGACGAACACGGTCAGGCCTTGCGCGACCGCCCAGCGGATGAAGGACTTTTCCGGATTGAGATCGAGCACGTAGAACTTGTTGATCCAGGGCGGCACGATCAGCAGCGGCCGCTTGAACACGGTCTCCGTCGACGGCGCGTATTGGATGAGCTCCATCAGCTCGTTGCGGTACACGACCTTGCCCGGCGTCGCCGCCATGTTCTTGCCGAGTTCGAATTTCGACGCGTCGGTTTGGCGGATGCGCAACTGGCCGCGCCCGGCGGCGACGTCTTCGGCCATCATCTGCAGGCCGCGAACCAGATTCTCGCCGCTCTCGGCCAGGGTCGCGCGCATCAACTCGGGATTGGTCGGCAGGAAATTGGTCGGCGACAGGGCCGCGGCGAGCTGGCGCATGTAGAATTGCGCCTTGTCGCGGGTATGCGGATCGACGCCTTCGGCGCTCTTGATGAGATCGCCGGCCCAGCGGGTCGTCAGCACATAGGCCTGCCTGAGAAAATCGTAATAGGGATTGTCCCGCCATTCCGGATCGGCGAAGCGCTTGTCGGCCGGGTCCGGCGGCGCGACCGGCGCGACCTCTTCGCCTTGCAGACGCTGTAGCGTCGCCGCCCAGAGATCGACGAATTGCTTGGACAGCGTCGATTGCGCCTGAAGGGCGCGCTGCGGGTCGGCGAAATAGGGTTCGGCGATTTTGCCGAACGTCGTCACCGCGTCGGCGACCATGTTGGCGAGCGGCGATTTGGTTTCGCCGCCGCGGGACTGGAGATAGGCCGCAGTCAGCTTGCCGCTCTCCTCGAAGAGACGGGCGACGTTGCGCGACAGCGCCTCGAAATCGGGCAGCGGCGCCTTGGCCGGCTCGGCGGGGCTTGGTCCCTGAGCGGCGGCGGCCGGCGGCGCGACTTTTTCTGGCTCTGCCGGCGGCGCCGCGCCGGCGACTGGCGCGGCGAGCAGCGCCTCGGCTTCGCGCGCGAAATCGTTGACGGCGGCGTTCTTGGCGACGCGCTCCTTTTTCGGCTTCGCCGCGCGCTTGTTGGCGGCGGCCGGCTTGGCGCTCTGCGCCTCGGGCGCGTCGTCCGCGGCGGGGGCGCTCCGCGCAGGGCGCCGCGGCGCGCGCGCTACCGGATCGGTGGACATGGCGCTTCCTCAAAGCTCTGACCCGCGCCGCCTCGGCTCAGGGTCCCGTTTCCGACATAATAGAAGGATAAAGGCAAAACGGGTATCGAAAGGGCGGCCGGCGCAAAATGCGTAACGGCCAGGGGCCATGCAATGTTTGTGCTGCGTTGCTGTGACAGGGTTGCGATCTTGAGAATGGCGAGCCTCGGGGCCGCGCTTTTGGCCGCGCCCCTGGTCGCGTCCGCGGCCCTGGCCGGCGACAACGCCCCGCCGGCGGCGAGCGCGCCCGCGGACCAAGACGATGGCCTGCTCAAGAGCGTGCTGAAAAAGGCCAATATGGCCACCGACGATCTCGGCCATCCGCAGGACTTCGTCGTCAAGTCGCGGCCGGCGACGACGGATTACGTGCCGGTCTTTCGCAACAACGAGGAGCATAAGACCAAGGTGCTCACGCCCGACCAGTTGAAGGCGATGGAGGCCGATCTCGACGCCGCCGGCGCCCGCAACGCCCATATCCGCGACGCCTTTCCGCCGGCCCGCCGCGCCTATCTCGAAGAGGAGCGGCAGAAGGCGGCCAAGGCCGCGGCGAAAAAGGCCAAGGCGCCGGCGACCGCCGCGCAATAGATTTGCGGTTCGCCGCCGCGGTGCTAAACCGGTCCGCCGCGGGCGTTGGAGAATCCGCCGGGCAAGGGGATGGACTGCCGAAAATGACCGACTTTCACCGCGTGCGGCGCCTGCCGCCTTACGTCTTCGAGCAGGTCAACAAGCTCAAGGCCAAGGCCCGCGCCGCCGGGGCCGATATTATCGATCTCGGCATGGGCAATCCCGACCTTCCGGCGCCCAAGCATGTGCTGGAGAAGCTGGTCGAGACCGTCGGCAAGCCGCGCACCGACCGATATTCCGCCTCCAAGGGCATTCCCGGCCTCCGCCGCGCCCAGGCCGGCTACTACGCGCGACGGTTCGGCGTGAAGCTCGATCCCGAAACTCAGGTCGTCGCCACGCTCGGCTCGAAAGAGGGCTTCGCCAACATGGCCCAGGCGATCACCGCGCCGGGCGACGTCGTGCTGGTGCCCAATCCGTCGTACCCGATCCACGCTTTCGGCTTTCTGATGGCCGGCGGCGTCATCCGCTCGGTTCCGGCCGATCCGACGCCGGATTTCTTCGTCGCGATGGAGCGGGCGGTCAATCACTCGATTCCGAAGCCGATCGCGGTCGTCGTCTGCTATCCGTCCAACCCGACCGCGCAGGTCGCCTCGCTCGATTTCTATAAGGACCTGGTCCTCTTCGCCAAGAAGCACGAGATTTTCGTCCTTTCCGATCTCGCTTACGGCGAAGTCTATTTCGACGACGAACCGCCGCCCTCGGTGCTGCAGGCGCCGGGCGCGTTCGACGTCGCGGTCGAATTCACCTCGATGTCGAAGACCTTCTCGATGGCCGGCTGGCGCATGGGCTTCGCCGTCGGCAACGAAAGGCTGCTCGCCGCCTTGGCGCGGGTCAAATCGTACCTCGATTACGGCGCCTATACGCCGATCCAGGTCGCCGCCGCGGCGGCGCTCAACGGGCCGGAGGACTGCGTCAAGGAGATGCGGGCGACGTATAAGCGCCGGCGCGACGTGATGGTCGAGAGCTTCGCCCAGGCCGGCTGGCCGATCGTCGCGCCGCGCGCCTCGATGTTCGCCTGGACGCCGGTGCCGGAAAAGTTCCGCCATCTCGGCAGCCTCGAATTCTCGAAACTGCTGATCGAGAAGGCGGAAGTCGCGGTCGCGCCGGGAATCGGCTTCGGCGAGCACGGCGACGATTATGTCCGGCTGGCGCTGGTCGAGAACGAACAGCGCATCCGCCAGGCCGCGCGCGGGATCAGGCGATTCTTCGAGAGCGCCGATGCGACGCTGCATAATGTGGTGCAACTGAAGAAGAAGGCGTAAGGGCGCGAGCGGCGCGGCCGCGCTAACGCTCGGGGCGCCACGCCGGCCCGACCGCCGTTTACCCGCCCCACCGGGGGCGCGCCGGCGGTTGCAAATCTCGAAAAGATCGAAACCTTCGCAGGCGAAAGGCGTTGGCGGTCGGGTTCACCCGACGGAGCGAGCGACTCGCCATGAACAAGCCTTTTCCGAAACCGCCTTTCGCAGAGCAGCAGCAGCCGATTCCCGGCCATAGCGCCAAGATGGATCCGCAGCCTGATTATGGCGAGGCGACCTATCGCGGCGCGGACAAGCTCAAAGACAAGAAGACGCTCATCACCGGCGCGGATTCCGGCATTGGTCGCGCCGTGGCGCTCGCTTTCGCGCGCGAGGGGGCCGATGTCGTGGTCTCCTATTTGAACGAGGAGGAGGATGCGAAGGAGACCAAGCGCCTGGTCGAGGAGGCCGGCCGCAAATGCGTGCTCGCTCCAGGCGACGTCTCCTCGGCCGATCATTGCCGCAAGCTGGTTCAGAAAGCGGTCGACGCATTCGGCCGGATCGACGTGCTCGTCAACAACGCCGCCCATCAGACGAGCTTCGAGTCGATCGAGGATATTTCCGACGAGGAATGGGACAAGACCTTCGCGACCAATATCTCGGCGATGTTCTACATCGCCAAGGCCGCGATCCCGCATATGAAGGAGGGCGGATCGATCATCAACACCGCTTCGGTCAACGCCGACGCGCCCAGCCCGCATTTGCTCGCCTACGCGACGACAAAAGGCGCAATTCAGAATTTCACCGGCGGCCTCGCCCAGATGCTGGCGGAGAAGGGAATCCGAGTGAACTGCGTCGCGCCGGGGCCGATCTGGACGCCGTTGATTCCATCGACCATGCCGAAGGAAAAGGTCGCCCATTTCGGCGAACAGGTTCCGATGAAGCGGCCGGGTCAACCTTGCGAGGTCGCGCCCGCTTATGTGCTGCTCGCGAGCGACGAAGCGAGCTACGTCTCGGGCGCGACGATCGCCGTCACCGGCGGCAAGCCGATCATCTGATCGGCTGAGCCCGTAGAACGGAGGAGAATATGAGCCACAAACCGCCGCCGGCGCCGCCGGCCAATCGCAGTCCGAAAGGTCCGGGCGACGAGAAGCGCGCGCCGGTCGAGCAAGGCAAGCCCGAGCCTCGCGCGGGCGCCGAGCGGCGCGGCCAAGAGGCGAACGTCAAGCAGAACACGACCAATCAGGGATACCAGCAGGATCGCTAGGAGCTCATCGATGTCGACCGCGACGAAGAATCCGGCGAGCATTCGCCAAGGCGGGCCGGGCGCTTCGCACGAAAACGCCCAGGCGCCGCTCGAGATCAAGAAGCCGACCGCCGATACCGACAA
The DNA here is from genome assembly GCA_021325385.1 of Alphaproteobacteria bacterium. GTDB lineage: Bacteria > Pseudomonadota > Alphaproteobacteria > Rhizobiales > Beijerinckiaceae > Roseiarcus. The sequence goes on from JAJPHH010000001.1 coordinate 21,045, forward strand.
GCGCCGCCACAGCCGCGTCTCGGGCGGCGGCGGCGAAAAGGACGCCCATCATAGCCATGCTCCGGAACGCAAAGGCGGCCATCCGCCGCCGCAAAAGCGCGCGGGGCGGGGAGGTTGAGCCATGCCGCGCCACCCGAAATCGGACCATCCGACTGACGCCGACCTGAAGGGCAATCCGCTGATCGGCGGCGCGAAAGGCGCGACAAGGGCTGGCGTCGCCGCCGACGAATTGGAGGAGGCGGAGGGGGAGAACACGATCGAAGGCGACGTCGAAAACGACGTCAACGCCCAAGGCGGAGTCGACAAAACCGTCGCGCGCGCGGCCAAGAGGTCATCGGGACGGACGAGGAAAGAGAACCGCTGAACCTGCGGTACGGTCTGGCGGAGGTGAATTGCGGCGGGAGGCGAAGCGATGCTTCGCGCCTCCTCGCACTTAAGCCCAGCTTTCGATCACTTCTTCGGTCGTCGCCGCCTCGATCTGCTGACCAAAGCGCGTCTCGTAAAGCGCGATCAGCGCGTCATGGGTCTCGTCGGAGGAGCTGCACAGCGCGTCCGTGGCGATCGCGACGCGGTAGCCATAGTCGATTGCGCCGAGCACGGTCGCGAGCACGCAGACATCGGTCTCGCCGCCGGAAATCACGAGCGTATCGATTGAACTGCGTCGCAACTCCTCATGAAGCGCGCCGCCGCGCCAAGGCGAATAGATCCGCTTGTCGAAGACCTGCGCCGGCGGAACGAAGATCGCCAATTCCGGCACGAGGTCGACCATGTCGCGGCCGAGATTTTCCAAGGTCATCGAGGACCACCGCTCGTAGTAGCGCCGCCATGCTCCGACGCCCTCGCCCGGCCGCTCGGCGGGAATGAACCGCGTGAAAATCGTCTGAGCCGGACGCGCTTCGACGAGGCGAACGATCGTCGGCAGGACGCGGCGCAGCCACGGCGTTCGCCATTCTGTATCTTCGGCGAACATGCGCTGCATGTCGACGCAAAGATGGACGCAATGCCGGCCGAGCGGGCCAAAGCGCAACCCGCCGCTTTTGATCGGCGCGTCCGCAGCCTTGGCGCGGATGTCGTCAGGCGAGGGCGGCAGGGACAAGGGCGATCTCAGGACGGCGGCGGGACCGGCAGCGGCCCGCCCCCAACTGCGTCAATCGATGGAGGTTCCGCTCGCGCCTCGGCGCGCCCGGCCCGTCCTCGGCCTTATCGCTCCCTGCCGCTGCTGAGCACAAACGGCGCAACGTCGGCGACGCCGGGCGGCTTCTCGGCGCCGAAGGGCGCGGGCCGGCAAACGGCCAGCGCGGAGAGTCCGACCCGCGCGGTCAGGAGCCCGTTGAGCACGCCTTCGCCGAGCCGCGCCGAGAGTTTCGAGGCGAGGCCATGGCCGACGATTTGTTGCAATAGGCTGTCGCCGACCGCCATCCCGCCGGTGATCGCGACATGCGCGGCGACCGAGCGGGCCAGCTTGAAGAAGCCGAGCAGGCCAGGCCGCCCGCCATAGATTTCGGCGACGCGGCGGATCAGCCGAATGATTTGCGCGACAACGAAGAGCATGTCGAGCAAGGCGCGGGGACTGATCGCCGTGACCATCGAAACACGCTTTGCCGCCAGCGCGATCTCGCTTTGCGCCCTCTGATCCAGGGGCCGCAGCAAGGCGCGTTCGGCGATGTCGATGAGGTCGCGCCCGTCGATGATCTGGCCCATCGCTTCGGCGACCTCGGCGCGCCCGCGCGCGGTTTCGCTGCGCCTCTCGTAAAGCGAGCAGAGCCGCGCCGCCAGATTGCGGGCGGCGTCGCGGTCGTCTGTGGCGCGAGCCAGGGCGAGGTCCGCATGGAGCTTGGCGATCGCGCTTTGGCGGAGAATCGCCGCGATCTCGCGCATCGCCAGCGCCAGCGCGGCGAAGAGGGTCAAAGCCGCGAACGCGAGGCCGATCCAACCCAGCGCCTGCGCCTTTTCGAACAAGGCTCCAATAAGCTGCGACGCCCACAACCCCAGGCCGAGCGAGACGAGGCCGCCGAGGCCGGACCAGAACAGAGTCGAAAGTTTCAGCCGCCAGCGCGTCCGCATGCCGGCCCGCTGCGCTTCTTCGATCTCCTGCTCGCTCGCCTCGATCGGCGGCGGGCGATCGGGAATGGGCGCGGCTTGCGGCTCGATCACAACGCTGGCGCCGCGCGTCGGCGCCTCGGAATCGGCCATGGCGACGCGCGCGTCGTCGAGACGGAACGCGCGAGGCCGCGGCCGATGCTCGTCCTTGCTCTCGCGGTCCTTGCGGCTCTCGCTCACGCCAAACGGTCTCCGATCAGGAATTGCAGCGCCCGGTCGAGACGAATATGGGGCGGCGCTTGGCCGGCCGCGAGCTTGGGCGGGCGGAAGCGCAGGAAGCGGACGTCGCTTTCGGCTTCGCTGAGGGCCAGCGCGTCGCCGGAGAAGACGACGGCCGGGTCCTCCGGCAGTTGGCCGGGAAAGATCGCCGCTTCGCTCTCGCCGTCGAAAATTTCCTCGCCGAGGCGTTCGCCCCGCTCGGGGGCGCCGATGATCGCGTCTAGAGTTTCGCCGCCCTGGCGGATTTTCGCTTCGCGAGTCGCGCGGATCGCGGCGAGCGCGACGACGTCGATCTCGGCGCCAAGGCCTTCGGCGCGGGCGATGGCCTTGGCGGTCAAGCGGCGCAGAATGTTTTCGAGCCGGTCGTGGCTCGCGTGATGGAGATGATCCGCCTTGGTTGCAGCGAAAAGAATGCGGTCGACGCGCGGCCGAAAAATGGTCGAAAGCAGCGAGGCTCTTCCGGCGCGGAACGCGCGCAAGACTTCGGTCAGCGCATGTTCGAGATCGCGCACCGCGGCCGGCCCGGAATTCAGCGCAGCCAGCGCGTCGACAAGGACGATCTGGCGATCGAGCCTGGCGAAATGGTCGCGAAAGAACGGCCGCGCCACATGCGCCTTGTACGATTCGTAGCGCCGCTCCATCATCGCGGCGAGCGAATGGCTCGAATATGCCGCGTCCTCGCCCAGGCGAAGCGGCGCGAAAGTCAGGGCCGGCGAGCCTTCGAGATCGCCCGGCATGAGAAATCGCCCCGGCGGCAGGGTCGACAATGCGTAGGTCGCCTCGCGCGCTTGGCGCAAATACGCCGTAAACAGGGCGGCGCTCTTGCGCGCCAGGTCCTCGTCAGCCGCGGCGGCGGGATCGAGGCCGCCGGTGAAGCTCAGCCATTCGGCGGCGAGCGGCCTGCGGGCCGGCGTGTCGCTGATCGACAGCGTCTCGGCCGACCATTGCCCATAAGTTTTGTCGAGCAACGACAGGTCGAGCAGCCACTCGCCCGGATAATCGACAATGTCGAGGACCAGGCTCGCCGCGCGGCCGCCCCAGCCATGGGCGCGCTCGAATTCGATCGTCAGGCGCAATTCCGATATCCGTCGGGTGGATTGCGGCCAGCGTCGGTCGGGCCCGGCCAGCGCAGCGAGATGGTCCTCATAGGCGAAGCGCGGCACCGCGTCGTCGGGCTGCGGCTCGAGCCTGGCGCGAGCGATGCGCCCCTCCGCCGAGGCGCGGAGCACAGGCAGCCGGGCGCGGGCGACGAGATTGTTGACGAGCGCGGTGATGAACACCGTCTTGCCGGCGCGGGAAAGGCCGGTCACGCCGAGGCGCAGCGCGCCGCCAGCGAAATATTCGGCGAGGCTCCGCGCCGCGGCGCCGGCTTCATGGAAGAGATCATCGAAGAGCGGCAAAGGCGGGCCGGGCTTGTTGAAGGTCCGCGTTCAGGACCGCTCCTAATCTTCTCATTTTACTGGGAAGGCGCCAGTAGCCTTTCCCTCGGCGAGCACATTTTTATTCGCGTCGAGGGCTTCGACGGTCCATACATAGGTATGAACTTGGCCAGCCGGCGGGCACGGCCCTTGATAAGCTCCGCCAAATGAGCCTGCCGGGATATTGCCCGAGCCTCGATAAGCGACTTCTCCGCCGCCATGATTGAACGCGGCGTTCTCGTCGGCCAGCCGGAATGAAAGATATTTCGTTCCCTTCGGGATATTGGCGACCTTGAAGGCTGGCGGCGTCGTCGAACACGCCTTTGTTCCGCTCCAACTGAACTGCAGCCTCAAGGCGCCGGCGGCGTGCGACGCGACTGGGACGATTAGGGACATCGTCAAGGCGAGCGCCGTTTTCAGCCTCATCACGCCCTCGTATCGCTCTCTCGCGACCCTTCCTAATCGGCTCCGTCGAGACTCGCCGGCGTGACGAAAGCCACGAGGCGGCCGGAGGCGGCTGAAATTTCCGCCCAATGCGCGAGATCGAAATCGATCGCCGCCAGGCTGCAAGTCGAGAATTTCGTCGCCATTCGCCGCATCGCGTCTTTGTCGCCGCCGTCGGCCAATAGGTGCGCCGCTTCGGCGAGGCTCGGATTATGGCCGACGACGAGAACGGTCTTCGCCGCCTCCGGCAGATCGCGAAGCGCTTCGATGAATCCGGCCGTCGTCGCCTCATAGAAGCGGGGCTCCACCGAGACCGGAACCTTTATCGGCAATTCGGCCAGGACGATCTGCGCTGTCTCCTTCGCCCGCCGCGCGCCGGAATGGACCGCCGCCTCGACCGCGCGCTTTTCGCGAGCGATGAATTTGCCCATTCGTTTCGCATCGTCCCGGCCGCGACCAACCAACCCGCGACCATGATCGTGGGCCGGGTCGTGCGGCGCGGCTTTGGCGTGACGGAGCAAGAGAAGGCGAAGCATTGGACGATTGTCTCACTCGGCTGGCGGCCGGCCAAGGCGGAGGTCGCGCCCCCGCCGCCCGCCGCGCCGCCGTCTCAATACGTGGAGCCGCGACGGTCGTTCCGTCAATGTTGGGACAGCGCCGTGGCGCGCGCCAAGCTCCGTCCGTGACCGCGCCGGCGACGCCTCATCGCCGCTAGAGCCAAAAAAGCGCGACGCTTTCGCGCAAGCGCCGCGCCGCCGGCCCTCGCTTTCGTTGCGCGGCCATGCTAACGGCTCCGCGAGCTTAAGGGAGCGGCGCAAGAGCGGCCGCAAGAAGTTTGAAATGAGCGATATTTTTCGCGAAGTCGACGAAGAGGTCCGGCGCGACCAGGCGCTCGAATTCTGGAAGAAATACCAGAACTACATCATCGCCGCTGTCGTTCTGATCCTCTTCGCCACGGCCGGCTGGCGCTTTTATGATTGGCGGCGCACTCAGGCGGCCGAGGCCGCGGGCGCCCGTTTCGAAGACGCCCTCGCCCTCGAACGGGCCGGCAAGGACGCCGACGCGGCCGCCGCTTTCGCCAAGCTCGCGAGCGACGCGCCGAGAGGCTACGCCGTCCTCGCCCGCCTGGCCGACGCGGCCAGCCTCGCCAAGAGCGATCCCGATCGCGCCATCTCGGCCTATGACACACTGGCCGACGACGCCTCGATCAGCCCCCTGTTCCGCGACGCGGCGCGGCTCAGGGCCGCGATTCTGCGTTTGGACAACGGGCAAACCGAAAAAGCCAAGACGGCGCTCGAAAGCCTGTCGACGCCGGGCGGCTCGTTTCGTTCGACCGCTCGCGAATTGCTCGGCGCAAATGCGCTCGCCGCCGGCGATTACGACGCGGCTGGAAAATGGCTTGATATGATCGTCGCCGATCCGGAAGCGCCGGCGAGCGCGCGGCAAAACGCCGAGATGATGCTCGGGCTTGTCCGTTCGGGAAAACCCGCTTCCAAGTGAGTCTGCCGCGGCCTCGCTTGAGGGATTGAAGCTTTGAGCGCCAAGGTCGCGATTATCGGCCGCCCGAATGTCGGCAAATCGACGCTGTTCAACCGGCTGGTCGGCAAGAAGCTGGCTTTGGTCGACAATGCGCCTGGCGTGACCCGCGATCGGCGCGAAGGCGAGGCGCGGCTTGGCGATCTTGCCTTCACCGTCATCGATACGGCGGGCCTGGAAGAAGGCGAAGCGGCGACGCTGGCCGGCCGCATGCGCGCTCAGACCGAGGCGGCGCTCGCCGATTGCGACGCGATCCTGTTCATGATCGACGCGCGGGCCGGGCTCACGCCGACGGACCGCTATTTCGCCCAGCTCGTGCGGCGCGCCGGCAAGCCGATCGTGCTGGTCGCCAACAAGGCTGAGGGGAAAGCGGGCGAAGCCGGCGCGTACGAGGCGTTCAGCCTCGGCCTCGGCGAGCCGCTGGCGCTTTCGGCCGAGCACGGCGAAGGCCTCGGCGAGCTCTATGACGCGCTCGCCGCTGTGCTGCCGGCCGAGGCGCGAGCCGAGGAGAGCGAAGACGACGACGCGCCGCTCGAATTGGGCGAGGAGGAAGACGGAAGCGAAGTCGATCGCGCCAAGCCGCTGCGCATCGCGGTGCTCGGCCGGCCCAATGCCGGCAAATCGACGCTGCTCAATCGCATCCTCGGCGAAGAACGGCTGCTGACCGGGCCCGAGCCTGGCCTTACCCGCGACTCGATCGGCGTCGAGACGGTCTGGCGCGACCGCCGGCTCAAATTGTTCGACACGGCGGGTTTGAGGCGGCGCGCCCGCGTGGTCGAGAAACTCGAGAAACTCGCCGCCGCCGACGCTTTGCGCGCGGTGCGTTTCGCCGAAGTCGCAATCCTGCTGCTCGACGCGACGATCCCGTTCGAGAAGCAGGATTTAACCTTGGCGGATCTGGTCGAACGCGAGGGCAGGGCGCTCGTCATCGGCCTCAACAAATGGGACCTGGTCGCAGACAAGAGCCAAGCGGCCAAGACTTTGCGTGAGGAGGCCGATCGGCTGTTGCAGCAATTGCGCGGCGTGCGGGTCGTCCCGGTTTCCGGCCTAACCGGCGCGCATCTCGATCGGCTGATCGAGGCGGTCGTCGCGGCGCAGGAAACTTGGAGCAAACGGATCGCGACCGGACGACTGAACCGCTGGCTCGCCCCAGTCGTCGACGCGACGCCGCCGCCTGCGGTCGCGGGCCGCCGGATCAAAATCCGCTATATGACCCAGCCCAAGGCGCGGCCGCCGCATTTCGTGCTGTTCGGCAACCAGCTCGCCGAATTGCCGCAGAGCTATCGGCGCTTCCTCGTCAATGGCTTGCGCGAGACATTCGATCTGCCGGGGACGCCGATAAGGTTGACCATGCGCACGTCCGACAATCCCTACGAGCCGAAGAAGCGGCGAGGGTAGCGCCGTACTATCCTTCCGAATCGCGGTGCGAGGACGCGACGCGTACTACGCCGCGCTTTGGCCGACGATTCCGGCCGGCCTGCCCAGTTGCTGGGCGTAGTCGACATAGAGTCGCGAGGCGGCCGCGGCGGTCGCCGCGACGATGAATACGCCGAAAGCCGCTTGAATGGCGGCGACAATGATCCATCCGATCAAGGGGAGGAGAAAGAAGATCGCCATGAGAATGGCGGCGACGATTCCGGCCGGAACTGTGACGCAAAGCAGAATGAAGAAGATGCGCCAGGAATGGCCCTTGCTGTCGGCCATGGCGTTGCGCCAATCGGCGCCCGGCGCGTCGACTGCCACGGCCGGAAAGAGAATGACGTTGCGCACCAGGATCACCGCCGCGACGACGCTAAGGATCAGGCCGACCAAGCGACCAAAGCCGGAAGCCCCATATGGCGAGCTGAAGAGATCGCCGACGAGCCTCGGGACAAACAAGACGACGGCGAGCCCGCCGAGGAAGGTGAAAAATTTCATGAAGCGCGGATCTTGCGTGTCCAGCCGGTAGGAATCGTTGACTTCGCCGAGCAGCAAGAAGCGATGCGCCGCGATGGCGAGGGGAGTGAGCAGGAAGCCTTCCGCGACGGCGTAGATCAGCCCGATAATGAAACCGAAAATGCTGGGCCCGATCGAAAAGAGGCCAAATAAAAGGACGAAATAGACGACGTTCAGAGCGGCCAGGGCGGCGATCGCCATCAAGAAGAGATTGGGCGCCCGTCCGCGTAAGGCGAGCGCGTCCTGCCAGGCGGCGACCGCAGCGTTGACGATAGATGTTTGCGCGCCGTTCGCCATGACGTCCCCCCCAAGATTTGCGAGCGCCCCTCCGCCCCGGCCTATCCCGGATAGGCCATCGCCCGAACGTTGGTCCCGTAAGGGGAGCGCGGCGATCAGCCCCTGTCAAGCGGCCGCGACCTCGAGGCGCGATTGACTTGCTTCGATCGCCGGCCGAACCGTTTCTTTGGAAGAGCGCGGCCCGTTTTAGAGCTTCGGAGATCATTGCGCCGCGTTCTTCCATCGCCGCTGGCGGCCGCCGCGACAGATCCTGATCAAACGCTCTTTTGGGTCGGCTGACGCGTTCCCGGGCGAGACTCAAATCTCGGCGAACTTGGAGGCCAATATCCAAGTCTCTCCAAACAGCGGATACGGCCGGACCTTGCCCGAGCCTGGCCTCAAAGCGTCCGCCTCACGGCGCGGGCCGACGGCAAACCCGCAAGCTCGTTCTTGCCGGCGTCGGTCTAGGCCCGTCGCGCCGGGCATCCTACAATTTTGAATGGAGGCGCGAAGGACCGTCGGTCTTTCACGTCAGCTAGGGAGGACGGCTCGAACCATGTTGATCGGCAAGCGCGGCGACGCGAGGACGGCGATCGCGACGGCCGAAGCCGACCGTATCCTGGTGCGCGGGCGCGATCTCGCTCACGACTTGATGGGAGCGATCAGTTTCACCTCGTTCTATTTCCTCCTGTCGACAGGACGCGATCCGACGGCCGACCAGCGCTTCTTTCTCGACGCTTGCCTTGTCGCGCTCGCGGAGCACGGCTTGACGCCGTCGGTCCAAGCCGCGCGGATGACGCTCGCCGCTGATCCGGCGGCGCTGCAGGGCGCGGTTGCGGCGGGAATTCTCGGCTGCGGCTCGGTCGTTCTCGGCACGGCGGACCTTTGCGCGCAGGCGCTCGACGACATAACGCGACGGGCCAACGCCGGCGTCTCTCTGGACGACGCCGCAGCCGAATGGGCGCGCGGATGTCGCGCCGCCGGCCTGCCGGCGCCCGGCTATGGACATCCGCTGCACAAGCCGGTCGATCCGCGGGCCGAGCGGCTGATCGGCTTGGCGAAGGCGCGAAGGGCGGCTGGACGCTCGGTCGAATGCGCGGAGCGATTGACCAAAATCGTCGCCCAGGTCTGGGGCAAGCCCTTGCCGATGAACGTCTCGATGGCGATCGCCGCGGTTCTCAAGGATGTCGGCGTTCCTGCGCCGGTCATCCGCGGCCTGCCGATCCTGGCCCGCACGGCCGGCCTCATCGCCCATCTCGTGGAAGAAGCGCAGGCGCCGATCGGTTTTTTCATGGCGTCGCAAGCCGAGGCCGCCATCGATCATTCCGGCGCAGCGCAAAAGGAGACGGATCGGTGAGCCTCGTCGATCCGGACATCGAAACCGCTCCCTGGGAACGCCAGAGGGAGATGGACGCGCCGCTTTACGAGCGGCAGATCGCCTATCTCTTCGCTCATTCGCGGTTCTACGCTCGCAAGCTCGCCGAAGCTGGATTTTCCGACCCGAAATCGGTCGGCGGGCTCGACGACATAGCGCGGCTGCCGTTCACCGAAAAAGACGAGTTGCGGCGCAGCCGGTCGACCGACGAGCCGATCGGGACTCATCTGACCGCGCGGCCGGACGAGATCGTGCGCATCTATTCGACGAGCGGGACAACCGGGACGCCGAGCTATATTCCGCTCACCGCCCACGACCTCGACGTCTGGGTGCGGACCTCGGCGCGCAGCTACGGCGCGTCGGGCGTGAGTCGGGGCGAAAGGCTGGTCTCCACGTACAATGCCGGGCCCTTCGTCGCCGGCGCGGCGATCGACGCTTTCGCGCGGCTCGGCCTCTGCCACATTCCGATCGGCACCGGAAATACCGAGCGCCTCGCGGCGGCGATCGAACTGTTGAAGCCGACCGCGGCGACGACGACGCCGTCCTACGCGCTCCATTTCATCGAATGGACCCGCGCCCGCAGCGTCGACCTCGCGCGCTCCAGCGTCAAGCGGCTGATGGTCGCCGGCGAGCCCGGCGGCGGCGAGCCGGCGATGCGCGCCAAGCTGGAAGAAGGCTGGGGCGCAAGCGTTACCGAGGCCATGGGCATCGGCGACATTTCGATCTCGATGTGGGGCGAGTGCGAGGCCAAGCAGGGCATGCATTTCTGCGGCCGCGGCTTCATCCATTTCGAACTGATCGATCCGGCCAGCGGCGAGGCGAAGGAGATCGTCGACGGCGCCGAAGGCGAACTCGTCTTGACCCATCTCGTCAACCGCTCGGCGCCGCTCTTGCGCTTCCGCACCCGCGACCATGTGCGGGTCTCGGTCGGACCTTGCCTTTGCGGGCGCACGGCGCCGCGCGTGCGCTGCATCGGCCGCACCGACGACATGCTGATCGTGCGCGGGGTCAATGTCTTTCCCTCCGCGATTCGCGAAGTCGTCAACGAATTCGCGCCGCTGACCACCGGCGCGCTGGTCATCCGGCCGCGCGCGTCCGGCGTTCGCCAAGACCCGCCGCTGCCGGTCGTGGTCGAAGCCGCGGAAGCGGCCGATACTGCCGGGCTCGCCGAAAAAATCCGGGCCCGCATCCGGGACAAGCTCATCGTCGCCACGGAGGTGACCATCGCGCCGCCAGGCGCGCTGCCGCGTAGCGAGTGGAAATCGAAGCTCGTCGAGAAAGTCCAATAGGAGGCGCGACGATGGAGAAAATTCAGGTCCAGGGCGTTCATCACATCACGCTCGTCGGCGCCGACCGCCAGACCTCGATCGACTTTTGGGAGGGCGTGCTCGGCATGCCCTTCGTCTTCGAGCAGCCCAATCTCGACAATCCGCGCGAGAGTCATATCTATTTCGATCCCGGCGACGGTAGGCTGATCACCATCTTCACGCACGAGGAGCGCAAGCCGGACCCGCGGCGTACGCCGACGGAGCCGGGCTGCGTCCATCACATCGCCTTCAACGTGTCGCGGGCCGTCTATATGCAGGCGGAGAAGCGGCTGAAGGAGCGCGGCGTGACCCCGGCGATCCGCGACCGATTCATTTTCGACGCGATGTATTTCACCGATCCGCTCGGCCTGCTGATCGAGCTTTCCTGCTACAAGTTCGAGCCGCCGGCCGGCGCGACGCATGTCGACGTGCTGTTCGAAGCGCATAAGCTGCGCGTCGAGCGCGGCGCGCGGCAGATCGAGGAAGCGCATGTCGCCGATGCGATCGAGAATTTGCGCGCTCGCGCGAGCCGGACGTTGTCGAGCGACCGCTCGGCGAAGAATCCGTATCGGCGCTGACGCGCTTAGTTTTCAAAGGCAAGGGAGGAAGCGATGGCTGCGATCAAACTGCACATCTTGAAGCCGAGCGTGAACAACATGTCGGCGCGCGTCTTTATCCGCGCGGCGAAGCTTGACTTCGCCGAAGACGACGCCTGGGGCAAGACGCGCTCGCCGGATTTTCTGACGCGCAACCCCGCGCATCTGACGCCGATGATGGAGTTCGATCATCTGCCGAAGGGCGTGATGTGGGAGAGCTGCGCGATCATGCAGTATCTCTGCAACAAGCACCATCTCGATAAATTCTATCCGACCGCGCCGGAAGCGCGGGCGATGATCGACAGCGCGATGTTCTATATTATCGGCACGCTCTATCCGTACATCGCCCGCGCCACCTATCCGGCGCTGGGCTTCCCGCAATATGCCGGCGAAGTCGGCGCGAGCGACGCCAGCCCGGAAGCGAAAGCGGCCGCGCAGAAGGCGGCGGCGGCCGCGCTGGAGGAGCCGCTCAGCGTGTTCCACAAGTTCTACATGGACGGCAAGCCGTTCATTGGCGGGCATGAGCCGTCGATCGCCGATATCCGCCTCGCCGCCTCGCTCGAATTTCTGGCCGCGATAGACTACGACCTCCCCGCCTGGGCGAAAACCTATATGGCGGCGATCGAGAAAGCGCTCGGCTCGGCTTATACGGAGCCGGCGGCGGACGTGCGCGGCTATATCGCGCATGTGAAGTCGCAGAAGAAATGACAAGCGCGCGCTTCGGCTGCGTTCGCCGAAGCGCGCTCGTCGCGATCCGCGCCGGCGCCTTCCTGGGGCCGGCTACACGGCCTCGTCCGGCTCTAAGGCGCAGAGCGAGTTCGGATTGGTTTCGATTTGCAGGGTCGGGTGGCCGATCTCGAGCGACGGCCTCGCAGGCGTCTTGGCCCGCGAACTTAGCTGCCGCGATAGGTCGAATAGCTCCAGGGGCTCGCCAGCAGCGGCACGTGATAATGCGCCTTGGGATCCGCGATCGCGAAGCGGATCGGGATCACGTCGAGAAAGGGCGGCTCCGCCATGGCGGCGCCGGCGGCGCGGAAATAGGCGCCGATATGGAAGGCGATTTCGAACCGGCCGATTCTGGCTTCTCCGGCGGGGATAAGCGGCGCGTCCGTGCGCCCGTCGGCGTTGGTGACGGTCCGCTTGAGCAAGGACCGGCCGCCCGCCGCGTCGAGCTCGAACAATTCGATCGCGACGCCATGCGCCGGCCCGCCGCGCACCGTGTCGAGAACATGGGTCGAAAGGCCGGCCATCGCTGATCCTCCGCTGAGACCCCCGCTTCAAACATAGGTGGCGACCAGGCGCAATCGCCGGGCGGTGAGCCTTGCAGGCCTGGCATGGCCGAGGCGATCATGGCCGGATTGCTATATTGACACGCCCGTGACATGACACGCGCGAGTGAAATTCCGCGTCGGAGCGGCGCGAAATAGGACGGGTGGAGACTCCATGGCCGAAGCTGACAACGCCATCGCCAACGGCGCCGACGCCGAAACCGAAGAATGGCTCGAAGCGCTTGATTCGGTAGAGGCTTTCGAGGGCTTAGACCGCGTCGACGCGCTGCTCGAGAATGTCGTCACCTCGGCCCGCCGCAAGGGCGCGCGGCTCCCCTTCGCCGCCAACACCGCTTACGTCAACACGATCCACACGAAGGATCAGCCGCCCTATCCCGGCGACGCCGAACTCGAGGCGCAGATCCGCCACGCCGTGCGCTGGAACGCGGCCGCGATGGTCGTCAAAGCCAACAAGGAATCCTCCGAACTCGGCGGCCATATCGCCAGCTTCCAATCCGCCGCGACGCTCTATGAGACGGGCTTCACTCACTTCTGGCGCGCCGCCGGCGACAAGCATGGCGGCGATCTCGTTTATTTCCAGGGCCACAGCTCGCCCGGCATCTACGCCCGCGCTTTTGTCGAAGGCCGATTGAGCGAGGAGCAGCTTCTGAATTTTCGCCAAGAAGTCGGCGGCAAGGGGCTGTCGTCCTACCCCCATCCGTGGCTGATGCCGGATTTCTGGCAGTTTCCGACCGTCTCGATGGGCCTCGGGCCCCTCATGGCGATCTACCAGGCCCGGTTCCTGCGCTATTTGCATGGCCGCGGCATTGTCGACACGTCGGATCGCAAAGTCTGGTGCTTCTGCGGCGACGGCGAGATGGACGAGCCGGAATCGCTCGGCGCGATCTCGCTCGCCGGCCGGGAGAGGCTCGATAACCTGATTTTCGTCGTCAATTGCAATCTGCAGCGGCTCGACGGACCGGTACGCGGCAACGGCAAGATCGTCCAAGAGCTCGAAGCCGATTTCCGCGGCGCCGGCTGGAACGTGATCAAATGCCTCTGGGGCTCGAATTGGGACCCGCTGCTCGAAAAAGATAAAAGCGGCAAGTTGCGCCAGTTGATGGAAGAGTGCGTCGACGGCGAATACCAGGACTTCAAATCGAAGAACGGGGCGTATATCCGCGAGCATTTCTTCGGCCGCTATCCCGAAACCGCCGCTCTGGTCGCGGATTGGACCGACGATCAGATTTGGTCCTTGACCCGCGGCGGCCACGACCCGGTAAAAGTCTACGCCGCCTATAAAGCCGCATCGGACCATAAAGGCTCGCCGATCGTCATCCTCGCCAAGACGATCAAAGGCTACGGCATGGGCGAGGCCGGCGAAGGCCAGATGATCGCCCATCAGCAGAAGAAGCTTGGCGATCATGCGCTGAAGGCTTTCCGCGATCGTTTCAACGTGCCGATTTCCGACGAGGAGATCGGCAAGGTGCCGTTCCTCAAATTGCCGGAAGACAGCCCGGCGATGAAATATCTGCGCGACAGGCGCGCCGCGCTCGGCGGCTACCTGCCGGCGCGCCGCCGCCAATGCGAGCCTTTGCAAATCCCCGAACTCTCGGCTTTCGAGCCGCTGCTCAAAGCGACCGCGGAAGGCAGAGAGATTTCGACGACGATGGCGTTCGTACGGATCTTGACGACGCTGCTGCGCGACAAGAACATCGGCTCGCGCATCGTGCCGATCGTGCCGGACGAAAGCCGCACGTTCGGCATGGAGGGCCTGTTCCGGCAATTCGGCATTTTCAGCCAGCAAGGCCAGCTCTATCGGCCGCAAGACGCCGACCAGTTGATGTACTATCGGGAGGACGTGAAGGGTCAGATCCTGCAAGAAGGCATCAACGAGCCTGGCGCCATGGCCTCCTTCATCGCCGCGGCGACCTCGTACTCGACGTCGAACGCGCCGATGATCCCGTTTTACATCTATTACTCCATGTTCGGCTTCCAGCGCGTCGGCGATCTCTGCTGGGCGGCCGGCGACATGCGGGCGCGCGGCTTCTTGATCGGCGGCACGTCCGGCCGCACGACGCTGAACGGCGAGGGGCTGCAGCACGAAGACGGTCACAGCCACATCCTGGCGGCCACCGTTCCCAATTGCCTGGGCTACGATCCGACCTACGCTTACGAGGTGGCGGTCATCATCCAGAACGGCCTCAAGCGCATGTATGTCGACAATGAGGACGTCTACTATTACATCACCACGCTGAACGAGAATTATCCGCATCCGGCGATGCCGGAAGGCGTCGAGGAAGGCATTCTTCGCGGCATGTACCTCTTGCGCAAGGTCGAGGCGGAGAAGCCTGGCCTGCGCGTCAGGCTGCTCGGTTCGGGCTCGATTTTGCGCGAAGTCGAGGCGGGCGCCGATCTTCTCGCCAAGGATTTCGGCGTGTCGAGCGAGATCTGGAGCGTGACCAGCTTCACCCAGCTTCGCCGCGACGGGCTCGAAGTCGAGCGCTGGAACATGCTCCATCCCGAAGAGAAGCCGCGCAAGTCCTATATCGAGCAGTGCCTCGAGAAGGGCTCGGGGCCGGTCGTCGCCTCGACGGACTATATCAAGCTGTTCGCGGACGGCGTCCGGCCGTTCGTGCCGGCGCGCTATAAGGCGCTCGGCACGGACGGTTTCGGCCGTTCGGATTACCGTCGGCGGCTGCGCTCCTTCTTCGAAGTCGACCGCCGCCATGTCGCCCTGGCGGCGCTGAAATCGCTCGCCGACGATCAGATGCTGCCGTCCCGGACGGTGAGCGAAGCGATCAAGCACTACGAAATCGACCCGGACCGCGCCAGTCCGGCCTTGACGTGACGGGTGCGCGTGGAAAGAAACTGTCATTCCCGCGAAGGCGGGAATCCAGACTGAGCCAGCGCTCAGGCGCGGCGGCTCCTGGATTCCCGCTTTCGCGGGAATGACACGCTCAAACAAGGTACGGTCTGCCGCTGCGACCGAACTGAACGAAACGAAAATAGCGCCAAGGAGAAGCGCTCGTGGCCAATACGACCGACGTAAAAGTGCCGGATATCGGCGATTTCAAGGACGTGCCGATCATCGAAATCCTGGTCAAGCCCGGCGATACGGTCAAAGCCGACGATCCGCTGGTGACGCTCGAATCCGACAAGGCGACGATGGACGTGCCCGCGCCGAGCGCCGGCAAGGTCGCCGAGATTCTCGCCAAGGTCGGCGACAAGGTCTCGATGGGCTCGCTGTTGCTGCGCTTGGACCAAGCAGGCGACGGCGCGGCGGCGGCCGAAAAGCCGGCGGCCCAGCCGGCTAAGGCGGGGAGCGCCAAGAAAGCCGCCGCGAAAGAGGCGCCGGCTGAGGCCAAGTCGCCGCCGGATCGGCCAGCGCCTGCCGAAAAGGCGGCCGCGCCGGCTGCCGATTTCTCCGGCGTGTTCGCCGGGCCGGCGGTCCGCCGCTTGGCGCGCGAACTCGACATCGATTTGACGAGCCTTCGCGGCACTGGCGAGCATGGCCGCATCACCAAGGAGGACGTCAAAGCCGCGCTGACCGGTCGCGGCGGCGGGGGCGGCGGCGCCCTGCCGGACGTTCCCGCCGTGGACTTCGCCAAATTCGGGCCGGTCGAGGTCAAGCCGCTGTCGCGGATCAAGCGCATTTCTGGCCCGCGCCTGCACGCCTCCTGGGTCAATGTCCCGCATGTCACCCATTGCGATGAAGCCGACATCACCGAGCTCGAGGCCTTCCGCAAGACGCTCGATGAGGAGGGCAAGGCCGACAAGCAGGCGCCGTACCGCGTCTCGCTTTTGCCGTTGTTGATGAAGGCGTCGGTCGCGACGTTGAAGGCGTATCCGACTTTCAACGCGGCGCTGACGCCGGCCAGGGATGCGCTGGTGATGCGCAATTACTGGCATATCGGCGTCGCCGTCGACACGCCTGAAGGCCTCGTCGTGCCGGTGATCAAGGACGTCGACAAAAAGGGCGTGATCGAACTCGCGCGCGAACTCGGCGCGATCTCGGCCAAGGCGCGCGAGGGCAAGCTGTCGCCGGCCGAAATGCAGGGCGCGTCGTTCACCATCTCCTCGCTCGGCGGCATCGGCGGCACGGCTTTCTCGCCGATCGTCAACGCGCCGGAAGTGGCGATCCTCGGCGTGGTCCGTTCGAAAATGGCGCCGGTCTGGGACGGCAAGGCTTTCGTCCCGCGCCTGATGCTGCCGCTCTGCCTTTCGTACGATCACCGAGTCATCGACGGGGCCGCGGCGGCGCGTTTCATGCGCAAGTTGGCGAGCGTGATCGAAGACATGCGTCGCGTCTTGCTGTGACGCCTTCGCGTTTCTCGGCGTCATGCCCCGCCTCGCGCCGGGCATCCACGCCGTGGTGTGCTTCATCGCGGCGTGGATGGCCGGGACAAGCCCGGCCATGACGCTCAAAGGTTCAAGGGAAAGTTCCCATGGCGCGTGAGATCAGGCTGCCCGATATCGGCGACTTCAAGGACGTGCCGATCATCGAGATTCACGTCAAGCCCGGCCAGAAAGTCGCGCCGGAGGACGTGCTGCTGACGCTCGAATCCGACAAGGCGACGATGGACGTGCCGTCGCCGGCCGCCGGAACGATCGGCGAGGTCAAGGTCAAGGTCGGCGACAAGGTCAGCGAAGGCTCGCTGCTGGCGACGCTCGAGGAGGTGGGCGCGGCGGAGGCGAAAGCTGCGTCGGCCGCGCCCGCCAAGGCCGAGGCGCAGGCGGCCAAGCCCGCGCCCGCCGGACCGGCGTCGCCGGCCAAGCCGCAGCCGGCCGCGGCCGCGCCCGGCCCGAAGGCGGATATCGAATGCGACGTTGTCGTGATCGGCGCCGGCCCGGGCGGCTATACCGCCGCGTTCCGCGCCGCCGATCTCGGCCAGAAAGTCGCGCTGGTCGAGAAGGACCCCTATCTCGGCGGCGTCTGCCTCAACGTCGGCTGCATTCCATCCAAGGCGCTGCTGCACGCCGCCAAGATCATCGACGAGGCGAAGGATTTCGCAGCGCATGGGCTCGAGTTCGGCGCGCCGAAAATCGGGCTCGATCCGCTGCGCGCCTGGAAGGAAAGCGTGGTCAAGCGCCTGACCGGCGGCCTCAACGTCCTGGCCAAGCAGCGTAAAGTGACCGTCGTCACCGGCGCGGCGAAATTCTCTTCGCCCAACACGCTCAGCGTCGCGACCGCGGAAGGCGCGAAAACCTTGCTTTTCAAGAACGCGATCATCGCCGCCGGCTCCGAGCCGATCGCGCCGGGTTTCATTCCGAAGGACCCGCGCATCGTCGATTCGACCGGCGCGCTCGAAATCAAGTCAGTACCGAAGCGGATGCTGGTCCTTGGCGGCGGCATTATCGGCTTGGAGATGGCCACCGTGTACAACGCGCTTGGCGCGAAGATCACGGTCATCGAGCTGTTGGATCAACTCATTCCGGGCGCGGATCGCGACATCGTCGCCCCGCTCGCCAAGCGGATCGAGAAAAGGTACGAGAAAATCCGGCTGAAGACCAAGCTGACCGCGGTCGAAGCCAAGCCGGACGGCTTGCACGCGGTCTTCGAAGGGCCGGACGGCGAGGGCAGGGACGTTTTCGACCTCATGCTGGTCTCGGTCGGCCGCAAGCCGAACGGCCGCATGGTCGGCGCGGAGGCGGCGGGGGTCCATGTCGACGAGCGCGGCTATATTCCGGTCGACAAGCAGCAGCGCACCAACGTGCCGCACATTTTCGCGATCGGCGACGTTGTCGGCCAGCCGATGCTCGCGCACAAGGCGACGCACGAAGGCAAGGTCGCGGCCGAAGTTGCGGCGGGCCACAAGTCCTTCTTCGACGCGAAGGCGATCCCCTCGGTCGCCTATACCGATCCCGAAGTCGCCTGGGTCGGCCTCACCGAGGCCGAGGCCAACGCGAAAGGGGTGAAATTCGGCAAGGCGGTCTTTCCCTGGGCGGCGAGCGGCCGCTCGCTGTCGCTCGGCCGCGACGAAGGCCAGACCAAGACGCTGTGGGACGAAGCGACCGGCCGTCTGATCGGCTGCGGCATTGTCGGCCCCAACGCCGGCGACCTCATCGCCGAGGCGGCGCTGGCGATCGAGATGGGCGCGGAAGCGGAGGATATCGGCCTGACCATCCATCCGCACCCGACGCTGTCGGAGACGTTCGCCTTCTCGGCGGAGGCGTTCGCCGGGACGCTGACGGATCTCTATATTCCCGAGAAGAAGTAGGAAGCCCGCTACGCGGCGTAGAGCCATTCGTACCTGCTGAGCAACCTCTCTGGCCCGAGCGCGCGCATGCCGAAATCGCGGGCGAGCGCCAGCGGTCCCGCCATATGGTACAACCGGGCCTGCGCTTCCGACTCCATCTGCACCCGTGCGACGCGGGGCGCGCGGCGTCGAGAATAAGAGGCGAGGGCTTGCGCGACGTCCTCGGCGCCGGCGAGGGATTCGGCCAGAACGCCGGCGTCCTCGATCGCTTGGCCGGCGCCCTGCGCCAAGAACGGCAGCATGGGATGGGCGGCGTCGCCGACCAGGGCGATGCGGCCGATCGCGACGGCGGGCAAAGGCGGTCGGAGCCGCAGCGGCCAGGCTCGCCATGCAGCGGCTGCGCCGAGCAGGGCGTGTGCATCTTTCGACCAGCGGGCGAAGGCCGCGTCGAGCGCGGCGCGGTCGGCTTCGCCGTCCCAAGGGTCTTCGCCCGGCCGTTCGCGCCAGCCGGCCTCGATCACCGCGACGATGTTGATCTTGGCGCCGCCGGCGACCGGATAATGGACCAGATGGGCCTTGGCGCCGAGATGGAGCGACACGTCGGGCTCGGCGCACCAGGCCGGCGCGTCCTTGGCGGCGATCGTCGCGCGAAAGGCGACGCGGCCGGAGAAGCGCGCCGCCTCGCGGCCGCCGAGGCCGAGCCTTTCGCGTATCGCCGACTTCAGCCCGTCGGCGCCGATCAGCACGTCGCCGCGCTCGGCGAGGCGGATCGCGCCGCGCGTGAGGCCGACCGAAGCGCTCGCTGCGTCCTGGCCGCAGCCGGCGACCTCAACGCCGAGCGCAAGCTTGATCCGCGGCTCGGCCGCGACCTGTTCGGCCAGAGCGCTTTGCAAATCCGCCCGGAGCAGCGCCAGATAAGGCGCGCCCCATCGCTCGCGCGCCTTCAGCGGCAGGCGAGCGAGTTCCGCGCCGTCACGGCTGCGGAAAATGCGGATCGCGCGCGGGGCCGTGGCCCGGGGCTCGATCGCCGGCAGCAGGCCGAGTCTGTCGAGGACCCGCGTGGCGTTGGGCGTGAGCTGCAGGCCGGCGCCGACTTCGTCCAGCCGCTCGGCGCGTTCGAAAATCGCGACGTCGAAACCGATCCGAGCCAGCGCGATCGCCGTGATCAGCCCGCCGATCCCCGCGCCCGCGATCAGCGCGCGCCGGCTCACGGCGCGACGCTGTCATTCCCGCGCAAGCGGGAATCCAGCAACGCCTCTCCTCCACGCGGTGCGCGCCTCTGGATTCCCGCTTTCGCGGGAATGACAAGGAGGTCTAAGTCGAACCTCGCCACGCGGCCTCTCCCCGCGCACCCTACGCATCGGTCAATTCGCATTCCTTCGGCGAGCAATGTGGCCCGAGCGACGGATCGTAGACGAAGCGCGTTGAGCAATAAGGGCAGACAGTTTCGTCGGAATCGCCCATATCGATGAAAATATGCGGATGGTCGAAGGGCGGCTTGGCGCCGACGCACATGAACTCCTTGACGCCGACCTTGATGACCGGAACGCCAAGGTCGTTATGGAAATGCGGCGTCGCGTGATCCTCGGCCATGAAGCGCTCCGACGGGTTTGGCTTGCGCCGCCCATATAGGCGAGGCGGTCCAGCTTGAATAGCGGTTTTTGCCGCCCGCCTCGCCGGGCCCGTCAGGTCTCCTCGACAAAGGCCAGGATGTCCGCATGCAGGCGGTCGACATGCGTGTACATCAGGCCATGCGGCCCGCCCTCATAGACTTTCAGCCGGCAATCCGGGAGCAGCGCGGCGGACGGCTGCCCGGACATTTCGAGCGGGGCCGAGGCGTCGCGATCGCCATGCAGGATCAGGACCGGGATTTTGACCTTGGTCATCTCGGCGCGGAAATCGGTCTCGGTCACGGCGCGGTTGACGGCGATCGCGACCGGCAGCGATATGCGGAGCAGGATATCGACCGCCCATTGCATCAAGGCCGGCGAGGTTTCCGGCGTGAAGAACGGGGCCGTGTTGTCGGCGACCCATTTCGGGAAATCGCGCCGCCACATGGCGCGGACCGCCTCGTAATTTTCTCTCGGAAGTCCGAGCGGATTGTCGTCCGTCCTGAGCGGGAAAGGCGTGGTCGGCGCGATAAACACGGCGCGGGCGATCCGCTTGTCGCCACGGCGGTTCAGATAGCGCACGATCTCGCCCCCCGCCATCGAATGGCCGATCAAAGTAAGATCGCGCAGATCGAGCGCCTCGACGATCGCGGCGAGATCGTCGGCGAACGTATCATAGTCGTACCCTTCCGCCGGCTGGTCGGAGCGGCCATGACCGCGTCGATCATAGCAGATGCAACGAAAGCCTTGCTCGGCGAAAGCCGCGACTTGCAAGTCCCACATCTGGTTGGTCATCGCCCAACTGTTGAGAAAGAGGAGAGGACGGCCGCGGCCGGTCTCGGCCCAGTAGAGCCGCGTTCCGTCGCGCGCTTCGATGTATCGCGTCTCCGTGCCTCGGCGCGGCGCGGCGAAAGGAGCGATATCGGCGGCGAGCGCCGTGAATTGTTCTTGCATGCGCATCGTGTCTCTCCATCAGCTTTGCGGAGGGACTATGCGAAGCGGCGCGGCGCTAAGCGATTACGCCCGAGGTAAAGAAGACTTTGTTCAGCTCGCCAAAGCTTCCGCGACCGCCCGGGCGACGGCGGCGTGCGCGGCGTTCTTCTTTTCGTCGGACGCCGCGGTCTCGGTCAGATAGGAGGCGATGACGATGGGCGGCCGGCCTGCCGGCCAGATCGCCGCGACGTCGTTGCTCGATCCATGCCCGCCCGATCCGGTCTTGTCGCCGACCCGCCAGGCTTTCGGCAGGCCGGCGCGGAGCTTGGCGCCGCCGGTCTTGCAGGCGACGAGCCAGTCGACGAGTTGGTCGCGCGAAGCCGCGGCGAGGGCGTCGCCGGTCGCGAGCTTGGCGAGGTCCTTGGCCATCGCGCTCGGAAGGGTCGTGTCGCGCGGATCGCCGGGCTCGCCGCTATTGAGGTCCGGCTCGACCCGGTCGAGCCTTGTGAATTCGTCGCCGAGCGAGCGGGCGAATTGCGTCACCGCTTGCGGGCCGCCAAGGCTCGCGACCAGCAGATTGGCGGCGGTGTTGTCGGAAAGGGTGATCGCCGCCTCGCAGAGCTCGCCGACCGACATCTCGCCGCCGGCATGCTGTTTCGTGATCGGCGCGTAGGAGAGAATGTCGCTCGGCTTGACCGCGATTCGCCTGGCGAGCTGCTCCTTGCCGGAATCGATGTTGGCCAAGGTTGCAGCGGCCGCGAGCAGCTTGAAGGTCGAGCACATCGGGAAGCGCTCGCCGGCGCGATGGCCCGCTGAGGCGCCGCTCTTCGTATCGAGGACAAAGACGCCGAGCCGGCCGCCGCTCTCCTGTTCGATCTTGGCGAAAGATTCGGACAACGATCCGAACGCGTCGTCCTCCGCGCCAGCGAGACCGCCTCGGCCGAGCGTCGAGCCGGCGACGAGAGACGCGACAGAGGCTTGCGCGAACCGGCGGCGGGTCAACATGCGGGGTCGGGCTCCGATTGTAAAAGAAAGCGATCGCTGACGGGCGATCACAGGGCAGGGGGACGGCGAATAAACGCCGCTTACGACGGAAACAAGGCTTGGCCGCATCGCTGGGCCAATGCAGCGAAAATCGCCCTGCTTCTGAAGACAGCAGCTTCGTGTTCTGAAATGAATACCGTTGCGTTATCTAACCAGTCCTTGCGCAGTTCCATGTTCAACGCAATCGGACCCGGAAAATCGTGAAGGCGTTTTCATCCTCTGGCGTGCGCATCGCCTATGCCGAATTTCCCGCCAAAGGCGACGATCGCGGCGAGCCGATTCTGCTCATCCACGGCTTTGCGTCGAGCCATGTCTTCAATTGGGTCAATCCGAGCTGGATCAGGACGCTGACCGAAGCTGGCCGGCGGACGATCGCCGTCGACAATCGCGGCCATGGCCAAAGCGACAAGCTGTACCGTCCCGAAGATTACGCGAGCGGCGTCATGGCCGAGGACGCGCGGCGGCTGCTGGACGAGCTCGCGATCGAGCGCGCCGACGTGATGGGCTATTCGATGGGCGCGCGGATTTCGGCCTTTCTTGCGCTTGCGCATCCTGCGCGCGTGCGCTCGCTCATTCTCGGCGGGCTCGGCCATCGTCTCTTCGAAGGCGTTGGCCTGCCGTTCGGCATCGCCGATGCGATGGAGGCCCGATCGATCGACGAGTTGACGGATCCGCAGCAGCGCGCCTTTCGCGCTTTCGCCGACCAGACCAAGAGCGACCGCGTCGCGCTCGCCGCCTGCATTCGCGGCTCGCGCCAGACGATGAGCCGAGAGGAGGTCGCGGGAATCGCCTGCCCGGCGCTGGTCGCGGTCGGAACGCGCGACGATGTGGCCGGCGATCCGCATCGGCTTGCGGCGCTCTTGCCAAGAGGGGAGGCGCTCGCCATTCCCAACCGGGATCACATGCTGGCGGTCGGCGACAAGGTCTTCAAAGCCGGGGCGCTCGCGTTCCTCGAGCGACGGCCGTAACGAACCAACCCCGTCCTTGCGGGCGAAGCGAAGCAACCCATTCGCGGGGCGGCGCTTAAGAATGGATTGCCTCGTCGCTGCGCTCCTCGCAATCACGATCGCTGCGCTACCTGAGAAAAGCCTCCTAACATGCCGCCGCTCGTCATTTTATTCGTAGCGTCCCTTTGGGCGGGCGCGCAGAACGCTCTGGCCGGCGGGGGCTCGTTCCTGACCTTGCCGGCTTTGATCGCCGCCGGCATGGACGCGCGGGCCGCGAACGTCACTTCGACTGTCGCGCTGTTTCCCGCTCAGATCATCACAGGCTATGCCGGCCGCCGCGGCGCTTCCGGCCTGCCGGAGCTTTCGCTCAAGAGCTTGTTCGCCGTCAGCCTAATCGGCGGCGGGTTGGGCGGCGTCATTCTGCTGGCGACGCCGCCAAGCTTCTTCGAAAGGCTCGTGCCGTGGCTGGTCTTGTTCGCGACCGCGATTTTCGCGTGGGGCAGCTTCCTGCGGCGGCCGCCAAAATCGGCCGAAAAGCGGCTGCCGCGTTGGGCGGCCGGCTTGGCGCAATTCGTCATCGCCGTCTATGGCGGCTATTTCGGCGGCGGCATCGGCTTTCTGATGATGGCGGCCCTGACTGCGGCCGGGCAGAATGTCCGCATCGCCGGCGCGACCAAGAACATATTGGCCGGCGTGATCAACGCCGCGGCGGTCGCGATTTTCGTCTTCTCGCCCGACGTTCATTGGCGGCAGGCCGTCGTCACGGCGCTCGGCGCTTCGCTTGGCGGCGTCGCCGGCGCCTTGATGCTTCAACGCGTTAACGAAAAAGCCTTACGCATTTTCGTCGTCGCCCTCGGCCTTGCCTTGACGGTGGGCCTCTTCTTGCGGGCGGCTTAGCGCCGACGGCGCGCCTCCCTATATTTCGACGGCGGCTTGGTGTAAGAGAGCCGCCCGTTTCGCTTCTTTGAGGAGAGCGTCATGGCGCAGACCCAGATCGCGCGCGTCGTCGGCCTTGGCCGCAATGACCCCTTGTTCGCGCGCGTCTGCGCCGAAGCGGAAGAGGCGGCGCGCCGCGAGCCGGAGCTGGCCGCTTTCCTGATGACGAACATCCTTAATCACGAGACGTTCGAGGACGCCGTCGTCCACCGCGTCGCCGCGCGGCTCGATCACGCCGACGCGCCAAGCGCGTTGATCCGCCAGACTTTCGCCGATTTCGTCTCGCGCGATCCTTCGCTCGGCGAAGCCTTCAGAGCCGACCTGCTGGCCGTCGCAGATCGCGATCCGGCCTGCCATCGGATGATGGAGCCCTTGCTCTATTTCAAAGGCTTTCATGCGCTGCAGGCCTATCGTCTCGCGCACGCGCTCAACCGCGCCGGCCGCCGCGATTTCGCCCTCTATCTGCAGAGCCGGTCGTCGGCGGTGTTCCAGACCGACATCAATCCGGCGGCCAAGATCGGCAAGGGCATTTTCCTCGACCATGCGACCGGCCTCGTCGTCGGCGAAACTTGCGTCATCGAGGACGATTGCTCGATCCTCCAGGGCGTGACGCTCGGCGGCACCGGCAAGGAGACCGGCGACCGCCATCCCAAGATTCGCCGGGGCGTGCTGATCGGCGCCGGCGCAAAAATCCTCGGCAATATCGAGGTCGGCCATTGCGCCCGGGTGGCGGCGGGCTCGGTCGTGCTCGCGCCGGTGCCGCACAACAAGACGGTCGCCGGCGTGCCGGCGCGCATCGTCGGGGAAGCCGGCTGCGCCGAGCCGGCCCGCACGATGAACCAGATCATTGCCGAGAAGCTGATCGAGCCTTGAGGCAGGCGAGCCTGGGTCGCTGACGACGCCGGACGCTTGCCGCGCCCGGCGCTTCATGGCAAGCCTCGCGTGCGGGCTTCGCCCGCCAAAAAGAGCAGAGGCCGATGGAAAAAACCGAAATTCTGAAACTACAAACGCATCTGCGCCGCTGCTTCGGCGCGCCGGGCATCAAGGTGACGCCGAGCTCGAAATCGAAGGACGCCGCGGACGTTCAGCTCGGCGAGCGCAAGCTTGGCGTGATCACGGTCGACGACGAGGATGGCGATCGCTCGTTCTCCTTCGAGATGAAGGCGCCGGTGCAACGCCACGTTCTGCAGGACTACCTTCGTCGTCTCTTCGAGAACGACAAGCTCAAAGTCCTGGCGCGGGCGCGCAAGACCGATTCAGTCGAACTCGCCAATGGCGACGACTTTCTCGGCGTGCTGTCGGCGGACGACGCCAAAGGCGCGACCTTCACATTGCAAATGGCGATCCTCGATTTCGACCTCGAAGATTTATGAGGCGAAGGCGCGGCGCTGAGGGGAGCGCGAAACGCCGATGTCCGACACCGTCCTCCATGTTTTCGCGTCGATCGTTTACTTCGTTCTTTATGGGATTCTGCTGGTCTACGCCTTCCGATATTTGCTGACTGGGCGCTACATGCCGGTCCATGCCCAAGCGGCGGGCCATGAATGGGGCGCGCTCGATCCCAAGACCCAGGCGATCGCCTCGGCCATGGCGCGGGTCGTCGGCGCCGGCATGCTGACCACCGCCGTGACCGGCGGCCTGCTCACGCTCGGCGCGGCGGCGACCGGCCTCGCCTGGCTCAAATATCTTGCGCCGATCCCGGCCATCGTCTTTTGTGCGCCGACGCTGCACGCCTCCTACGTCCTGAGGAGATCGGCTGGCGCGGCGACGCCGATGGCGCCGTCGCTGATCGCGCTGATCCTCGCGGTCGGCGGCTTCGTCTTGTGGCGAATGTGAGGCGAACCTTTCCGAGCGGCGGCGCGTTGGAGCGGGGCAGACGGAAAGGAGCAAGACCGCCATGCCGGATGACCACAGGATCGTCGTTTCGCCGGCTCCGCGCCGGGTGAGAGTGATGTGGCGCGGCCATATTATCGCCGATTCGGCCGGCGCTTTGTCTTTGCAGGAGCACGTCTATCCGCCGGTCCTCTACATCCCGCGCGACGACGTCGAGATGATGTTTCTTGAACGCACCGACTCGCACACGACCTGCCCCTATAAGGGGGAGGCGAGCTATTACTCGCTCGCCGCGGACGGCGAGGTCGAGGAGAACGCCGTCTGGTGCTACGAGGCGCCCAAGCCTCAGGTCGCTCCGATCAAGGACCACCTTGCTTTTTATCCGGATAAGGTCGAGATTTTGGAAGGATGAGAGCGAAAAGGCGAACGCAAAAAAGGTGAGCGCAAGTCCGTCCCGAGGCTGTACCTGCTCCCTGACCCTCCTCCGCTTCGCGGGAGAGGGGACGGCGAGCGCCGCGACTCGTACCCAGACTGATCCGATTATCATCCACGGCGAAGGATGGACGACGCGCGAGGACGATCATGTCGCTCGCTGAGTTCAAAGCCGCGCGCGATTTTCTCCTCGCCCATGGAGCCGACTACGAAGCCGCCTATCGCGGCTTCCGCTGGCCGGTTCTGACCGAGTTCAATTGGGCGCTCGATTGGTTCGACGGCGAGCTCGCAGCCGATGGCGGCGATCGCCTTGCGCTGCGCATTCTCGGCGACAAGATCGAGGACTACACGTTCGGCGAGCTTTCAATCGCATCCTCGCGCATCGCCAACGGCCTCGGCGCGCTCGGCGCGAAGCGCGGCGATCGGCTGCTGCTGATGCTCGGCAATGTCGGCCCGCTCTGGCAGACGATGCTGGCGGCGATGAAGCTCGGCCTCGTCGTCATCCCGGCCACGACCTTGCTTGCGCCTGCCGATATCGAGGATCGCCTCGATCGCGGCAAGGCGCGCTTCATCGTCGCCGAAGCGGCCGACGCTGGAAAGTTCAAGGGACTCGCGGACGGCGTGATCCGGATCGCGGTCGGCGACGCCCCCCCAGGCTGGCTGAGCTTCGACAGCCTTCTCCAAGCGGGCGCGTCCTTTGCGCCAAGCGGGCCGACGAAGGCGGACGATCCGCTGCTGCTTTATTTCACCTCGGGCACGACGGCGCGGCCCAAGCTGGTGCTGCACAGTCATCAATCGTACCCGGTCGGGCATCTTTCGACCATGTACGGCCTCGGCCTCAAGCCCGGCGACATTCATTTGAACATTTCTTCGCCCGGCTGGGCCAAGCACGCCTGGTCGAGCTTCTTCGCCCCATGGAACGCCGGCGCCGCGATCGTCGCGTTGAACAAGCGCTTCGAGCCGCGCGCGGCCTTGGACGATCTTGTCCGCCACGAGGTGACGAGCTTCTGCGCGCCGCCGACCGTTTGGCGGCATCTGATCCAATTCGACCTCAAGCAATGGAAGATCAAATTGCGCGAGGTCAATTCTGCGGGCGAACCGCTCAATCCCGAAGTGATCGATCAGGTGCGCCGCGCCTGGGGCCTGACCGTCCGCGATTCCTACGGCCAGACCGAGACGACGATGATGGTCGGCAATTCGCCGGGACAAGAGATCAAGCCCGGCTCGATGGGTCGGCCGCTGCCGGGCTATCGCATCGTCCTCGCCGACCCCGACGGTGCGGAGAGCGATCAGGGCGAGATCTGCGTTGCGCTCGATCCGCGTCCGACCGGCCTGATGCGCGGCTATCAGGGAGATTCCGGCGCGATCCTACCGCTGGACGGCGCGCTTTATCGGACTGGCGACGTCGCCGGCCGCGACGGCGATGGCTACATCGCCTATATCGGCCGCGCCGACGACGTGTTCAAATCCTCAGACTATCGCCTGAGCCCGTTTGAACTGGAGAGCGCGCTGGTCGAGCACGACGCGGTGGCCGAAGCCGCGGTCGTGCCGGCGCCGGACCCGCTCCGCCATACGGTCGCCAAAGCGTATATCGCGCTCGCCGCCGGACACGCGGCGGATCGCGCGACCGCGGCCGCGATCTTCAAACATATCCGTGAGCGCCTCGCGCCGTTCAAGCGCGTGCGCCGCATCGAATTCGCCGAATTGCCGAAGACGATCTCCGGCAAGATCAGGCGGGTCGAGCTGCGCGGCCGCGAAAACGAGCTGGCGCAAAAGAATAAGCGCGCCGAGGGCGAGTACAGGATCGAGGATTTTCCGGAGCTTACCTGAGTCGCTTGCCGTCATTGCAAGAAGCGAAGGCGACGAAGCAATCCATTCATGGGGCCCAGCCGTACGAATGGATTGCTTCGCTTCGCTCGCAATGACGATTGGGTCAACCCAAAAGCAACTCGCTTAGCTCGCAATAACGGCGGAGCGCTTTGCACTCGCGATACGCCTCACCGCCGCCTGAGCATCCGCATCGCCTCGGCTCGCTGCCACAACAGCAAGGTCGGCGCGCCGATGACGATGTCGCGGGCGCGCTTGACCAGCGACAGCGCCAGCGCTTCCGTCACGTTCAGCCCGACCAGCGGCGCGAGCAGAGCATAGGCGCCTTCCTGGACCCCGACCGCATTCGGCGCGAAAAAGCCGAGGCTGCGCGCGGCGTAAAGCAAGCTCTCGAGGATCAAGGCGGCGTAATAGGGGATCGGCGCGCCGAGCAACCGGAGCGCCAGCCAGGCTTCCGCCGCGACGCCGAGCCAGCCGACGAGGTGCAGGAGGAGAGCCGCGGCGATTTGGCCGCGCTCGCGCGTGATCGCGCCCATGATCGCGAAGGCCTTCTCCGTATCGCCGAACAGCACGAACCAGCGGCGGATCGCGGCTCGCGCCGGCGCGACGAATTTGACGCTGCGCTCGGCGAACAAAGCCGCGAAGGCGACGACGCCGATCAGCACGGCGACGACGACGGCGGTGGGGCGAAGCACGGCGGCGTCGGGGCGCAGTTGATAGAGGGCGGCGAGCCCGAGCGCGACGAAGCCGAGCTGCGCCACGGCTTC
Source organism: Alphaproteobacteria bacterium (assembly GCA_021325385.1). GTDB lineage: Bacteria > Pseudomonadota > Alphaproteobacteria > Rhizobiales > Beijerinckiaceae > Roseiarcus. Next base: position 50,048 of record JAJPHH010000001.1, read on the forward strand.
GGTGGTCAGGTCGAGCAGCATCGAGGCTGCGGCTTCCAAGCTGGTCGCGCCGGCGAGAACCGCCGCGCGCGCGCCGAGGACATAGCCGCCCAATTCCGAGAGCGGCAGGACTTCCGCGCCGGCGTCGCGCAGCATGCGCGCCGCGATGACGCCCGGCGCGCGGACAGTCGACCATTTCGGCAAGCAGAACCGCCACGCCAAGCCGAGCACGGCGACCACCGGGGCGTGCGCGGCGCACAGAACGAGAAAGCCGGCGGGGCCGAGCCGCCAGAAGGCGCCGACGATTTCGTGGACGCCGTAGGAGACGACCACTGCGACGCTGACCGCGACGCCGACAATCAAGGCTACGATGGTGAAAGGTTTCACGTTGTTTTCGGTTTCAAGCCAGCGCCAAGGCGCCGCGATCGGCTTCGAGGGCCGCGCCGACCTCCAGGGCGCGGGGTTCTCTCAAGCCCGGAACGACGACCTGCATGCCGATTGGCAACCCGTTCTCCGTGGCGCCCATCGGCAGCGACAGCGCGGCGAGATCGAGATAGTTGACGAACCGGGTGAAAAGGGCGGGCGAGGTCGCCTCGTCATAGTCGCTGAGCAGCGGCGCCGGGAACGGCGTCGTCGGCGTCAGCAGCGCGTCGAAACGATCGAAAATCAGCGCAAAGGCGCGCTTCACCGTCTGTCGATGCTCGAGAATTGCGTTGAAACGGTGGGCGGTAATGTCGCGGCCGGCCAGCGTGCGGCTGCGCACGGCGCTGTCCATGCGCATCGACTGGTTTTCAGCGAAGCGGCCGTTGAGGCGATAGGCTTCGGCGGCCAGGATTTCGCCGAGCGGCGCGGAAAGGGCGGCGAGCGTCTCGGGAAGCAATATCTCCTCGAGGTGAGCGCCGAGCTTCGTCAAGCGCGCCCGCGTCTCGGCGAAAACCCGCGCCGTGTCGGCGTGGAGCGGAACGCCGGCATTGCCGATGACCGCAACGCGCAGGCCGTCGACCTGGCCGACGGCGCCGCGCGCGATCGCGGCGAGGCGGTCGCTCCAGCCCGGCGAACGTTCGTCCTGGGCCGGGGCCATGACGGCGAGCAGCGCGGCGGCGTCCGCGACATTGTTGGTCAGCGGGCCGATCGTGTCGAACATCGGCGCGAGCGGGATCGCGCCGGCGATATCGACGAGGCCGATCGTCGTCTTCAGGCCGACGCAGCCGCAGAACGATGCGGGCAGGCGCACCGAGCCGCCGGTGTCGCTGCCAAGAGCGGCCGGAACCAGGCCTGCCGCGACCGCGACGCCGGAGCCGCTGGACGAGCCGCCCGGCGCGCGCGGATGGGCGCGGTCGCGCGGATTGAGCGGCGCGCCGGTCGTCTCGTTCGTTCCCCAGCCGCCGAAAGCGTATTCGACGGTGTGAGTCTTGCCGAGAATGATCGCGCCGGCCGCCCGCAGCCGGGCGACGACCGGCGCGTCGGTCGCGGCGGCCGGCGCGCCGGCCCTGGAGGGCGAGCCGGCTTTGGTCGGCAGGCCGGCAACGTCGATCAAGTCCTTGATCCCGATCGGCATGCCGGCGAGCGGGCCAGGCGACGCCCCGGCCGCGATCAGCGCGTCGACATGGGCGGCGTCGAGCAGCGCCCGCTTTGCGTCGAGGGCGACGAAAGCGTTCAGCGCGCTGTTTTCGCGCTCGATCGCGGCCAAAGCGCGCCGCGCGATGTCGACGGCGCTGGCCGCGCCGCTGATCAGCGCCTCGCGCGCCTCTTTGAAGGTGAACAACCTGTCAGCCATGAGCCCCGGCCTTTGTCAAAACGACCGTGGCCGATCACGGCGCGGCAGGCAAGGGAAAGGTTGGCGCTATTTCCGCGCTTGCTCGACGAGGCCGCGCGCCCCGGCCAGCAGCCGCTCCCATTCGGACAGCAAATTGGCGGAGAAACGCAACTCGACGTTGAGGTCGTCGAGGCGAAAATCCTCGATGCAGAAATTCGGCGTCGAGCGATGCTGATCCGGCTTGCCGCAGCGAGCGGCGAAAGCGCGGCCCTCCGGCGCGGCGAAATAGAGCTCTTCGCCCTCGAAAGGGCTGCCCGGGAGAAAGCCGCGGGCGATCAGACCGCCGGGATGAGTCCATTCGTTCGGATCGAGGAACCGCGCGTAAAGCTTGACCGGCCGATCGGCGGGATCGAGCGTGGAATCGGCTGCGCTGATCGTGACAAAGACAAGCCGGTCGTGCCGCTCGGATAGGTCTGTCGCGCCGACAATGTCGCGGAGATCGCCGGCCGGCGCAAAATCCGGATAGAAGGCGGCGAGGCCGAGCGCGTCGAGGCGACCGCCGGCGCGCGATTCCGGCCGGAAATAACCGCTCGGCAGAACGAAGGTCGACGCGCCGACCATCGCTTCGACGGGGGCTGCGTCGCGGTTAGAATGCAACGTCCGCCACAAAGCATAGCCGCCGGCGAGCGGCAATGGCGCCGCGCTCAAGCCCAACAGAACGGCGGCGACCCGAACGGGCAGAGGCGTCGGCACTGAACCTTTGTCCAGCGAATCAAGGCGTTCGCAGCAGATTAGCGCAGGAGCGGAGCTTGGTCGACGCGCGCCAGGCACAGTAAATAATCGATTGATTCAGTTCAAATTTACTCAATTGAAGAAACCATAGATTCAGCCTGACTTTTAAACTCGTCTTCATCGGCGAATGTTACTGTTCATCGCATCGTAAGACCGAAATAAATAACGGTCACGGGCAGTCGAACAGGCAGGTGTTCAATGAGGAACGCGGTTAAACTTGAGGAAACCACAAGACGATCCGATCGAATTGCTGAGGTCGCCCCAGTTTATCTTGAGGCGCTCGGCATGGTGGAGCGGCTGCATCGCCGCCTGCTCGACGTCATTAAAGACGAATTCGACCGCAGAGGCCGCTCTGACGTCAACGCCGTGCAAGCATTGTTGCTCTATAATATTGGCGACAAAGAATTGACGGCGGGCGAATTGCGCACGCGCGGCTATTATCTCGGCTCGAACGTCTCGTACAACGTCAAGAAAATGGTCGAGATGGGCTATCTCCATCACGCGCGCTCGCGCATCGACCGTCGCTCGGTGCGGATCAGCCTGACCGAGAAAGGCCAAGAGGTTCACAAGATCGTCGCCGCGCTCTACGAAAAGCACGCGCGCACGGTCGAGCAGATCGGCGGCGTCTCGGTGGACGACTTCGTCCGCATGAACCAATCGCTCGCGCGGCTCGAGCGGTTCTGGACGGATCAGATCAAATACCGCCTCTGATCCGGTTCCCCAGGTTACGGCGAGGCCGGGCGTCGAACGCCCGGCCGCGGCGCGATTGACCGCGACGCCGGTGCGCAAATTTGAACAACCATGTTCATGGTAACCTAATTTAAACGTCCGGCCCGCAAGCTGAACTTGCGATAGGTCCGCGACCTTTCATCCAGGGCGCAGAAGGCATCACGCCGCTCCGTCGCGTCGGCGCGATCCGACATGTCTCCGCATCGTCGAGCCGGCCCGCATTTCAGGCGCCGCCCATCGGGCGCTGAAGCCCATTCGGCGGCGCGAACGAACGCCGTCTCGAGTCGATCCGGAACTCCACGCCTCGCAGCGACTAAACGGCAGAACGACGCCGCGCGGGCAAGACTGGAAGGGGGGAGCAATGTTGCACCGCTTGAAAATCGCGGCCAAGCTTTTCATCGGATTTGGCGCGCTGTTGTTGCTGCTCGTCGGCGGCTTCAGCTTTTGGACGTATAGCAGCGTCGCATCCAAGAGTACGATCGAAAGGTTGGCGCGGTTCAAAGCCAATGAGGTGCAGCAAGAGCGCTTTCAGAAGGCGGTCCAAACCGGACGCATGCACGTTTGGATGGCGCTCGGGTCGGGCGATCAGGCGCATTGGCAAGACGCCGAAGCGTCTTTCAAGGCCGCGGCTCAGCAGCTCGACGACCTGTCGAAAGACACGCTCGATCCGGCGCGGCGCGCGCAAGCCCAGCAAATGGCGCCGCTGCTTCAGAATTTCAGAGAGATCGTCGACAAGTTTCGCGCTTTCGGCGGCAAGAACCAGGCGTTCGATACGCCGGAAGCCAAGGCCATATTCGCCGATGCGCTCAAGGCGGGCGCCGATATTTCGAGAGTCGGCGAAACGCTCGGCAAGGATTACAGCGACGCGGCGCAAAAAGTCGAAGGGGAGGCGAAGGATTCGGCCGATTTCGCCGTCGCGATGGCGATCGGCGCCGGCGTGACCAGCCTGCTGATCGGCCTCGGCCTCGCTTTTGTCACCGCGCGCAGCATCAAGGATCCGATCGTCGCCTTGACCGGCGCGATGGGCGCGCTGGCGAGAGGCGATTTGTCCGCGGCGATTCCATACGCGGACGATCCCAACGAGATCGGCGAAATGGCGCGCAGCGTCGCCGTGTTCAAGGACAATGCGATCGAGAGGCAGCGTCTCGAGGCGGACGCGGCCGCCAATCGCGCCGCGGCCGAAGCCGAGCGCGAGCGCCGCGCGGCCGAGCAGGCGCGCATCGCCGCCGACCAAGCCGAGGCGGTGCGCCGTCTCGGCGCGGCGTTGAAGAATCTCGCCGCCGGCGATCTCACGGTACGTTTGAGCGACGGCTTCGCCGAGGCGTACGCCCAGATCCGGGACGACTTCAACGAGTCGATCGACAAGCTGAAGGAGACAATGCTCGCCGTCGTCGCCTCGAGCGGCGCGATCGCTTCGGGCACGCGCGAGATTTCGACCGCCTCCGACGATTTGTCGAAGCGCACCGAGCAACAGGCCGCGAGCTTGGAGGAGACCGCCGCCGCGCTCGACGAGATCACCGCCACCGTCAAGAAATCGGCCGAGGGCGCGAGCCATGCGCGGTCGATCGCCGCCGAGGCCGACGAGGACGCCAAGAAGAGCGCGATCGTGGTGCGCGAAGCCGTCGACGCAATGCAGGCCATCGCCAAATCGTCTCAGCAGATCAATCAGATCATCGGCGTCATCGACGAGATCGCCTTCCAGACCAACCTGCTCGCTCTAAACGCCGGCGTCGAGGCGGCGCGCGCCGGCGAAACCGGCCGCGGCTTCGCCGTCGTCGCGTCGGAAGTACGCGCGCTGGCGCAGCGCTCCGCCGAAGCGGCCAAGGAGATCAAGGGGCTCATCTCCGCTTCGACAATCCAGGTCGACCACGGCGTGAAGCTCGTCGCCGAGACCGGCGAATCGCTGGGGCGGATCATGGCCAAGGTCGCGGAGGTCAACAGCGTCGTCGCCCAGATCGCCGCCGGCGCGCAGGAGCAGGCGACCGGCCTGCAGCAGGTCAATACCGCGATCAATCAGATGGATCAGGTGACGCAGCAGAACGCGGCGATGGTCGAAGAATCGACCGCGGCCAGCCATTCGCTCTCGAAGGAGACGACGCAGCTTTCCGGCCTGATCGGCCAGTTCCAAGTCGGCGCGAGCGCGGAGGCGTCGCCGCGGCGGCAATTGCAGAAGGCCGCGCCGCACGCCTTCCGTCAAATGGCCGAGGCGCCGGCTAAGCCTGAGCGCCCGCGGCGGGTCGCCGCCGCCGGCGCGGGCGCCTGGGAGGAGTTCTGAGGCGAAGCAGTTCCCGTTTCTATTTCCGCTGATCGCCGGCGATCGCGGCGGTCAGGCCAAGCCCGACCAGCAGCGCGCCGCTGACATAGCGCTCCACATGGCGATAAGCGGCGCCGCGTTTGAGCCAGCCGCCGACGGCGCTGGCGAGGAGCGCGTAACAGCCGTCGGTGACGAAGCCGAGGGCGGCGAAGGTCAGGCCCAGAAAGGCGATCTGCATGGCGAGATGGCCGCGGCCAATCTCGGCGAATTGCGGCAAGAAGGCGAAGAAGAACAAGGCCGTCTTCGGATTGAGCAGGTTGACGATGAAGCCGTCGCGGAACAGACGGCCATATGAATAGCGCTTCAGCGGCGAATCCGCGTCGGCTTCGCCGCCGCCGAGGATTTTCTTGAGGCCGAGCCAGATCAGATAAGCCGCGCCGGCATATTTGACCGCGCTGAAGGCGAGCGCCGAGGAGGCGAGCAGCGCAGACAGGCCGACCGCCGCCGCGAGCGCGTGGACGAGCGTCGCCGTATGGATGCCGAGGTCCGAGACGAATCCGGCCAGTCGCCCCTGCTCGGCGGAGCGGGCGACGATGTAGAGAACCGCCGGCCCGGGGATCAGCAGCAGGACCAAAGCCGCGCCCACGAACAGCCCGATGCTGGGCGCGCTCGGGATGACGATGACCATGCTTGGAATGACGATCTCCATGCGGACTCTCCTCGCTCGACCCGGCAAGCCAGCCTCAACCCCCATGGACTGTCAACGCCTGACAAAGCCGGCTGACATATATGCAACGCCTCGGCGCAATTTCGCGTGATCGCGCCCGCCGAGGCTTTTCGCATAGGCCAAGACATAATATCGCCAAGCTGCTCGGTTTTTTAACCACAGCGCGATAGGAATCGCTTGCATCGACTGGTTCGGGAGGGCGGTCGGCGTTTGCAAGCGATCAGCGGCCTTGGCCGCGTTTCGCTGAAATGAGTCTGATGGGGCCCGCCTGCCGATGAGAGATTTTCAACCGTCGCGCGTCCGTCGTCGCGCGCTTGTTTCCGCTGTCGCTGCTTTCGCGTTGACGGCTTGCGCCGGCTGGGGCGCTTTCGCCCAGCAGCAATTCGCCGACCAGGCCGAATGGCGGCAGAGCTACGAAGCTTCCGATCGCCTCACCGTGCCGCGCGAGTCGACGCCGGTTCTGTCGCAAGCGACTCTCGCCGCGACCGAAGCGGCGATCCAGCAATATCAGGGCATCGTCGAGCGCGGCGGCTGGCAGCCCGTGCCCTCCGGGGCGGAATTGAAGCTCGGCAGCAAGTCCAAGGCCGTCCAGGCGCTGAGGCAGCGGCTGGTCGTTTCCGGCGATCTTGATCCGGTAGCCGGCAGCGGACCTGTCTTCGACTCCTTCGTCGTCGCAGCGGTCAAGCGCTTTCAGGCCCGCCACGGCATCAACCCGACGGGCGTAGTCAATGACGAAACCTTCACCGAGCTGAACGTTCCGGCCGAAGCGCGGCTTAGGCAATTGCAAATCAACGTGGTGCGCTTGCGCGCCTTTTCCGGCGATCTCGGCGACCGCTTCGTGATGGTCAACATCCCGGCCGCGGCAGTCGAGACGGTCGAGAACGGCGTCGTCTATTCGCATCATGTCGCCGGCGTCGGCAAGATCGATCGCCAGTCGCCGATCATGCAGGCCAAGGCGGTCGAGATCAATTTCAACCCGTTCTGGACGGTGCCGGCTTCGCTGATCAAGAAAGACTTGATCCCGAAAATGCAGGCCGATCCCAATTATCTGACCGAGGAGAAAATCCGCGTCTTCAACAAGGAAGGCCAGGAAGTCTCGCCGAGCTCGATCAATTGGAATTCGACCGAAGCGACGCAGTTCAAATATCGCCAGGATACGGGCGCCGACCTCAATTCGCTCGGCTCGGTGCGCATCAACATCCCGAATCCTTACGGCGTCTATATGCACGATACGCCGTCCAAGGGCATTTTCGGCGACGATTTCCGCTTCGTCTCGTCGGGCTGCGTGCGCGTGCAGGACGTGCGCGACTATGTCGCCTGGCTGCTCAAGGATACGCCCGGCTGGTCGCGCGACCAGATCGATCAGGTGATCGATTCCGGCCAGCGGCTCGACGTGAAGCTGGTCAAGCCGGTCAACGTCTATTGGGTCTATATCACCGCCTGGGCGACGCCTGACGGCGTCGTGCAGTTCCGCCCCGACGTCTATCAGCGCGACGGCCAGGGTCCGGGCCCGATGGCGACGGCGGTGCCGGCGGAGCCGATGGCGACGGTGCAGGAATAGGCGCGGCCCTTCGCGCCTCCGGCTCCCGGTTTGACAAACGGCGCGAAGAGCCTTCTCTAGCGCCGTTTTCTTTTTGAGATGTGTCATTCCCGCGAAAGCGGGAATCCAGGGAACGACCGCGCTTTCGGACGAGCTCAGCCTGGATTCCCGCTTTCGCGGGAATGACACTTCCGCGGGAATGACGCTTCCGCGGGAATAACGCTTTCGCGGGAATGACAATGGCGGGCGGTGGGCGAGCGCCCGCGTTGTTCTTATTGTCGATGGGGCGATGGACAATCATTCAGCGGTCGAGATCGGGCAGGGGGCGGGCGCGGCGCGCTTCGGCGCGAAGCTGCCGCTCGCCGTCATCGCCGGGCCGTGCCAGCTCGAAAGCCGCGCCCATGCGCTGGAAATGGCGAGCGCGCTGAAGGCGATCGCCGAGAAGCTCGGCTTCGGCCTCGTCTTCAAGACCTCCTTCGACAAGGCGAACCGCACTTCGGGGACGGCGGCGCGGGGCGTGGGCCTCGGCCAGGCTTTGCCGATCTTCGCCGAGATCAGGGAGCGTTTGCGACTTCCGGTCCTGACGGATGTCCACGAGGCCGGTCAATGCGCGATCGTGGCCGAGGCGGTCGACGTGCTGCAAATTCCCGCCTTCCTTTGCCGGCAGACCGACCTGCTGGTCGCCGCGGCGCGGACCGGGCGGGCGGTCAATGTGAAGAAAGGTCAGTTCCTGGCGCCCTGGGACATGAAGCACGTCGTCGCCAAGCTCGCCAGCGCCGGCGGCCGCGACGTCCTCGTCACGGAGCGCGGCGCCAGCTTCGGCTACAATACGCTCGTCTCCGACATGCGGGCGCTGCCGATCATGGCGGCGGAGACTGGCGCGCCGATCATTTTCGACGCCACGCATTCGGTGCAGCAGCCCGGCGGGCAGGGGGCCGCTTCCGGCGGCCAGCGCGAATTCGTCGCGGTCCTGGCCCGGGCGGCGGTCGCGGTCGGCGTCGCCGGCGTGTTCATCGAGACGCATCAAGACCCGGACCGCGCCCCCTCGGACGGGCCGGCCATGCTGCCGCTCAGCCAATTCGAAAGCCTGATCGGCGAACTGATGGCTTTCGACCGGCTCGCCAAATCGCGCGGCTGAGCCCGACGCCGTCATCAATCTTTCACGGGCGAAGGCTACCGCGGCGCGATGGACGATTACCTTTTCTCCTATGCGGAGCGGTCGGACCCGCCGCTCAAGCGCGGCGTCATTCGGCTGGTCGAGCGGGCGACCGGCCAGCCGCATTTGAAGCGGCTCTATCTCCAAAACCAGCGCAAGCCGCGGCCGGCCGAGAGCTTCTGGCAGGCGGCGGTGCGCTCGCTCGACCTCGACATACGCTACGAAGCCGCGGCTCTCGCCCGCGCGCCGCGAACCGGGCCGGCGATCTTCGTCGCCAACCATCCCTATGGCGTGCTCGACGGCATCGTCATGTCCTGGCTCGTCGAGAAGGTGCGGCCGGACTTCCTGGTCCTCACCCATTCGGTCCTGCTGCGCGCCCGTGAAGTCCGCGACTTCGTCCTGCCGGTCGACTTCACGGACACGACGGAGGCGCGGGAAACCAATCTCAGGACCCGCGCCGCCGCCCGAGCGCATCTGGCGCGGGGCGGCGCGGTGGTCGTCTTTCCGGCCGGCGCAGTCTCGACCGCGCCCGATCGGCTTGGCCGGCGGCCGGCGGTCGACGCGCGCTGGCGGCCTTTCGTCGCCCAGCTCATCCAGAGGACCGAGGCGATCGTGACGCCGATCTATTTCGGCGGCCAGAACAGCCGGCTGTTCCAGATCGCCAGCCATCTGAGCCTCACCTTGCGGCTGTCGCTGATTTTCCACGAAGTGAAGAGCCGGATCGGTACGACGCTGCCGGTCGCGATCGGCGCGCCGATCCCGTTCGAGGAGATCGCCCATATCAAGGACCGTCAGGCGCTCGCCGACCAACTCAGGGCGGCGACCTATGCGCTGGCCGGCTGGGCGCCGCGCACCCGCAAGGACCGGCGGACACGCTGCTGAGCAAGCTGCGGCGACTGAAAGCGGCGTGAGCGCGCCGCGGGTACGTTTCTCAGGCAACTGACGTAAGGGAAAGTACGTCTTCCTGGTTGGGCGGGCTCGTACGCCGACGCCAAATTTCTCCAAATCCATATTTCCGCGAATCGGGGAATTTCAAAGGGTTACGAGGCGAAAAATTTGGATTCCGTTTTATACGAGTTGCTTTCGGATGATTTTTGTTCTTCCTATGGTCGTCGCATTCCGAAGCGACGTCAACAATTTGTTTCCGATGGAGCCCGGACTCGCTACGTACTGCGTTGATTCTACTGATAAATAACCTGCTTCATCAAAACACCGCGGGTCGTAAGGCCACAACGGGCCGATGGTGCCTGTGGAGCGAGGAAAAATCGTAAGGTACGTGTGCGCGGTGGTCTTATCGGCCCCGCTTCGCGGGGCGGATAGCAGCGCCGCGACTGGACGCAGCTTCGCGCCTGCGCCATTCTCGCCGCCCCCTCGGAGCCCGCCATGCCGCTCGATCCTGCGATCGCCGCCGAACTCTCCGCCATCTCCACCGCGACGCTGACCACCGTTCTCCTGAAGAAGGGCCTGCGCCGGGTCGCGATGCGCGGGCCGAAGCCGTTCGGCGCGGCGGCGGGGAAGCGCGTCGCCGGCCGCGCCTTCACGCTGCGCTTCGTTCCGGCGCGGGAGGACCTCGCCACGCCGGAATCCTGGTCGTCGCCGCGCTCGACCCGGGCGGCGATCGAGGCGATGGCGCCGGGCGACGTCGCCGTGGTCGACGCGATGGGCGTAACCAGCGCCGGCATATTCGGCGACATTCTCTGCGCGCGGATGGAGAAGCGCGGCCTTGCCGGCCTCGTCACGGACGGCGCGGTGCGCGACGGCGCCGGCGTCGCGGCGACGGGCCTGCCGGTCTGGTGCGCCGGCGTCGCGGCGCCGCCTTCGGTGGCGGAATTGACCTTTGTCGGCTGGGGCGAGCCGATCGGCTGCGGCGGCGTCGCGATCATGCCCGGCGACGTCGTCGTCGCCGATGGCGACGGCGCCGTGCTGATCCCCGACGCGCTGCTCGCCGCGATCGTCGCCGAGGCGCGCGAACAGGAGAAGCTCGAAGCCTGGATCATGGCCGAGGTCGAGAAAGGGACGGCGCTGCCCGGCCTCTATCCGCCCAACGCCGAGACCCGAGCGCGCTACGAAGCGGAGAAAAGCGAATGAGCGCGGCTGCGCCGCTCGTGACCGCCGGAGGCGCGCGCGTTCCGGCGCTCGGCCTCGGCACATGGAATTTGCGCGGACGCGAATGTGCGGAAGCCGTCGTCAATGCGCTGAGGCTCGGCTACCGCCATGTCGACACCGCGGCGATGTACGGCAATGAGCGCGAGGTCGGCGAGGGGCTTCGCGCCGCCGGCGTTCCGCGCGACGAGGTCTTCGTCACCACGAAAGTGTGGAGCAGCGATATCGGCCAGGGCGATCTGCAGCGCTCTGCCGAGGCGAGCCTGGCGCGGCTGCAATTGCCGATCGTCGACCTGCTGCTGATCCATTGGCCCAATCCGTCGATCCCGCTGAAGGACTCGATCGCCGCGCTCTGCGAGGCGAAGCGTCGCGGCCTGACCCGCCATATCGGCGTGTCGAACTTCTCGATCGAGCTGCTGCGCGAAGCGGCCGCGCTGTCGAGCGAGCCGATCGTCGCCAATCAATGCGAATGCCATCCGAGGTACGATCAATCGGCGCTGGTCGAGGAGTGCCGCAAGCTGGGCGTCGCTTTCGTCTCGCATCGCCCGCTCGGCAAGGGCGCGCTGGCGAGCGATCCTCTGCTCAGGCGGGTCGGCGCCGCGCATGGCAAGAGCGCCGCGCAAGTCGCGCTGCGCTGGCACATCCAAAGAGGGCTGGTCGCGATCCCGAAGGCGGCGCGGCGGGCGCATCTCGAGGAGAATTTCGCGATCTTTGATTTCGAGGTGAGCGAACGCGATATGGCGGAGATTTCGGCCATGAGTCGCGGTGCATGAGTCGCGGCGGCGTTGTCGCCATGGCGTAGCCAGGGCGCGCCGCTTGGCGTTAGGGTTTGGCAATGGAACTCCCTGACGAAGACGCCCTGGGCGGCCAATTATACAAGGCGGTGGCGCTCTACTATCACGGAGGAACGCCCGAAAATAAGCTCATAGCCAAGAGCAGACTGGAGAGCTTGGCCGCCTCTGGAGACCTCGAAACCAATCTCAGATTGGCTGTCATCGAATTGGGCGAGTCCGACATGCGGGGCGTCAACCGGCTGCGGAATCTTGCCGCGAAGAAATATATGCCGGCCTTTTATGAACTCGGCAACGTCTACTACTTTGGCTTCGGTGACTTAGGGGATAAGGATGAGGGGCTGTCTTATTGGCGAAAAGCTGCAGAGTTTGGGCATATCTATTCAAAGCTTAACGTCCTGAAAATTGGATCTCAAAATGCGGCCTTTCCCGTACGAGTCATGAATGTGTTCAAAATCTGGGGACTTTTACCAAAGCTACTCTACTTAATGCTCAGAAATAAGAATGATCAGCGAATCCTCGGCGTCACGCCGTCGTATTGGTTCTCGTTCTGGGCGATTAATGCCTCTTGAGGGAAAAGCGCTGCAATTTTAATTCCGCCAGATTTTCTAGCTAAACTGCGCCCATGAGCAAGACGTTCTGGTCGATTCAAGACGCCAAGAGCCGATTCAGCGAGGTCGTCGAGGCGGCGCGTCGACGGCCGAAGATTGTCACCAAACACGGCAAGCCCGCCGTGGTCGTGGTCGCCGCCGACGAGTACGAGCGTCTGCGCCGGCTGGAGCGCCTCGAGGCGCCGAGCTTTGCCGAAATGCTGCTTGCCATGCCGACCGATGGCGAAGAGTTCGAACGTCTTGACGGCCGCTTTCGGGACTTTGACTTCTGATGTTCCTGCCGGACACGGTGGTCTTATCGGAACTGCGCAAGCCGCCGCGGTTCAGCGACGTGCGCTCCTCGAATATGTATCTCAGCGTGCTCACGATCGCTGAAGGGTCGCGGTCCTGAATCCTTTCGAGCCGAAGCCGTTGTGAAATTCGCCGTCGACCTCATTCGCGAGGAGCAATGCGACGAAAGCAATTCAGGAACCTCGGAGTGTCCTGGATTGCTTCGCTTCGCTCGCAATGACGGTTGGATCTCGTAAACGCAATGATCGCCGTGGCGGCGGAGGGCGACTGCCCGTTCATCGTTTCGTCTCGATGTCGACCCGCCTGGCGAACCTCAAGACTTCTTCAGCCGCCAGAGCTGGAACCCGTTGTCGGCGATGCCTTGCTCGATCGCCGCACGCGGAAAATTGTGCGGCGGCGCTCGGTCGGGACGCACGACGCCGATGGCGCGCCAGGGCCGAAACCGATCCGGCAGCTTTGCGCCTGACGACTCGTCGCAAAACGCTCTGAGGTCGGTCCGCGTCTCGGACTTGAAGATGTAAAGTTTCATGATGGCCTCACATGCCGTCGCCGGCCTGCGCCGGCCGAGGCGATGGCGCAGGCTTGGCCCGCGCGGCTCTCCCTCTGCTTGGCGCCGCGATCAGCCCTTCGCGGATCGCCTGCTTTCGGGCAAGCTTACGGGCGCGGCGCTTCGCTTCGGATTTTTCGCGCGCCGTCTTCTCGGAGGGCTTCTCGTAAAAGCGTCGCCGCTTCATTTCCCGAAAAACGCCTTCTCGCTGCAGCTTCTTTTTCAGAGCGCGGAGCGCCTGATCGACATTGTTGTCACGTACGAGCACTTGCAAGCGGGGACTCCAGACCGACAGAAGCGGCAGCCTTGAAAAGGTCGCGCGCTGTCGGCGCGCGATTGGCGATGGGAGCGGCGAACTCCCGTAAGCGAGGCGGGACGGCAACCGACCTCCCGGCCGGCCGCCGAGCGCGCGGCGCGGACAATGAGTTCTATATGGGATCGACAGCGCGAAATAGCCAGCCGAGTTGGAGAATTTTCAGAAGCGAGCCATTTCTGCCTTGCAATTCGAAGCAAACGAGGCTATCTGCGGGCGATCGAGCTTCGGCCGAACGACTTGGCCTCGCCGCTTTTGCGTCGGACTGACGAATTTCTACCAAATCTCGGAGAAGTGGGCCGCGCCCGGTAGCGGGCGGCCTCAACACGTACGCAAGGAAGTAAGCATATGCGAGGAACCGTAAAGTGGTTCAACAGCCAGAAGGGTTTCGGATTCATCCAGCCTGAGGATGGCGCGAAGGACGTTTTCGTTCACATCAGCGCCGTCGAGCGCGCTGGATTGTCTGGCCTCCAAGAGGGCCAGAAGCTCTCGTTCGAGCTCGCCGCCGACCGCCGGACCGGCAAGTCCTCGGCGGACAATCTGCGCGCTCTCTAAGCGCTTCAAGAATTCGTCGATCCGCTTTGCCGCGGATGTACCGGCAAGCGGTCGACCTGCGGCTCGCGTCTGGCCCCGCCAGGCGCGGGTCTTTTTTTGCCGCAAGGGCGAAGCCTCACCCATTTGTGATCCGTCGACCTCCTGGCGTCGAAAGCGATTCAGCGCGAAACTCCGATCAGCGGATCAGCGCGCGCTCACGTCATGACCGACGCTTTCGATCTCCGGCGCTTCGTCGCCGCCCAGGACGCGCCGGCCGGCGCGGGAGGCGCCGTCTACGAGACCGCGCGAGCGGAACTCGCGGCGGGGCGCAAGGCGAGCCATTGGATGTGGTTCGTCTTCCCGCAAATCCGCGGCTTGGGCCAAAGCGCGACGTCGCAATATTATGCGATCTCCTCGAAAGACGAGGCGCGCGCCTATCTCGCCCATCCTATTCTCGGCCCGCGACTCCTCGATTGCGTAAGGCTGACGCTCGCCGTCGAAGGACGAAGCGCGCATCAGATTTTCGGTTCGCCGGACGATCTGAAGTTTCATTCCAGCCTGACGCTGTTTGCGATCGCCGCGCCGGAGCGCGAGGAGTTCCGCGCGGCGTTACGCAAATATTTTAACGATGAACTGGACCCGGCGACGGTCGCGAGAGTGTGAGCGAAGGATGCTAGAGAAAATTGCGTTTAGGCCGAATCGCTCGAGACGTCATTGCGAGGAGCGCAAGCGACGAAGCAATCCATTCATAGGGCTGAGCCCTACGAATGGATTGCTTCGCTTCGCTCGCAATGACGAGTGGGGTATACCCAAAAGCAACTCGCTCTCTACGCCGCCGTCCAGGGCCGGCCGACGAAGCTCTTCATCTTGCCAGGATTGAGCAAGCCATGGGGATCGACCTCGGCTTTGAACCCGAATTGATCGGCGTCGGCGCGACGGTAGCGGCTGCCGTCCTCCAATGTGTAGACATGCGGATTGGCGACGAAGACGCCGTTCGCCTCGTAGGCGGCGATGATCTCGTTGAGCCGCTCGGCGCTCTTGTAGCGCACGATGGGCAAGGCGCTGGCGGTGACATGGCCGGCATAGCGCGAGAATTCGAGGTGATGGATGACTTCGTCGCCGAAGGTCGCGACCATCTTCGCCACCGTCGCAATCAGGCGGTCGTGCGGAAAAAGGCATTGCAGATAGGTGATCGAACGATCGCCCTTCAGCATGTGCAACGTCGTGTGGTTCCAGCAATATTCGTAGAGCGGGACCTTGCCGGCGCTCTCGTTGCTCGGCGCTTCGTAAGTCACGACGCCCGTGCCGATCAGCGAGCGAAAAATCTCCAAGGAGGGTTCGGCGATCATCGCGACGAGCAGGCTTTTGCCCGCAGGGCAATGATCTTTGATGTCGGTGAAAGCGGTCGGGATCGGCCAGGCGATCGGCGTCAGCAGCTTCTTGACGATCCCGTCGGCGAGGGCGATGGCGCGGCCGGTCTCGACCGCCGTCATGAAATCGTCGAAAGCGAGGATCACGTCGATCCAAGGCCAAGCCGGCGCAAGCGGCGCCTCCAGCTCGGTGATGAGCCCGGTCGTGCCGAACGCGCGGTTCACTCTCTGCGCCGCGGCGGCGCGCAGCTCGATCACGCGCGGCTCGCGCTCGACGGTGACGATCCGCGCCGCATTGATATTGCCGGGATCGCGCAAGCCGCCATAGGTGATCGAGCCCACGCCGCCGGAGCCGCCGGCGACGAAGCCGCCGATCGTCGCGGTCCGCTTGGTCGACGGGTGTATCCGCAGCTCCCATCCCGATGGCCGTAATTCTTCGTCGATGGCGCCCATCTTGGCCCCGGCCTCGACGCGCAGGATTCCCGGCTTGCTCCACAAAATCCGATTCATTGCGCTGAAATCGACGAGCGCGCCGCCTTTCAGCGGCACGGCCTGGCCGTAATTGCCGGTGCCGCCGCCGCGCGGCGTCAGCGGCACGCCGTGAAGGGCGGCCGCGCGCGCGATGGCGATCACGTCGGCTTCGTTGCGCGGCGTCACGATCACGTCCGCCGATTTGCCGTGCAATTCAGCGTTGAGAATCGGGCTGTACCAGAAGAAGTCGCGCGAGCGGCGGCGAACGACTTGCATGTCCGTGATGATCGGAACGTCGCCGATCTCGGCGAGAAAGGCGGCAAGGCGGGAGCTTCGCGCCTCGGCGCCGTCGTCGACCGCCATGGCCATGTTTTCCTCGCTTCAACTGCAATGTCTTCCGGCAAGCGGAAATCCGGAGCGAGCCTCGAGGCGGGGCGGCTCGCCCGGATCCCGCTTTCGCCGGAACGGCATTGCAAGAAACGTGCACGACCCGCCATCGCGGCGCAATCGGGAACAAACGCGGCGCAGATGGATTATCGAGTTTGCGGCGAATCGACGGAAAGCGCATTCCCGTTTAGACTTCGGGGCCGCCAAAAGATTAGCCCGGCGCGGAGGAACGCGTGAACGAGGCCAAGCCCATTCATTCCCTTCAGCCCGCCAAGCCGGCGCTCAGCCTGCATATTCCAGAGCCGAAATTCCGCCCTGGCCAGAAGGTGGATTTCAGCGGCCTGCGCATCGCCAAGCCGGGCGAGGTCCGCCGTCCGCCGATCGACGTGGCGCCGCAGGAAATCCGCGATCTTGCCGACGCCATCATTCGGGTGATGGACGACGAGGGCGGCGCCGTCGGACCCTGGGATCCGCAATTGAGCGCCGAAGAGATGCGCCGCGCGCTGCGCTACATGATGACGACGCGGGCTTATGACGATCGCATGTTGCGCGCGCAGCGCCAGGGCAAGACCTCTTTCTACATCAAATGCACCGGCGAGGAGGCGATCGGCGTCGGCCAATCCATGGCTTTGGCGCCGGGCGACATGATGTTCCCGACCTATCGCCAACCCGGCCTGTTGATCGCCCGCGAATGGTCGCTTTACGACATGGCCTGCCAATGCTTCGCCAATGCCGGCGACCGGATGAAGGGCCGGCAATTGCCCGTCCTCTATTCCGTGCCCCAGGAAGGCTTCTTCACCATTTCCGGCAATCTCGCGACGCAATTCATCCAGGCGGTCGGCTGGGCCATGGCCTCGGCCTATAGAGGCGACAGCCGGATCGCGGCGGGTTGGATCGGCGACGGCGCGACGGCCGAGGGCGATTTTCATTACGCTCTGACCTTCGCCGCGGTCTATCGCGCGCCCGTCATTCTCAACGTGGTCAACAATCAGTGGGCGATCTCGACTTTCCAGGGCTTCGCCGGCGGCGAGAACGCGACCTTCGCCGATCGCGCCATCGGCTACGGCCTGCCGGGTCTGCGCGTCGACGGCAACGATCTGCTCGCGGTGATCGCGGTCACGCGCTGGGCGGCGGAGCGGGCGCGGGCCAATCTCGGCGCGACCTTGATCGAGTTCGTCACCTATCGCGCCGCCGCGCACTCGACGAGCGACGATCCGAGCCGCTACCGGCCGGCCGACGAATGGGAGCATTGGCCGCTCGGCGACCCGATCCCGCGGCTGAAACAGCATCTGATCGCGTGCGGCGAGTGGAGCGAAGCGCGCCATACCCAGCTCGGCGCGGAGGTCGAGGACGAGGTGCAGAGCGCGGCCAAGAAGGCCGAGGCGCTCGGCGTGCTCGGCAAAGGCGAGCAGCATCCGGCCGAGACCATGTTCGAGGACGTGTACCGAGAGATGCCGCCGCATCTCAAGCGCCAGCGCGAAGAGTTCAGGGCCTTGAAATGAGCGCGATGACCCTCTCGCAGGCCCTGAATTCGGCAATGGACGTGATGCTCGGCAAGGACGAGAACGTCCTTTTGATGGGCGAGGATGTCGGCTATTTCGGCGGCGTGTTCCGCTGCACGGAAGGCTTACAAAGAAAGTACGGCGCGCGGCGGGTCCTGGATACGCCGCTGAGCGAAGGCGGCATTGTCGGCGCGGCGATCGGCATGGGCGTCTACGGCCTGAGGCCGGTGGTCGAAATCCAGTTCGCCGATTATTCGTACCCCGCTTTCGACCAGCTTGCGTCGGAGGCGGCGCGCTTGCGCTATCGCTCCGCCGGCGAGTTCTGGTCGGCTCTAACGGTACGCACGCCGTATGGCGGCGGCATTTATGGCGGGCAGACGCACAGCCAGAGTCCGGAAGCATTGTTCACCCATGTCTGCGGCTTGAAGACCGTCGTTCCGTCCAATCCCTACGACGCCAAGGGCCTGCTGATCTCGTCGATCGAAGACGACGATCCGATCATCTTCTTGGAGCCGAAGCGCCTCTATGCCGGGCCGTTCGACGGCCATCACGACCGGCCGGCGACGAGCTGGGAGGGCCATCCGCACAGCGAAGTGCCGGACGGCCATTATCGCGTGCCGCTCGGCAAGGCCAAGATCGCGCGGCCGGGAA
>JAJPHH010000046.1 GCA_021325385.1 Alphaproteobacteria bacterium
GACTATGACCGCGAGAAGCTGCAAGAGCGTCTCGCCAAGCTCGCCGGCGGCGTCGCGGTGATCCGCGTCGGCGGCGCGACCGAAGTCGAGGTCAAGGAGAAGAAGGATCGCGTCGACGACGCGCTGCATGCGACGCGGGCCGCGGTCGAAGAAGGCATCCTGCCGGGCGGCGGCGTCGCGCTGCTGCGCGCGCTGAAGGCGCTCGACAATGTCAAATGGGAGAACGACGATCAGAAGGCCGGCGTCGACATCATCCGCCGGGCGATTCAGATTCCGGCGCGCCAGATCGTCGAAAACGCCGGCGAGGACGGATCGTTCGTCATCGGCAAGCTCGTCGAGAAGAACGATTATGCGTGGGGTTATAACGCTGCGACGGGCGAGTACCAGAACCTCGTCAAAGCCGGCGTCATCGACCCTGCCAAGGTCGTCCGCACCGCGCTGCAAGACGCGGCCTCGGTCGCTTCGCTGCTCATCACCACCGAAGCCCTGGTCGCCGAAAAGCCGAAGAAGCCCGCCGCCGCGCCCGCCGCGCCCGGCGCCGGCATGGGCGACATGGACTACTGAAGTCCTCGAGGGCTCGGCCGCCCGGCCGGGCCCTTTTTTATTGAACTCCGCGGCCGTGCGCGCGTGCGAGCGGCTTTCGAGCGCCGCTTCACAGCCAAGCGCATGGCCAGGGACTATCTGGCGATCTATCACGCGCTGCCGGGCGCGCGGATCGTCGCGGCGCCGTTGCGGCGGCAGGGCTTCGAGCCCGGCCTGCACGTCCTCGCCTGACATGGCGAAGCGAGCGGAGAAACGCGACACGGGGCAAAAGTCGCCTCGCCGCCTGACTGGCGGTCAAAGGCCGTCCGAGCGCCCCGGAGCGGCCCTAATCCTGCCCTTCTTGCCGCTGAGAAGGCCGGTCGGGGCGGCTGAGGCGGAACGCGATTTCCATTTTCCGCGTTCCCCTTTATACCGGCGGCTCTCAATGCGGTCGGCCGGCGAGCGCGTCCGCCAAAGGAGTCTCCATGCCTTTCCCGAATTTCGCGCGGCTCGACGCGCGTCCCTTGGCCCTTGCCGTCGCGCTCGGGGCTCTCTTTCTCACCGCCCCGGCTTTCGCCGACGACAAGGTCCTGGCGACGATCGACGGCCAGCCGATCACGCAGAACGACCTGGATGTCGCGATGGAGGATATCGGTCCGGGCCTGCCGCAGAGCCTGGAAGGCGCGGAGCGCGACAAATACGTGCTCGACTATCTCATCGATTTGAAGCTCGTCGCCCGCAAGGCCGCCGCCGACAAGCTCGATTCCAGCCCGGAATTCGCGCGCAAGGCCGCTTATACGCATGACAAGCTGCTGATGGAGGCCCTGCTCGGCAATGTCGCCAAATCGGCGGCGACCGAGGACGCGGAACGCAAGGTCTATGACGAGGCGGCCAAGGCGCAGCCGCCGCAGGAGGAAATTCACGCCCGTCATATCCTGGTTCCGACCGAGGCCGAGGCCAAAGCCGCGCTCGCCCGGGTCAAGGCGGGCGAGGATTTCGCCAAGGTGGCGACCGAAATCTCGAAAGATCCCGGCGCCGAAGGCGGCGACCTCGGCTGGTTCACCAAGGACAAGATGGCGCCCGAATTCGCCGACGCGGCGTTCAAGCTGCAGCCGGGCCAGGTCTCCGATCCGATCAAAACTCAGTTCGGCTGGCACGTCATCAAGGTCGAGGAGCGGCGGATGAAGCAATTCCCGCCCTTCGAGCAAGTCAAGGACCAGGCCGCGCGCTATGTCGTGCAGAAGGCGCAGAGCGAATTGATCACGCAGCTCCGCGACGGCGCGAAAATCGTCCGCAACGACGCGCCGCCGGCCGACGCCGCCAAGCCTGCGGAAGCCGCCAAGCCGGGCGAGGCGGCCAAGCCTGACGCGTCCGCCGAGCCGAAGAAGCCGTGAAGCTCGGGCGCGGCGCGCAAATCTTTTCTCCAACGCGCCGGGAAGGAGGATCGAGATGAAGCGCCGCGCCGAAGAGCCAGGAGGGGCGAAGAAACGCCTCGACGAACGGGCGGACGAAGCCGATCGGGAGTCGTTCCCGGCCAGCGATCCGCCCGCCTTCACGCCGACTGCGGCGGGCGCCCCCGCCCGCCAGCCGCCGCGCCCCGACCCCTCGAAGGCGCGCAAAGACGAAAAGCTCGATCAGGCGATCGACGATTCCTTCCCCGCCAGCGATCCGCCGCCAATCTCGCCAACCACGACAGGCGCGCCGAAACAAGCCGAGAGGCCGGCAGGCAAGAGGCGCGCGGATAAAGCGGGGAAGCGCTGACAAGCGCTTGCCGCCCTGACTGAATGTTCGCGTTGATCCCGCCCCGGCGGCCAGCCCTGCTGCGCTCGAAAGCTTTGCGGAACAGCGCCTCGACGAGGCCCACGCTCCAGCAAGGTAAGGTTGAGCTGATATGAAACGCTGTCAGGCGCGCCGCGCCTGACGCCGCCAGACGCGTCTTACGCGTCTGGTCAGCCTTTCGATCCTGGCTTGACCGGCCGCGCTGCGGCGTTGATCAGTCTCTTGGCACAGAGGTCGGCCGCGCCGACCGACGTCGAAGCCTTTCCATCCGATAACCGTTTGTGAAGCGTCAGCCACATCAGGCCGAGGACCTCGTCAATTTCTCAGGATCGGGCCACCTTGTCTGGATCGGCCTTCAGTTGATCCGCTCATCATAGAAAAGGCGGCGCTGATCCGCGCCGCCCATAAGATTGGGCATTCGACCTTGGGTTGCCCAGCCCGCACGAAGGGTCGTTTTGCTTGCGAAAAGCGACCGCCTCTCGTTTCGCTACATTTATTCGTATAACATGCCTCCCTGCAAAAACAAGAGGTTGGGGGGCATGCGCATCTTCGGGCTGGATATCGGCACAACCTCCGTCGGCTTCGCGGTCGTCGATCTCGACGAGGAGCGCAATCAAGGTCGAATTGTGAACGCGGGCGGCTGCCCCGGCCTCGGCGTGCGTATTTTCCCCGAGGCGCGCGACGCTGACGGGACGCCACTCAACCAGCAACGCCGCGCTAAACGCATGATGCGGCGGCAACTGCGCCGTCGGCGGAAGAGGCGGCGTTTGCTCAACGAACTGCTGAGCGAAAGAGGGTTGCTACCAAAGCTCGGCAGCGCGGAATGGCAGCTAATGATGGAGCCCAAGAAGGGTGAGCCTAAGCAAATGGACCCGTATGTGCTCCGGGCGCGCGGGCTCAGCGAGGCGCTGGCGCCCCATGAACTTGGGCGCGCTTTATATCACCTGTCCAAACGCCGTCATTTCAAAGAGCGCGACCTCGCCCAAGGCGAAGAACTGGATACTATCATTGACGACGAAGAGGCTCCGAAAGGAAAGCAGAAGCGCCGGCCGAAGCAGGAAACCAAGCCGAGGAACGAAGAGGAAGAACAGAAGCAGAAGCGCGAGCGCTTTGTCGTTGCGCTGAAGGCCAGTGGGCAAACGCTCGGCCAAATACTCGCGTCTCGCGGTCCATCCGGACCGCCCAAGGGCGGACCGCCGGCTCAGCGCAAGCGCAACGAGCACGCCACGCGCGCAATAGTCGACGAGGAGTTCAGCCGCCTGGTAGAAGTGCAGAAGCATCACCACGCTGCGCTGCGGGATGACGCATTCGTCGGTGCGTTGCACGAGGCAATCTTCGCGCAACGACCGGTCTTCTGGCGCGAGTCGACGCTGGGCTCGTGCTCCCTCATTCCTGGCGCGCCGCTCTGCCCGAAGGGTTCGTGGCTCTCCCAGCAACGAGTGATGCTGGAGAAGCTCAACAACCTAGAAATCGCCGGCGGTAACGCACGAAGGCTCGATAAGGAAGAACGAGTTGCCATACTTGCAAAGCTCGCTGCACAAGGGAGCATAACTTGGCCCGGTGTCCGCGCCACGCTTGAACCGTTGTTCAAGGCGCGCGGTGAGAGCGCCAAATACGTCAAGTTCAACCTCGAATACGGCGATGAAAAAGGCAGCCTGAAGGGAAACGCCGTTGAGCGGGGCCTCATGAAGATATTTGAGCCCGATTGGGACTCATACCCACACAAATCTGAGCTGCGCGCTTTTCTGCCAGAAGCCTTGCGAGAGGCTGATTACGGCAAAATCGGAGGGCAAATTGGAAAGCGGCGCATCGTTATTCGACCGGAAAAGGAGCGTGCGACTCGACGTGCCGAAGTCGCGGCCAAACTCGTCCGCGAGTTCGGCACGTCAAGCGAGCAAGCATCGGCCCTCGCGAAACTACATTTCCCGCAAGGCTGGGAGCCGTTCTCGACCAAGGCGTTGGAAATCATGCTGCCCGAACTCGAAGCGGGCAACCGCTTCAGCGCGCTTCTGAACTCGCCGGAGTGGGAGGCGTGGCGCGACGCCAATTTTCCGGACCGCGAGCGGCCGACCGGGGAGTTCTTTAACGAACTCCCTTCTCCAAAAGACCGTGATGAGCAACGAAGGCTGTCTTCGTTGCGCAATCCGACCGTCATTCGCGTCCAGAATGAATTACGCAAAGTCGTTAACAACCTGATCAGAGTCTACGGCAAGCCTGACCGCATCCGCATCGAACTCGCGCGCCAGATAGGCCTCTCGAAGGCCGAGCGTGAAGAGCGGACCAAGCGCATGCGTGCGAACGAACGACGGCGCGAGGAGGCGCAAAAAGATCTCGTCTCGAAGGGCATCCCGAACCCATTGAGCGACGATATTGACAAGTGGTTGCTCTGGAAAGAGTGCCGTGAACAATGTCCATACACGCTGGACAAGATTTGTTTCGACGATCTGTTCCGAACAGGTCGATTCGAAATCGAGCATATATGGCCGCGCTCAATTTCATTCGACGATGGGTTGCGCAACAAAACGCTTTGCCGCCGCGACATTAACATTGCAAAGGGAAATCGAACGCCGTTCGAGTACTTCCGGGACAAGCCCCATCAGTGGATGCTTGTCAAAGAAAATCTCGACGCCTTGGCGCGCGACAAAGCCATGTCGCCTGGTAAAATCAGGCGCTTTGTCGCCGAGTCGATAAAAGCGGATTTCACCGAGCGACAGCTCGTCGATACTGCCTATGCAGCGCGCGAAGCAATGGCAATGCTAAAGCGTCTATGGCCCGACGAAGGGCTTCAATCTCCTGTTAATGTCGAGGCAGTGACGGGTCGCGCTACCGCACAATTGCGAAAACTTTGGAAGCTCAACGACATTGGCATTGTGGGCAAGGGCGGCAAGAAGACGCGCGCAAACCACCTGCATCACGCCATCGACGCGCTCGTCGTCGCCTGTACGCATCGCAATGACACACAGCAGTTATCTCACTATTTCGAAATAGAGGGCTTGCATCGAAAGGGCCTTGCGCGCAAGCCGTCCGAGGCAGATTTGCCGACCGCGCCTTGGCCGACAATCCGCCAGGACGCTGAAGCAACGATCGGAAAAGTCATCGTCTCTCACCGCGTGCGGAAAAAAGTTTCTGGACCGCTGCACGATGAAAAACCGGTTGGCTACGCAAAAGAGGACATCCTCAAGAATGGAACGACGCTGGGGGTCTACGTCAAACGAGTAGATGTCCAAACCCTTACCCTCGAGGCGCTGAAACTCGAACGGCCAGAACAAATTACCAGAACGGTCAAATTCGTCGTCCGTGACGCAGGCGTGCGGCAAGTTCTCGCCACACATTTGAACGCCGCGGGCGGTGATCCTAAAAAAGCTTATCCTCCCTACCCGCGAATGAGTGTTGAGGGCCCTGAAGTCCGTAAGGTCCGCGTTATGACAACACAACAGAAAGACCTTATGAGACCTGCGCTCAATGGTTTTGTCGATCCTTCGAACAACCACCACATTGCGATCTATCGCTTGTCAAATGGGGATATTGACTTCGATACGGTCCCCTTATGGGAGGCGATCACGAGACTCTCGCGACGCGAACCGATGATTCGGCGAGACCGCGGCGACGGAGCCGCCTTCCTAATGTCGCTATCGCCTGGGGAGGCAATTCTGTTTCCGTCCGGCGACAAGGAAGGCGTTTGGATCGTCCAAGGCGCTTGGGCGAATGGACAAGTCGTTCTTACCCGACACACCGACGCAAGACCTTCTACGTTGACTGAGGCCAAGCGCCTCGGCGTTGACGGGAAACGCGAGGAGTTCCTTCCAGCGCCGTCGGGGATCATTCAGCGGGGTGGACGAAAGATTTCCGTCGATCCGATCGGCCGCGTACGCCCGGCGAATGATTAGCAGCAGCGTCGTTTGCGTTAGCGTGAGCTGTAAGAGTTTGCGTCATGTTGCGTAAGACGGTCGAGATCGCCACGCCCGGCACGCGGCTTTCGGTCGCGCATCGCCAGCTCGTCATTGAGCGGCCGGAAGCCAAACCCGCGACTGTGCCGATCGAGGACATCGGCGTACTGATCGTCGACGACCGGCGGGCGAGCTACACGCAGGCCGTGCTCGTCGAGCTCCTCGCCGCCGGCGCGACCGTCATGATCAGCGGCCGAGACCATCTCCCCGCCGGCATGATGTTGCCGCTCGACGCGCATCACGTCCAGACGGAGCGGCATCGGGCGCAGGTGGAGGCCTCCGAGCCGACGCGCAAGCAAATCTGGCGCGCCCTCGTTTCGGCGAAACTTTCGCAGCAGGCCTGCGTGCTCACGCATTTCGCCGGCGACGGCCATGGGCTCGCCGAAATGGCGCGGCGCGTGCGCTCGGGCGATCCCGACAATCTCGAGGCGCAGGGCGCGCAGCGCTATTGGCCCTTGTTGTTCGGCAAAGACTTTCGCCGCGACCGAGCCGCGGACGGGATCAACGCGGCGCTGAACTACGGCTATGCGGTGGTTCGTGCGGCCGCGGCGCGAGCGATCGTCGCGTCCGGTCTCATCCCCTCGCTCGGCGTGTTCCATAAGAATCGCGGTAACCCCTTCTGCCTCGCCGACGATCTGCTCGAGCCTTATCGGCCCTTTGTCGATTGGCGGGTCAAGCTGATGACGCTCGACGGCGGCGCGCCAACGCTCGACGACCGCGCCACGCGCGCGGCGCTGCTTTCGCTCTTCAACGAGACCGTTCTCGTCGGCGGTCGGCGGTCGCCGCTCTTGCTCGCTCTGCAGGCGAGCGCGGCTTCGCTTTGCCGCGCTCTGACTTCGGACGACCGAAAGCTCGCTTTGCCCGAAGGCTTACCCCTCGGGCCGGATCTGTTCGACGAGGAAAGCTGAACGCATGGCGCAGGCCCCGCCCGTTCCGCAATTGCCCTGGGGGTGGCGCAGCATGTGGGTCATCGCCATGTTCGACCTGCCGACCGATACGCAGGCGGCGCGGAAGGCTTACACGCGGTTTCGGAAAGACCTGCTCGATGACGGCTTCACGATGATGCAATATTCCGTCTATTCGCGCCACTGCGCCTCGATCGAGAACTGCGAGGTCCACATCGCGCGAATGGGCCAAAGACTGCCGCCGGCAGGCGAGGTGAGGTTCCTGACGATCACCGACCGACAGTTCTCGCGGATTCGGGTGTTCTGGGGAAAAAGGAGGGCGAAGGCAGAACCTTCGCCCTCCCAATTGGAGCTTTTTTGATGCCTCTGCCCGCTGTTTTTGCTGTTATTTCAGCGGGTTGCGAGCAAGGCAGTGTAGCGAAACGAGAGACGGCCGCAATCCGCAGCGCAAGGGACGCAAGCCGACGCGCAAAGGGAAGTGTAGCGAAACGAGAGACGGCCGCAATCCGCAGCGGGTAGCCGCCATTCTTGACGACGGCGTTGAGTGTAGCGAAACGAGAGACGGCCGCAATCCGCAGCGCGCTGAGCAAGCCATTGACTCTTGACGAGAGTGTAGCGAAACGAGAGACGGCCGCAATCCGCAGCTGATCGGCCTCGACGTGTTCACGAACGCCGAGTGTAGCGAAACGAGAGACGGCCGCAATCCGCAGCTGCCGCTTCGGGATCATCGCGCCTTGCTGAAGTGTAGCGAAACGAGAGACGGCCGCAATCCGCAGCGGCTATCAGGAGGGCGGCCAATGACAGCGCAGTGTAGCGAAACGAGAGACGGCCGCAATCCGCAGCTGGGCGGTGACATTGACGCCCTTCTTGCGAAGTGTAGCGAAACGAGAGACGGCCGCAATCCGCAGCTGCAGGCTGTTGATCGTCCCGGTCAGCGCCAGTGTAGCGAAACGAGAGACGGCCGCAATCCGCAGCCGCCGCCGCGCGGGAGGCGCTGGAGCCGTTAGTGTAGCGAAACGAGAGACGGCCGCAATCCGCAGCGCATAAACGGTTGGCTCGCCTGCCGACGTTAGTGTAGCGAAACGAGAGACGGCCGCAATCCGCAGCTCGCAGATCGAGCTTTCCGTTTCGTCGCACAGTGTAGCGAAACGAGAGACGGCCGCAATCCGCAGCGCCTTCACGCAGGACTATGACCGACCGCGAAGTGTAGCGAAACGAGAGACGGCCGCAATCCGCAGCGAACATCCAACGGGCCGCCGCAAAGGACGCAGTGTAGCGAAACGAGAGACGGCCGCAATCCGCAGCGTTACCGCCGTGACGACGGCGGGAAACACCAGTGTAGCGAAACGAGAGACGGCCGCAATCCGCAGCCCGTCGCAAGCGGGATCGTCGTTGTGGAAAGTGTAGCGAAACGAGAGACGGCCGCAATCCGCAGCGGACGTTTCGAGATAAGCCGTTCTCGACGGAGTGTAGCGAAACGAGAGACGGCCGCAATCCGCAGCGGGCCCCTGATGCAGGCCCCCAGCTGATGGAGTGTAGCGAAACGAGAGACGGCCGCAATCCGCAGCGCGGCTGAAGCGCGTTACGTCCAAGCCTGTAGTGTAGCGAAACGAGAGACGGCCGCAATCCGCAGCCACTCGGATACGACGAATTGAACGGTATTCAGTGTAGCGAAACGAGAGACGGCCGCAATCCGCAGCGAAGCAATCGGTATAGGGCGCGCCGTGTGTAGTGTAGCGAAACGAGAGACGGCCGCAATCCGCAGCTTGTCGATTGACACGATGATCTTCCGGCCCAGTGTAGCGAAACGAGAGACGGCCGCAATCCGCAGCGACGAACTCACTGTCGCTCACGCCACTTCGAGTGTAGCGAAACGAGAGACGGCCGCAATCCGCAGCA
>JAJPHH010000196.1 GCA_021325385.1 Alphaproteobacteria bacterium
AGGAATTCGCGGGCGTCCGAACTCATCTCGCGCAGTTTGGCCGCCGCCTTGGCTTCGTCCCAGCCGAGCGCGGCCCTGAGGCCGGCATTCTCGAACCGCTCGAAATTGGAGAGGGTGCGGGCGTTGGCCGGCTCGGCGACGCGCGCCTCGAAGCGCTCCATCTCGTCGCCGCGGCATGTCAGGGTGCCGTCGACATCGGCATTGGTGGTGACGTCGAAGACGCTGGCGTTGCTCTTGGCGCGCGAGACGATGATCGAATGGTTGAAATCGACCTGCAGATCGGCCGCCGCTTTGCGCAGATTGGCGATGAACGCGTCGCAACCGGCGAGCGGCGACTTGGCCGCCGCGGGCGGCGCGACGGCGAGCACGGCGATGATGAAAGCCGCGCCGCTTTTCGATAACAGCCTCATGGCCTTGTTCACGTCTCGTAATGATCGGCGACGAGCCGATCGAGCAGGCGCACGCCCCAGCCAGACGCCCAGGACCGGTTGATCTCGTTTTGCGGCGAGCCCATGCCGGTCCCGGCGATGTCGAGATGCGCCCAAGGCGTATTGTTGACGAAGCGCTGCAGAAATTGCGCGGCGGTGATCGAGCCGGCGTTGCGCCCGCCCGTATTCTTCACATCGGCGAATTTGGAGTCGATCAGCTTGTCGTAGGCCGGATCGAGCGGCATCCGCCAGATTTTTTCGCCGGTCGCCTTGCCGGCCTCGACGAGCCGATCGGCGAGTTCGTCATTGTTGGCGAAAAGCCCGGCGCGCTCGTGGCCGAGCGCGACGAGAATGGCGCCGGTCAGCGTCGCCAGATCGATCATGAAGGCGGGTTTGTACTTGTCCTGCACGTACCAGAGCGCGTCGGCGAGGACGAGCCGGCCTTCGGCGTCGGTGTTGATGACCTCGATCGTCTGGCCGGACATCGACTTTAAAATGTCGCCGGGCCGGATTGCGTCGCCGCCCGGCATGTTCTCGACCAGGCCGATCGCGCCGATCGCGTTGACCCTGGCCTTGCGGCGAGCCAAGGCGTGCATCAGCCCGACGACGCAGGCCGCGCCGGCCATATCGCCTTTCATGTCCTCCATGCCGGCGGCCGGCTTGATCGAAATGCCGCCCGTGTCGAAGCAGACGCCCTTGCCGACGAAGGCGATCGGCTTGGCCTTGGCGCTCTTGGCGCCTTGCCAGCGCATGACGACGAGGCGGCTCTCCTTGTTCGAACCCTGGCCGACGCCGAGCAGCGCGCCCATGCCGAGCTTGGCCATGGCTTTTTCGTCGAGCGCCTCGACCTCGACGCCGAGCTTTTCCAAAGCCGCGGCGCGCTTGGCGAATTCTTCCGGGAAGAGCACGTTCGGCGGCTCGTTGACCAGGGTGCGGGCGAGTTCGACGCCCTCGGCGACCGCCTCGCGGTCGCGCGCGGCGCGGCGCGCCGCGGCGACGTCAGCGACGCCGATCGTCACCTTGCCGGCGCTCTCGCCGTTCTCCTCGTCATCCTTTTTCTTGGTCTTGTATTTGTCGAATCGATAGGCGCGCAGGCGCAGGCCGAGCAGGAAATCGGCCGCGGCCGCGGCGCTCCACTCGCCCTCTGGGGCGGCGAACGCGACCACGGCCTCTTTCGCGCCGCCGAGCTTGCCCATGACGAGGCCGCCGAGCTTGGCGAAATCCGTCTCCTTGGCCTCTTTCGCCTCGCCGACGCCGACGACGAGGAGGCGCGGCGAATCGAGCTCGGCGGGGGAGAGAATGTCGAGCGCGGTCAGCGCCTTTCCGGCGAATCGGGCGGTCTTGGCGGCGCCGGCGAGGAGACCGGGCGCGGCGGGCGCGAGTTCGGCGACGCGCTCCGGAATTTTCAGATCGGCGCCGACGAAGACGACGAAGTTCGCCCCCTTCGGCGCCGCAAGCGGCGCGAAGTCGACTTTCACGGGTCCGCTCATCAATTCCTCTAGAAGGGGCCGGAGCCGGCCAAGACGGTCCCCATCTGCGCCAGAGCGGCGCGACAAATCAAGAGCCGCGGACGGCCTTTCCGCCGCCGCGAAAAGGCCCAACGCCCAAGCGAGGATTTTCCGGGCGGACCGTCTCTGGCGGCGCTCTTGCGCGAACGACCAGAGAATTGGAATAAGCGGGGCCATGACGCGCATCGAGCGCTATATTTTCCGGACCGCCTTCCTGGCCTTCCTCGCCGGCTTGTTCGCGCTGACGGCGGTGGTCTGGGTCACCCAGGCGCTGCGCCAATTCGATCTTTTGACCAGCAAAGGCCAGACGATCCTCGTCTTCCTGACGATGACCGGCCTAACCATTCCCTCGCTCGTCGCCATCATCGCGCCGGTCGCGCTATTTGTCGGCGTGCTCTACTGCCTCAACAAGCTCAACGGCGACAGCGAGCTCGTGGTGATGAGCGCGGCCGGGATCGCGCCGGGAACGCTGCTGCGCCCCTTCGCCTTGCTGTTCGCGCTGGTCTTCGCGCTGGTCGCCTGGATCACGATCGAAGTGATGCCGGCGAGCTTCGACGCGATTCGGGTGCTCACGGCGCATATTCGCGCCGATTTCATCACCAATTTCGCGCGGCCAGGCGCTTTCACCGAGCTCGAATCAGGCTTCGTCTTCCATTATCGCGAGCGCAGCCCGGACGGCTCCCTGCGCGGCGTCTTCATGCAGGACCGGCGCGATCCCGCCCACATCACCAGCTACATCGCCGAGCGCGGCCGGACGATCGAGAAGAACGGCTCGAATTACCTCGTGCTCGACGAGGGCAGCTATCAGCGGCCGGCGACAGGGGGCGATTCGGCGATCGTCACTTTCCAGGACTATATGATCGACCTGACCCAATTCGCGCGTCAGGACGAAAGCTCGCTTCGTCCGCGCGAGCGCTCGACGGCTGACCTGATTTCGCCCGACCCGAAAGACGAGACGACGCAGCGCCTGGCCGGTCGGCTTCGCGCAGAATTGATCGACCGGCTGACCGCGCCTTTTTACGCCTTTGTCGGCGGGCTGATCGGGTTCGCCGCGCTCGGCGAAGCGCGCACCACCCGTCAGGGACGGGGCGTCGCCATCGCCGCGGCGATTCTCGTCTTCGCCGCGATCCGACTAGGCGGCGTCGCCGCCACGAGCTTCGTCGTCTCGCGGCCGCGGGCGGAATATCTCGCCTGGGCCATTCCGCTCGTCGTCTCCCTTTTGTGCCTTGATTCGATTTTCCGCGGGCCTCTGGCGCGCCTCGCCGGCGCGCTGCCGCAACGCGCCCGGGCGAGCGCGCGATGATCGGGCGAACGCTCGCGCGCTATATGGCGCAGCGTTTCGCCAAGACCATCTTGGCGACTTTCCTCGCCGTCTTCGCGCTGATTTTCACCATCGATCTCGTCGAGACCCTGCGCCGAGCCGGCGATTCGCCGCGCGCGACCGGGCTGATGATGACGATGCTGTCGCTCTTCCACACGCCGGTGATCGCCGAACAGGTTTTGCCCTTTGCGGTCCTGTTCGGCGCGATGATCGCCTTTCTCAATCTGTCGCGGCGGCTGGAGCTCGTGGTGGCGCGGGCGGCGGGCGTCTCGGTCTGGCAGTTCCTGACCCCGCCGATCCTCGTATCGCTGCTGATCGGCGTTCTGTCGGTCGCGTTCTACAATCCCGCCTCGGCCTATCTCAAGCAGCGCGCCGATCAGATCGAGGCGAAGATTTTCGGCCAGGCCGGCCAGTCGAGTTCGGCGGGCTTATGGATTCGTCAGAAGAGCGTCGACGGCCAGGCCATCATCCGCGCCGAGCGCGCGACGGAGGGCGGGGTGAACTTGTCCGGCGTCACGGTTTTCGGCTTCGACCCGAACGGGCGCTTCGAAGAGCGCATCGACGCTGACGCCGCCTCGCTCCATCGCGGCTTCTGGCGGCTGGACGACGCCAAGCTGGTGACGCCGGGCGTCGAAACCCAAGCGGTCGGCGCCTACCTCCTGGCGACCAACCTGACGCCGCGCGAGGTCTCCCAATCCTTCACGCCGCCGGAAACGGTGCCATTTTGGAGCTTGCCGGCTCTCGCCGAGCAGAGCGAGCGGGCGGGCCTCGACGCGGCGGCTTATCGCCTGCGATATCAAGAGCTTCTCGCAAGACCGCTGATGCTTGCGGCGATGGTTCTGGTGGCCGCTTCCTTTTCATTAAGATTTTTCCGAATGGGCGGCGTGGGATTGATGGTTTCCGGTGGCGTGGCGTCGGGCTTCGTGCTTTATGTCTGCACCAAATTGGTCGGCGACCTCGGCGGGGCGGGATTCATCAGTCCGACCGTCGCCGGCTGGTCGCCGGCGGTGGTCGGGTGCTTGTGCGGAGTCTTGGCGCTTTTGCATCAGGAGGATGGTTGATGGGCCGGCCCGCCCGCCCTCCTGATCCAAGCAGGGGCCGCTGGCGTCGACAGACGCCGGGCGGCGGAGCTTTGGCCGCAATTCTCGCCGTTCTGCTGCTCGCCGGGTCGGCCTTGCTCTCCCCGGCCCCGGCGCAAACGCCGGCCGCGTCGACGCCGACCAGCGCCGCGGCGGCCAAACAGCCGGACAAGATGTTCGTCCAGGCCAACGAACTCGTCTTCAACCGCGACAAGAACACCGTCTCGGCTGTCGGCGACGCGCAGATCTATTACAAGGGCCGCATCCTCGAAGCCGACCGGGTCGTCTATGACCGCAACACGAAGCGCGTCTTCGCCGAAGGTCACGCCAAATTCACCGACGAGCGTGGCGACGTCACCTATGGCGCGCGCTTCGAACTGTCGCAGGATTTCCGCGACGGCTTCATCGACAGCGTGCAGACCCTGACCAAGGATCGGACGCGCTTTTCCGCGCCGCGGGTCGAGCGCTCGGAAGGCGACGTCACGGTTTTCGAGAAAGGGAC
>JAJPHH010000096.1 GCA_021325385.1 Alphaproteobacteria bacterium
GCCTCGGGCTCGTCGCCGTCGAGCATGCCGGCGCAGACTTCGGTCATCGGCTGGGCCGCGCCGCCGAGATAGCCGCCGGCGCGGAACTGCTTCACCAGCATGACGACGCGGCGGGCCGGATCGTAGAGCAGCAGCGCGCCGGCATGCTTGTGATGATAGACTTCATGGCGCAAGACCCGCTTGGTCCCGTCCGCTTCGGTCGCTTCGATGGTCGTTACCGCGAGTTTGAAGCGCCTTTCGGCCAGCGTCTGCTCTTCGAGAATTTTGGCTGTGGTCATGCCGTCTCTTCAGTAGCGGAATTGCTCGCGCAAGATGCGCTCTTCGAGCGAATGGCCGGGGTCGTGCAGCAGAACGAGATTGGTGTCGAGGTCCATGGAGACGTCGACCCGCGCGACGTTCCTGATCTCGATGCGATCCGCCGTCGCCGCGACCGGCCGCTTGTCCGCCTCCAGGATTTCGATCGAGACATGGGCGTTTTCCGGCAGCAGCGCGCCGCGCCAGCGGCGCGGACGAAACGCCGAAATCGGCGTCAGCGCCATGAGCGGCGCGCGCAGCGGAAGGATCGGGCCGTTGACCGAGAGATTGTACGCGGTCGAGCCCGCGGGCGAGGCGACCAGCACGCCGTCGGCGATCAGCTCCGCCATCTGCTCCTCGCCGTCGACGAGGATGCGCAGCTTCGCCGCCTGGTAGGATTGCCGCATCAGCGAGACTTCATTGATCGCCCGCGCGGTCGTGGTCTGGCCAACGACGTCGATCGTGCGCATCACCAGCGGATGGACGATCGATTTGCGCGCCGCCTCGATCCGTTTGACGAGCCCGCTCTCCTTGAATTCGTTCATCAGGAAGCCGACAGAGCCGCGGTTCATGCCATAGATCGGCTTGGGCGACTTGATCGTCTGGTGCAAAGCCTGCAGCATCAGCCCGTCGCCGCCGAGCGCGACGATTACGTCGGCGTCGGCGAGCTTGACGTCGCCATAGCGCGCGGCGAGGCGCGCCTTGGCCTCGTCGGCTTCCGGCGCGCCGGAGGAAAGAAAGGCGATCGCCAGCGAATTCTTCGAAGCTTGGCGGCGCGCCTGCATTCTTCGCCCCCGTCTGAGCCGGCGACAGATAGTGGATCAGGGCGACGCCGTAAAGTTGGCGGCCGCGCGGCCTCGAGATCGCACCGCCGCTCGGCGTCGTTCGACCGCCAGCATGAAGAGGCCGCTCGAAAGGATGATCGCGCCGCCGAGAAGCACATGCGGACTCGGCAGCTCGCTGAAAATGAGCCAGCCCCACAGCGTCGCCCAGGCGAGCGAGGAATATTCGAACGGCGCGATCGCCGAAGCCGGGGCGAGCCGCATGCCTTGGAACATGAAGAATTGCCCGACCCCGCCGAAAACGCCGAGCAGGAGAAGCAGAGCGATCTCGCCGAGGCTCGGCGTGACGAAGACGAACGGCGCGACCAGCGCGCAGGCGATGACGAAGACGAAATTGGTCCCGACCATCAAAGCGGTCGTACTGATCGCGAGACTCAAGCTTCGCGTCAGGATCGAGGTCGCGGCCCAGCAAAAAGCGGCGGTGAGAACCAGCAAAGCCGGCGCGACGCTGGGCGCCGCGTTGAGATCGGCGGCGATGACGACGCCGACAAAGCCGACGATCGTGGCGCCCCAACGGGCGAGGCCGGGCGTCTCGCCCAGCGTCACGCCTGCCAGCGCGACGACGAAGAGCGGCGCGGCGAAGTAGAGCGTGACCAAAGCCGGGAGCGACAGCGAGCGCGCCGCGGCGTAATAAGTCAGCCAGGCGACGAGGATGAACAGGGCGCGCACGCCGATCGCGGCGAGACTGCGCCTTTCCAGCATGATGGCGAACTGCGAGCGGCGGAGCGCGAGACTGGCGACGAGCGTGATCTCGACGCTGCGCGCGAACAGAATCTCGGGAACCGGAATCGTCGTAACCAAGTATTTTATGGTCGCGTCCTGCAGGCTGAACGCCGCCCAAGCGGCGAAAGCCATGGCGACGCCGGTCAAGGTGCGAGAGGCGTCGTCGGCGGCGGACAACAACGGTTCCCTGGATGAACTCGGCGCGATTCCGCCTACGGTGTAGCTGGGCCGCGCGTCCGCCGCAACAGATCCGGCTGATCAGCCGCGGCGCTCCGCTCTTGCATGAAATGCATAGCCGCCGAACCGGCTCTGCGCCCGCCAATCAAGGCCGCGGCTGCGGGCGAGCTCGGCCAGGACCGCCGGCAGTTCCGAGCGCGGCGTGACATGGAAGGCGGCGAGCCAGCGATTGAGGGCGAAACGGAGCCAATGAGGCAGGCCGGCTTGGTCGCCGAAATCGACAATGTGCAGCGAGCCGCCGGGCGCGAGCTGGTCGAGCGCGTGCGCCAGCGCCTCCCGCCAGGGCGGGATCATCGACAGCGCGTAGGAGATCACGATCCGCTCGAAACGGGCGCGGCCGAACAAAGCCCCCGGATCGAACGAGGTCGCGTCGGCGCGGGCAAGCGCGATCCGGCGCTCCAATCCGGCGCGCTTGACCGAACGCGCCGCGCTGTCGAGCATCTCGGCGGAAACATCGAAGCCGCAGCACGGCGATTGCGGATAGGCTCGCGCGATCTTGACCAGATTGCGCGCCGTGCCGCAGGCGATTTCGAGGATCGCGTCGCCGGGCCGCGCGCCGATCTCGGCGATCAGCGCGTCGCGGCCGAGGAGATAGAACTTTCGGCTGGCGTCATAGATGTACCGTTGATGGCGGTACATCCGATCCATCTGAGCGGCGGCGTCGCTCATCCGATCAGCGTGTAGAGATGGAACGCGCCATAGATCGAGGAGCGGTCGGCGGCGCCGAGCGCGCGGCTGCGCTCCTCCTCATAACGCCACGCCCTGAGCGTGTCGGCCGAAACCCGGCCGGGCAGCAGCCGCTCGTCCGCGGCGGTGCGGAAGATCACGCGTGCGCCAGGCCTGGCGGTGCGGGTGATCTGCGCCCACAGCGCGTCGAGGTCGGAATCGTTCATCCAGTCTTGCGCGTCGAGCAGTACGTAAGCGTCGAAACTTTGCGCCGGACTGTCGCCGAGCAGCGCCGTGACCGAAGCCTGGCGGTAATCGATCCGATCGGCGCGGGCGCGCAGCGTCTGGAAATTCCCCCGCTGCAAATAGGGCGGCAACGAGGCGTCAGGCCCGCTGGCGTAGCGCCGGCCAAAGGCCTGCCAGGCGAAATAATTCGATTGGAGATCGAAACCGCAGGCGAGCCGCTCGAGGCGCTGGCGCAGGACCGCGCCGATGCCTTCGGGCGAATCGCTGGAGAGCGCGCGATATTGCGCCGGCGGTATGCCAAGCCCGTAGAGCGAGGCGGGCTGACCCATCAGCCATTTGAGCCATTTTCGCTCAAAAATCGGCGCGAGATGGCGCTCGAACAGGTCGCGTTGCTGTTCGAGCGTTTTCGCTTCGAGCATTTTGGCCGGGTCGACGCCGTTCAGCCGCGCCAGCGCATGGCCTGAGCCGATGAACCAGCCGAGCAGGCCATAGCGGTAGAAGTTGCGCGCGAACAACTCGATCCGCCGCCGGCCGAAAAGGTCGCGGCCATCCCAATAAGCGCGGCTGACCGGGTCGAGCCGGTCGCGCAGCAAAGCATCGTAAGCCGCAATATTGTCGCGCGAACGCGCTTCGGCGAAAAAGCGGTGGAAGGCGGCGTAATCGGGCAAGAAACGCAGAGCGCAAAGCTTCAGCTTGCCGAGCGCGACATGCGCGCCGTTGAGGTCGACTGCGGTGATCTTGGCCGGATCGGCGATCAGATAGGAAAGGACGTTGCAGCCGCCCGAGGCGATGGCGATGACGCGATCCTCAGGCCGGAGATTCAAGGCGGCGAGGTCGACGACCGGGTCTTCCCAGATTTGCGGATAGACGAGGCCGCGGAACGCCATCGTGAACAAGCGCTCCAGCGCCCCGGCGCGCGACAGCGGCTTGTGGCGATGAACCGCGGCGCCGAGTTCGACGGCGGTGGCGCGCCGCGCGACTCGCGTCGATTGCCGCAATGGTCCCTCCTTGGACGAGAAACAATCCGTAACCCGTTAGGAGAGTCGCGTGACGAATGGGTGACGCCTTGCGGCCGCCGCCGAGCCGGCTAATCTGCGATTTCTGAAATTGCGTAAAGGCGGGTTCGCCGCCAAGGCCAGGGGGTTATTCAAAAGGCTGGATCGACCTATATCCATCCTCCGCGCCTGGGCTCTCGAAGCATCGAAGGAGAAAAATCCTGTCCGCTGACGATCCTGACCTGGGAAAATGGTCCGCGGCGTCGCTCGAACGGGCGACGCCGAGCAATATCGCCTTCGGTCTCGAGCGCTTCGGTTTTATCGGCCTGCGCTTTCCGCTCCTCTCAGTCGCGATCGTGCTCGTCTTGGCGATCGGCGCGGCGTTCGGCTTGGAGCGGATCAAGGTCGATGATTCTTTAAGCCAATTGTTCCGCTCCGATACCCCGCAATTCAAGCAATATGAGGAGGTTACGAAGCGTTTTCCGTCAAGCGAATACGACGTCCTGGTCGTGGTCGAGGGCAAAGACCTTCTATCGCGCAATTCGATCGAACATTTGCGCGATCTCGTCACCGACCTGCAACTCATCGATGGGACGCGCGGCGTCATTTCGCTGTTTTCCGCCCGCCAGCCATCGCCAAGCGGCGGCCTGCCGGCGCCGCTCTTTCCCGATGAGCTCCCGCAAGGGGCGGAGTACGACAAGCTGATCGACCAAGTGAAGTCGAACGAGATCATTCGCGGCAAGCTCCTCTCCGAGGACGGCGCGCTCGCCTTGATCGTCCTATCGCTCGAACCAGACGTGGTCGGCGGCGGCAAGTTGAACAAAGTCGTCGCCGATATCCGCAAGACCATGGCCGACGATCTCGCCGGCTCCGATCTCGCCGCCGAACTTTCCGGCGTGCCGGTGATGCAGCTCGAAATCAGAAACGCGGTCGAGCGGGACCGCCTCGTCTACAATATTATCGGCTTCGCCGCAGGCTGCATCATCGCCATCCTGTTCTTCCGGCGCGTCTCCTTCATGATCGCCGCGGCGGCGCCGCCGCTCCTCGCCATCCTGCTCGCGCTGGGCGCGCTGGGCTGGCTCGATTTCCGGCTCAACATGTTTTTGAACGTGATGACGCCGCTGATCATGGTGATCAGCTTTTCCGACAGCATGCAGCTCACCTTCGCGGCGCGCGATCGTTTGATCGCCGGCGAAGATCGCTTCGCCGCGTTCCGCAACGCCGTCTGGATCGTCGGACCGGCTTGCGTTCTCACTCATGCGACCGCCGGCCTCTCTTTCATCGCGCTGCAATTCTCGGCGTCGGATTTGATCCGCGCCTTCGGCCAAGCCGGATTGATCGCCACCGTCATCGCGCTGATCGCCGTGCTGACGCTGGCGCCGGCTCTAGGCGTGCTGCTGGTCCGGCGCGAATCCGCCTTCGCCGGCAAAGTCAGGGGCGCCGATACCGGCGTGGACGCGCTGCGCCGCTTTTGCTTCTGGGTCGCGCATCGGATGACCAGCCGTCCCGGTCTCTACAGCCTGATCAGCCTGGTCGTCGTGGCGGGGCTCGCCGTCAATTATGTCGCCTTGCCGCCGCGCTACCGCCTGGCCGATCAAGTGCCCAACAAGCAAGGCGCGGTTCAGGCCAGCAATCAACTCGACGTCAAGCTCGAAGGGGCCAATCCGATCGACGTGCTGATCACATTTCCGAAAGGCGCTTCGCTCTATTCGCCCGAAACGCTCTCGGCGATCGCCGAGGTTCATTCGACTCTCGAGCAACAGAAGGGCGTCGCCAATGTCTGGTCGCTCGAGACGCTGCGTCGCTGGCTCGCCGACAAGCTCGGTAAGAGGGATGTCGGCACGCTGAAGGAATATGTCGACGCTCTCCCCAATTACCTGGTTCGGCGGTTCATCGCCGCG
The DNA here is from genome assembly GCA_021325385.1 of Alphaproteobacteria bacterium. Classification (GTDB taxonomy): domain Bacteria; phylum Pseudomonadota; class Alphaproteobacteria; order Rhizobiales; family Beijerinckiaceae; genus Roseiarcus. Next base: position 5,905 of record JAJPHH010000096.1, read on the forward strand.
GACCAGAGCGCCGTGGTCGTCGAGGGGCGCGTGCCGGACAAGGACGCCAGCGAGCTTCTGCCGATCATCGATGAACTCGACAAGAAGCTCGACGCGGTCCGCAAGAGCCATCCCGGCTACGAGATCGCGGTGACCGGATTGCCGGCGATCGCGGCGCGCTCGAGCGCCGACATGATCGGCAAGCTCAGCCGCGGTCTGACGATCGAGTTTCTCTTCGTCGCTGCGTTTATCGGTCTCGCCTTTCGCTCCGCGCCGGTGGCGCTCGCCGCCTTCCTGCCGGGCATTTTTCCGATCGTCAGCGCCGGCGCTTTGCTGGCGGCGCTCGGCGAAGGCCTGCAATTCGCGAGCGTCGTCGCTCTGACCGTCTCGTTCGGATTGGGGCTCAGCGCGACGATCCATTTCCTCAACCGCATGCGGCGCGAGGGGCGGCCGGGAGACGATCCGGCGATAGCCGTCGAACGGGCGACGGTGCTGATCGGCCCGGCGCTGATCGTGACGTCCATCGTGCTCGCCTGCGGCCTCGCCGTCACCGCCTTCTCGGACCTGCCGACCTTGCGCCTATTCGGTTGGCTCAGCGCTTTCGCCATGCTGATGGCGCTGACCGCCGATCTGCTCATTCTGCGGCCGATGATCACCTTTCTCAGTCGCGTCGCCGGGCGGTTCGCTGCCCCTCTCCCGAAGGGTGAGGGACAGCGGCGATAGCGCAGCGCTGGAAGGACATGCTTGACGAAACGTCTTAGAGGTACAAAGCGCAAGGCGCCGGCCGCCGTACCCCCACGGCCCTTCACTTCACTTCGGGAGATGGGACTCTATTCCCGATGGAGCTCGATCGTCACCGAAGTGATATCGCTGCCGGTCGGGACGATCCGCACCGACTGCCGGTCGCCGTGCAGCGCGACGGTTAGCGCCGCGGTAAATCCTGTTCCGACCACTTCGGCCCTTACGCCGCCGCCGTCGACCTCGCCGTTGACTTTGCCGATCGCGTTGCGATTCGTCTCCGTCCAATTGCCGACGACCCTGCCGGCGCCGTCGTCGAGCAGCGCGCTGTTGACGTCGAAATGATAACTGTCGCTGGCGCAGCGGAGCTGTTGATTGAGATCGCGGCCTTCCTGCATGACATAGTAATGGACGCGGCAGCGGATGCGTTCGCTTGACCCGTTCGAAACGGTGATCACGCCGTTGCCGACCCAAGGTCCGGCGAACGGGGCGAAGAGGCCGCCCTCTGCGAAAGCCGCCGGCGCGCTCGCGGCGAGAATCGCCGCCGGGGCCAGAATTTGACCGCAAGCCTTCATCCGCTTGAATAGTCTTAGCGCCATGGAGATGCCGCCTTTGTTCCGTGGGTCAGAATATCATCCGCCGAGCCTATTTAGGCGCCGTGCAAGAAAATGACAGGCGCGCGGCGTTTCTTTTGCCGCTCTTTTTTTAGACATGGTCCCGCGCCAAGCGAAAGGCGCGGATTTACTCCAACCGCACCAGGACCGAATCGGTCGCGCCATTGGCGTCGATCACGGAGACCCGGGCGAAGCCGGCGCCGTCCGGCCGCCATGCGGTTTGCCGGCGCGCATCGGGCGCGCCGATCGGCGCGCCATTGACGAACCAGGTCAGCGGCGGCGCCCCGCCCAGCGCTTTCAGCGCCAAACGCCCGCCGCTTGCGCCTTGGGTCAAGCCGAGATCGACGCTCGCGCCATCCGGCGGAAAAGCGATCTTGAGCGCCGGCGCGGCTGTTGCGGCCAGGGTTTTGGGCGCGTCCTTCCGCAAATGGCGCAGCGGCGGCGGCAAATCGGCCGTGGTCGCCGCGCGCAAGACGCCTTTTGGCGGGAAGATCAATTCGATATCGCGGCCGAGCCGCGCGAACGCGTCGAACAGGATCGGCGCCGCGGCCTGGCGGCCGATCAGGCCGGGCGTCGGCCCATTGTCCGGCCGCCCGGCCCAGACCGCGATGGTCGTACCTTTATCGAAGCCGATCGCCAGCGCGTCGCGAAAGCCGTAGGA
>JAJPHH010000112.1 GCA_021325385.1 Alphaproteobacteria bacterium
CGGCGCCAACGCGCTGGCGCTCGGCGCGATCGCCTCGCCCTGGAGCGCGGTCTTCTGCCACGAGGAATCGCACATCCACGACGACGAATGCGGCGCGCCGGAATTCTACACCGGCGGGGCGAAGCTCGTCGGCATTCCGGGAGAGGGCGGCAAAATCACGCCGGACGCTCTCGCCGAGACGCTGGCCCGGTTTCCGCGCGGCTTGGCCAAATCCGTGCAGCCCGGCGCGTTGTCGCTGTCGCAGGCGACCGAAGCGGGCACGATCTACGCGCTCGACGAAATCGCGGCCCTGACCGACCTCGCCCGCCGCCATGGCCTCGCCAGCCATATGGATGGCGCGCGCTTCGCCAATGCGCTGGTCGCCCTTGGCTGCAAGCCGGCCGACATGTCGTGGCGAGCCGGAATCGACGTCCTCTCCTTCGGCGCGACCAAGAACGGCGCGCTCGCCTGCGAGGCCCTGATCTTCTTCGACCGAGCCAAGGCGGAGGCCTTTCCCTTCCAGCGCAAGCGCGGCGGCCATACCTTGTCGAAGGGGCGGTTCCTCGGCGCCCAGATGAACGCCTATCTGCGCGGCGATCTCTGGCTCGACCTCGCCAAGCGCGCCAATCGCGCCGCCGATCGCCTGTCGCGCAGCCTTACGGCGATTCCGGGCGTCCGCCTGGCCTGGCCGACGCAAGTCAACGAGGTCTTCGTCGTCGCGCCGCGCGCCGTCATCGCCCCGCTCAACGCGGCCGGCGCGCGCATCTATGAATGGACTTCGCGCGCGGTTTCGCCGGAAGCCGCGCCGCGAGACGGCGAGGCCTTTATTCGCCTGGTCTGTTCGTTCGAGACGAGCGACGCGGAGGTCGACCGGTTGGTCTCGATCGTCCGGGCGTCTTGCGGCGAAGCGGAACGCTCGAGCCTCTAGCGCAACTCCGGCAAACTGCGGTAGAAAACTGCGGTAGAAACAAGCGCCGCGACCTCGCCGCAATTTTTTGAAACATTGTGCGGTATTGTCAGTTTAAGCCGCGCGTCGGAGTAACCGCTATGCCCCTCTCGTTCGCCTTCGCGCGCACGCCGTTCGCGGCGGCGCTGGTCGCGGGCGGTCTCGTCGCGCTTTCGGCGCCGGCCGCTCACGCACAGTTCTTCAATTTCCTTTTCCACGAAGGCTTGGATCCCTCGGACGTGCAGAGCATGCTCGAGGATCGCGGACTTAATCTGACCGGCCCCCTCCATCGCAATGGCGGCGTCTATATCGCGGATGTCGAAGGTCCGCGCGGGGTACGCCAGCGCCTCATCGTCGACGCCGAAAGCGGGCGCGTCGTGCAGCGCTTCCGCTTGTCCGGGCCGCATTATTACGGCGAATACAGCGCGCCGCGCCCGCCGGTCGATCTGGGCGAGGCCGACTCGAACTCGAACCCTTACTTTTCACCGCCGGCGGTCGTCACCTATGGCCAATCGGTCGCGCGCGGCGATGACGCGACGAGTCCGAACATCGTTCCGGTGCCGGGCGCCAACGAAGAGAACGGGAAGCCGAGGGCCAGGCCGCCGGTCAAGCATAAGAAGATCGAACTGACGCCGGTGCCGCAGCCGACACAGAACGCGACTTCGCCTCCGCCGGAGGCGAAGCAGCCGGTCCAAGCCGAGGCGAGCGGCGCTGGGAGCAAAGCGGCGCCCGCGCCCGCGGCCGCCGCTCCGGCGCCGGCGGTTTCGCACGCGTCTCCGCCGGCCTCGCCAAAGGCCAAGCCCCCGGCGGCGGTCAACGACGTGCCGGTCACGCCGCTCGATTAGAAATCCCGGACGAACCGCGATAAAAAAAGGGCGCCTGACAGGCGCCCTTTCATTTTGGCGTTCGGCTCGAGACGAGCGAAGCGGATTACGCCGCCTGCTTGGTCCCCTCGATCGTCTTGGCGGCGGCGTCCTTCTTGATCTGGATGGTCCGCGGCTTTTGCGCTTCGGGCACTTCGCGGACGAGGTCGACATGCAGAAGACCGTTAACCACCGACGCGCCGGTCACCTGAACATGGTCGGCGAGTTGGAAGCGACGCTCGAACGCGCGCGCAGCGATGCCTTGGTAAAGCACCTCGCGCCTCTCGGATTCGGCCTTAGCCGCCGGCTCTTTCGAGCCGCGCACCGTCAGCGTGTTTTCTCGCGTCTCGACCGACAATTCGTCTTCGCTGAAGCCGGCGACGGCGATCGTGATCCGATAAGCGTTTTCGCCGGTCCGCTCGATATTGTAGGGCGGGTAGCTGGGCGCGCTGTCGACGCTGGCGTATTGATCGAGCAGCGAGAAGAGCCGATCGAAGCCGACCGTCGATCGATAAAGCGGCGATAAGTCGAAATTACGCATTTCATATCCTCCTGTGAGCGACATGGACGAACGACGCCCCAATGGCGACGCCATTCGCTGTGCGCGTTCCTGGCAGGACCGCGCGGCCTTCATGTGGGGAGCAGGGGCCGGCCGCGCAAGGGGCGCGACGGCGTCAGCCCCTCCGGATCGGCGGATTCCCTCCGTTTTTTCGCCCTTTGCGCGCCACAAGACGCGGTCATGAAAGCCTGGCGCGCCGCGGGGGCCGGCTGATTGCGCCGCAACCACGCCCTGGCTATATCGGCGCGATTCGGGAGGATCAAAGGGGTTTGACTGAGATGAAGCGCGTTCTTCTCTGCGCCGCGGCTGCGCTCGGCGTTACGGCTTTTTCCCACTTCGCGCTGGCCCAGATGCGCGACAATGACGAGCCGCCGAAGCCGATCGGGCCGGCCTTCAAGAATTTTCCGCTCGACCAGACTTGGTCGCTGAGGTCGATCAACGACAAGCCGGTGCCGGCCGGCCTCGATATCAGCCTGATGATCGACGGCAACCTGCGCGGCTCCGGTTATACCGGCTGCAATTCCTGGTCGGCGACGCTCTATCCGGTCAAGGAGCAACATCTCCTGATGGGGCCGGTCGCGCTGACGAAGAAGCAGTGCTCCAAGGACCTCATGGCGCTCGAGACAGGCTTCTTGAGCGCGCTTCTCGGCAATCCAAGCTGGGACCTCGTCAACGGCGAGCTCGTCGTCAAGGGCCCGCGCGGCACCCTGCATTTCGTCCGCTCGCTTTAACCCGCGAGCGGTTCAGGCGGGCTCCCGCGCCTCGCTGACCATCATCGCCGCCCCGCCGTCGCGCGGCTCGATCGCGATGCGCTGGGTGTGGAGCGCCCCCAGCGTGCCGCGATGGCCGATCGACACCAAGGTCGTGTCGGGCAGGGCCTGTGCGAGCGCTTTGTAGAGCTTGCGCTCGCTGTCCTCGTCGAGCGCCGAAGTCGCCTCGTCGAGGAACAGCCAATCGGGCTTGGCGATCAGGGCGCGGGCGGCCGACAGGCGCTGCTGCTCGCCCCCGGACAGCGTCATCTGCCAATTGTCATGGTCCTCGAGCCGGTCCGCGAGATGCGGCAGGCCGACCGTGAATAGCGCCTGGCGCAGGATCCGGTCGTCGAATGCGGCGGCGTCCGCCGGATAGGCGATCGCGTTGCGCAACGTGCCGAGCGGAATGTAAGGCCGCTGCGGCAGCAGCATGAGCTTGGCGGCGGGCTCGCGAATGACGCCGGCGCCGAACGGCCATATGCCGGCGACCGCGCGAAAAAGCGTCGATTTTCCTGCTCCTGAAGGGCCGACGACCAGGGTCGATTCTCCCGGCGACAGCGCGATATCGTCGGCGCGAATGAGCGACCGGCCGTCGGGCAGGGTCAGCGTTAGATTTTCGAAGACGATCTCGCCGCTCGGCGAGCCGGCGAATTTCACGCCGACCGGATGCTCGGTCGCCGCCTTGGCGCGGCTGATCGCCTCGTCGAACGACGTCAGACGGTTGAGCACCGCGCGGAAATCGGCCAGCCCGACATAGTAGGTGACGAAGAAGTTCATGTTCTCGTAGACATTGTTGAACGCCGCGCCGACCTGATTGAGGCCGCCCAAGCTGATCTTGCCGAGAAAGTAGAAGGGCGCCGCGACCACGTAAGGCACGAACACCGAGGCCTGAGCGTAAGTCCTGACGAAGGCGGTCAGCTTTTTGCGGACGTTCACGATCCGCATGTAATTGTTGTAAATATTGGCGAAATTCTCGTCGGCCGCTTTCGCCTCGCTGTTCTCGCCGCGCAATAGAGCGATCTGCTCGCTATATTCGCGCGCCCTCGCCAGACCGAAGCGGAAGTTCGCCTCGTAGCGCTGCTGCTGAAAATAAAGCGCTGACAGCGTGCGGCCGATCCAATGGGTGACCAGCGTGCCGGCGCCGCTATAGGCGAGGGCCACCCAGAACAGGACGCCGGGGATGACGATGGCGAGTCCGGGCAGCGTGAACCCCGCCGACAGCGACCACAGGACAAGGCCGTAAGAGACGAGCGAGGTCAGGGTTTGCAGGGCGGTGACGGCGTAGCCGTAAATGCCGCCGCCGCTGCCGCCGCCGTCGATAAAGGCGTAAATGTCCTGCGAAATGCGCTGATCGGGGTTGTCGGTCGGCAAGCCGGTCAGCAGCATGTTGTAATGGACGCCGCGGCTCAGCCATTTGGCCGTGTAGCTCGCCGTCAGCCAACGCCGCCAGCGCACGACGAAAGTCGAGGTGACCACATATTCCACCGTGTAGCTGACGACCAGAACGGCGACGACCGGCACGAACACGAGCAGCAATTGCCGCCAGAACTCGGCCTGGTCCATATTCTTGAGCGCATTGGTGAAATCGGCTCGGAAATAGGACAGGCGGACGTCCAGCGCGACTTCGACCTGATTGATGACGATCAGGAACACCAGGCTGGCGATGGCCAGCTTGTTCTGCGCGATGGTTATGGGCGGAAGGAAACCCGGGCGAGCCTGGGTCGGCGACGCCTCCTCGAAATAAGGGTCGGCGATGAATGTCATCTTGCGCACGACCGGCACGAAGGAAATCGCGTAGATGAAAACGCCGAACAGGGCGACGGCGAAGGGCAGGCTCTCCGGCAACGTGTAGTTGGCGTAAGCTTTAGGCCAGAAGCCGAGCTCGTCGACGAGGAAGGCGAGACCGAAAATGATCGTTTCGGAGGCGAAGATCGCCTCGAACACTTTCAGGAACGCCGAGAGGCGGTGCGATAGATAAGTGGTGATCGCACAAGCCGCCGCCGCCCCCGCGATCAGAAAGGTCATGGCGTCCGGCGCATGAAGGCCGGTCAGAAGCGCCGCGACCGCGAACAGCGCGACGGCGAGGGCCAAGAATTTCATCGAGACTTTCCCGAGCATGCCCGAGGGACGAACCCCCGCCGGCTTTTTGCGACGGTCCGTGCGGGAAGAACAAGGCGAATCCCGGGCGGCGTCGCGTAACTGCAGAGATTTTTGACGAGAATGTCGGCTTGCGCCGGCGAGCGGCGCAACCGGCTTTCCATTCGCGGCAGGGGGTTACGCTTGTTCATGCGCTCCAGCCGGGCCGCGAAAAGGCCACGGCCGGAGGAGCGCGGAGGGCGAGCCCGACGCCTTCCAGAACAGGGCGAGCTTACCTGATTGGCCGGCGACGCCTTGAAACAGGCGGAATCGCTTCCCATCCTCTGGACAACTGAATCCGGGCCCCTCTGGCGAGGACCCCAAACGGGTTGGGCAACCTCGCGATGTCGGATCGGCCGCCCTGTGCGTGAAGCGCGCATGGGCGGACAGCGTCGCGGGCCCGTCAGTTTCCTCGAACGACCATCGGCTCCGGCGCTTTTGCAAGCGAGAGGAGCTGTCATGCCGACCTATCCGAGTCGAAAGCGTTTCGCCCTGACCCCGGCCGAGATCGTGGCCGAATATTGCGCCGAGCGCGACGACGATTTTCTCGACGCGGTGATCACCGCCGCCGCGCTGGTGTCGCGCGCCGACAATTCCGTGCAGCCCGTCGAGCAGGCGCAGCTTCTGGACTTCGTCGACCGGCACGAATTCCTCTCCGTCCTGCCCCGCGCCGAGACGCTGCAAATCTTCGAACGCCGCGTCGGGGAGTTGCGCGAGCATCAGGGCTTGGCGGCGGCGATGATCCGATTGAGCCGCATCGCCGGGCGCTGCTCGGCGTCGCTCGTCGTCGAGCTGTGCGAGGAGATCGCCGCGGCCGACTGCCGTCTCGACCCGCGCGAGCGCAGGATTCTTGCCTTGATCCGGACCGTGCTCGGCGGCGCGCCGCTGCCCTATGTCCGCGGCGAACGGGCGATGGGTTGAAGGGCGCGCCGATGTACGAGACGAGGATGACGCGCTCCGAACAGCAGCTCGAGCGGTTGATCGACCGGCTGCCGGCGCGACTACAGAATGCGACGCGGTGGCTTCGCCGGCCCTCGTCGCGATGGGCGCGCATTCCCGCGGGGCTCTTTCTGATCCTTGGCGGCCTGTTGAGCATCCTTCCCGTGTTCGGCCTGTGGATGCTGCCGCTCGGCCTAGTCCTTCTGGCTGACGACGTGCCGCTGTTTCGACGGATGCGCGACGCGCTGCTGAACCAAATCGAGCGGCGCCGGCCGCAATGGTTCGCCGCTTTTGAGCAAGACCGTCGCCCGGAGGGTTCGAAACGCCCCGGCTGACCACGCGAGAACCGAAGCGTGCGGCCGACGCCGAACTCTTGCAAGGCGACGGAAAGCCGCGCCGCCAGCCAACCCATTCGAGGAGATTGAAATGAGCGACCATTTCGCCGCGCGCGAGAAGGGATTCGAAGTCGAGTTCGCCCGCAACCAGGAGCTCGCCTTTCGGTTCGCCGCGCGCCGAAACCGGCTTTTCGGGCTTTGGGCCGCCGGACGTCTCGACCTTCCTGCCGCGGAGTCTTCGGCCTATGCCGCGGCGATTATGGCGGCGGCGCTGGACGCGCAGACCGACGACGACGTGATCGGCAAGGTGCGCGTCGACTTCAACGCTCGTGGCCTCGACATGCCGGAGGCGGAGTTGCGCCGCGCGTACGCGAACGCGGCGCAGGCGGCCCGCCAGCAGCTCGGCGCGCCGTAGCCCAGGCCCCCAGCCGGACCGTCGCAGCGCGTCGAACTCGGAGATTCGACGCGCTTTTTCCGACTGACAAAGACGCGTCGATGCCGATCCTGCCGAAGACCGAAACGCCGCCGCCCGCCTGGCACACGCTCAGCGTGGCGGCGACGGCGCAAGCCTTGCAGGTCGATCCGGCGGCTGGCCTGCCTTCAAACGAAATCGCGCGGCGACTCGCCCGGTACGGGCCGAATGCGCTCGTCGAGCAGGGCCGGCGCAGCGCTTGGAGCATAGCGGTTGCGCAGTTCAGCGACTTCATGATCATCGTGTTGGTCGCCGCCGCAATCGTCTCTTTGCTGGTCGGCGATTCCCGAGACTCGCTGGTCATCGCGGCCATCGTTCTGTTGAACGGCGCGATCGGATTCCTGCAGGAAATGCGCGCCGAGCGCTCCCTTGCGGCGTTGAAGCGCCTTGCCGCCTCGACCGCCGAGGTCGTTCGGGGCGGACGCCGTCTGACGATCGCGGCGAGCGAGATCGCGCCGGGCGATCTCGTCGTCCTCGAAGCGGGCGACGCGGTGCCGGCCGATCTGCGACTGATCGAGGCGGCCGCGCTGAAAATCGACGAATCGTCGTTCACCGGGGAGTCCGTTCCGGCGGAGAAGCAAACCGGTCCCTTGTCCCTTGGCCGCGCTCCGCTCGCCGAGCGGACGAACATGGCGTACAAAGGTACGACCGTGACTTATGGGCGCGGTTCTGGCGTCGCTGTCGCGACCGGCATGGCGACCGAGCTCGGCGGGATCGCCGGCATGTTGACGGCGGCGCCCGCGGAGCAGACGCCGTTGCAGAAGCGTCTGGCCGCTTTCAGCCGGCAATTGGGATTGGCGGTCCTGGCGATCTGCGCGGCGGTGTTCGCGATCGGCCTGTGGCGCGGCGAGCCGGTCATGCTGATGCTGCTGACCGCGATCAGTCTGGCCGTCGCGGCGATTCCCGAAGCATTGCCCGCCGTCGTGACGGTCATGCTGGCGGCGGCGGCGCGGAACATGGTCAAGCGCAATGCGATGGCGCGTCGGTTGCCGGCGGTCGAAACGCTCGGCTCGGTGAGCTGCATCTGCACCGATAAAACCGGCACGCTGACGCTCAACGAGATGCGGGCGCAGCAGGCCCATATTTGCGGCGAAAGCCTGGAGACGGACGCGCTCGACTCCCGCCGGCCGTCGTTTCATCGATTCCTCCTCGCTGTCGCGCTCTGCAATGACGCGATGGCGAGCGAAGACGGCAATGTCACGGGCGATCCGACCGAGGCCGCCCTTCGACGCCTGGCGGGCGAGCGCGGATTCGGCAAAGGCGAACTCGAACGGTCTTATCCGCGCGTCTTCGAGCATCCGTTCGACTCCGAGCGCAAGCGGATGACGACCTTCCACAAGCTGGCCGACGGCTTGGTCGCCTTCACCAAGGGAGCGCCGGAAGCGGTTCTCGGGCGGTGCGTCAAGGTCGCTCGGGACGACGCGGATACGGCGATCGTCAGAAGCGAGCTGCTCGCCGCGGCCGAAGCGATGGCGGCCAGGGGGCTGCGCGTGCTCGCCGTCGCCGAGCGCCGCTGGGACGCGGCGCCGAGCGACTTGGACGCCGAATCGGCCGAGCGGGACCTCACATTGCTCGGGCTGATCGGCCTTCTCGACCCGCCGCGTCCGGAGGCGGCGGGCGCCGTGAGATTGTGCAAGTCCGCGGGAATCGTTCCGATCATGATCACGGGCGATCATCCGGCAACGGCGCGCGCGATCGCCGCCGCTGTCGGCATCTCGGCGCCGGATGGGCCGGTCCTCACCGGAGAGCAGCTCGCCGAGTTCGCCGACGCGGAACTTTCGGAGCGGATTGGGCGCGTGCGGGTCTTCGCCCGGATCGATCCGGCTCAGAAAATACGGATCGTTGCCGCGGCGCGGGCTTCCGGCCGATTCGTCGCGATGACCGGCGACGGCGTCAACGACGCTCCGGCGCTCGCGCATGCGGATATCGGCGTCGCTATGGGCAAGACCGGGACCGACGTCGCCCGCGAGGCGGCGAGCCTCGTTCTGCTCGACGACAATTTCGCGACGATCGTCGCCGCCGTGGCCGAAGGCCGGCGGATTTTCGATAACGTCCGCAAATTCGTGAGCTACGTCCTGACCTGCAACGCCGCCGAGATTTGGACGATCTTGCTCGCGCCCCTGCTCGGGCTGCCGCTTCCCCTGCTGCCCATCCATATTCTCTGGATCAACCTGGTGACGGACGGGCTTCCCGGCTTGGCGTTGGCCGCCGAGCCGCTCGAGGCGCGCGCCATGCAAAGGCCGCCGCGACCGCCGAATGAAGGCGTCTTTGCTCACGGCATGTGGCGGCGCATCTTGCTGATCGGGCTGGTCATGGGCGGCGTTACGCTGGCGACGCAGGCTTACGCGCTTCACACGCTGGCTTCGCCGCACTGGCGGACGATGGTTTTACCGTCCTCACCCTGTCGCAGATGGGCAACGCGCTGGCGACGCGGTCCGAGCGCGAGTCTCTGTTCCGACAGGGCCTGTTCTCGAACCTCTATCTCTTCGGCGCTGTTCTTCTGACGGTGACGCTACAGCTCATTCTGATTTATGTACCCTTCTTCAACGACGTCTTCAAGACTGCGCCGCTGTCGGCGGGCGAGCTTGCGGCGTGTCTCGTCCTGTCCGGCGTGGTTTTCGTTGTGGTCGAACTGGAGAAGTGGTTCGCAAGGCGGAGTGCGTCCGCGGCCAACGAGCGGAAGGATCGCCGCAGCGCGAAACCGCAGACCGGCTGAGAGAGACGGCGCCAAGCGCGAGAAGCGACCGCAGAAGGAGGCGACGCCATGTTCGAGTCCCTCGATCGTACTTTGATGCGAACTCCACGCGCCGCGATGACCCCGATGAGCGGCGGACGAACGCTCTTGGCGAGGCGATATTGGCCTGGTTCGGGACCTCTGGCGGACTCGCGCGTGATCTTGACGCCGAAAACCTGCATTTGTTGGCTTCTTCTGAGAAGATTGCCGGCAGAGGCGTTTCATCTCGTCGAGGCCTATCGCGCGGTAGGCGTAACCAGCGCGCATCCGTAGATTGGATTGGCGCGCGACTGGGGAGGATCGTCTACGCCCGTCGGCACGAGCAGCCAGCTCATCATGCCGCATACCGATGACGCCAAATCGCTTAAATGCCGAGTAATCTAAAGACCCCGGTCTAGTGAGGGTCAGGAACGTGGAGCGCGGCGCAGCACATGGCGATTTCGAGGTCGACATCCACGAGACGCGCTCGAAACTGCGTCCGCAACGGCCCTTCCTTCCACGCGCGAATGATTGCAGCCTGTCGTCCGTCGTACCGCTCGAGCCTTCCGATGCCGATCTCAATCTCCATCATTGTCAGCGGCGAAATGAAGAATTCAGCGCCAGCGGCGCTTTCAAACCAATCAATAACGCATTTGTCGGCCTTGTCCTTGCGCCGCAGCGCCGAGACGACATTCGTATCGAGCAAGTTGCTCACGAGAGATCGATCTCGCGCGGCGCCGCTTTTTGGCGCGGCGGCGGCTCAAATTCGACTTCCTCCTGTCCGGACGTCGACAACAAGTCAAGAAGGCTCCTCGGCTTTCCCGTAAGCCTCCGATACTCGTCCTAGGACATCACGTTGCCTCATCTCGGAATGTAGGTATGTAGTTACATTCAGTTTATCCGTCGAGCTTGCGGCGCCCCAAACAAAAAGGGCGGCCGAGGCCGCCCTTTCGCATTTCGCTTTGCGCGACGGATCAGAAATCCATCCCGCCCATGCCGCCGCCGCCGCCCATCGGGGCCGCCGGCTTGTCCTTCGGCACTTCGGCGACCATCGCCTCGGTGGTGATCAGCAGGCCGGCGACGGAGGCCGCGTCCTGCAACGCCGTGCGAACGACCTTGGCCGGGTCGACGATGCCGGCCTCGATCATGTCGACATAGGTCTCGGCCTGGGCGTTGAAGCCGAAGGTCTGCGTCTTGTTTTCGAGCACCTTGCCGACGACGATCGAGCCTTCGACGCCGGCGTTCTCGGCGATCTGTCGGATCGGCGATTCCAGCGCCTTGAGCACGATGTTGATGCCGGCCTGCTCGTCGGCGTTCTCGCTCTTGAGCTTCTGGACCGCGGCCTTGGCGCGCAGCAGCGCGACGCCGCCGCCCGGAACGATGCCTTCCTCGACCGCCGCGCGGGTGGCGTTGAGGGCGTCGTCGACGCGGTCCTTCTTCTCCTTGACCTCGACTTCGGTCGCGCCGCCGACGCGGATCACCGCGACGCCGCCGGCGAGCTTGGCGAGACGCTCTTGCAGCTTCTCGCGGTCATAGTC
>JAJPHH010000020.1 GCA_021325385.1 Alphaproteobacteria bacterium
AAGGGCGAGAAATACAGCTGGATGAACGCCGCCTACGCCATGGGCGCCAACATCAATCGAGCGTTCAAGGAATATGGCTGGACGGTGCGCATCCGCGGCGTCGAATCGGGCGGCGAGGTGATCAACCTGCCAACTCACGTCTTCCCGACCGACGACGGCGGCGTCGACCTCAAGTGCCCGACGGAAATCTCGATCACCGATCGGCGCGAAGGCGAGCTTTCGAAGTCGGGGCTGATCTCGATTGTCCATCGCAAAAACACCGACAAAGCCGCGTTCATCGGCGCTCAATCGGTCTATAAGCCGAAGAAGTACGACAAGGTCGAGGCGACCGCGTCCGACAATCTCTCCTCGCGCATCCCTTACATGTTCGCCGTGTCGCGCTTCGCGCACTATTTGAAATGCATGGTGCGCGACAAGATCGGCTCGACCAAGGAAAAGGACCAGCTCGAAAAGTGGCTGAATAATTGGATCACGCTCTATGTCGACGGCGATCCGAAGAACTCCAGCGAAGAGGTCAAGGCGCGCTATCCGCTCGCCGACGGGAAAGTCACGGTGGTCGCCGACGAGGAGAATCCCGGCTACTACAAGGCCAACGTCTACCTTCGCCCGCATTTCCAGCTCGAGGGCATGGATATTGGCATGAGCCTCGTCTCGCGGCTGCCCCTGGCTGAGAAGACCTGAAAAATTTTCTCCAGCGCGGTTTTCCGACGTCGAAACGGTCGCGTTTGAGACCGTAAATAAAATCCGACGGGCGACGCGGCCCGCGCGACGCTGAAGAGCAAAGCTCGGTACGTCGCTCACCCTAATCGGAGGATAGGCAAATGGCTCAGGCAGATTTTTTCCTGAAGATCGACGGCGTCGAGGGCGAATCCCAAGACGATAAACACCCGAACGAAATTCAAATTCTGTCGTTCAGCTTCGGCGCCAGCAACTTGGGCTCCGGCGCGGTCGGCACCGGTTCGGGCTCGAGCAAAGTTAATGTTCAGGACGCGCATTTCACCAAATACGTCGACAAGTCCTCGCCCAATCTGTTCGGCGCGTGCTGCAGCGGCAAGCATTTCCCGACCGCAACCGTCACGATCCGCAAGGCCGGCGAAGACCCGATGGAATATTTGGTCTACAAGCTCAGCGAAGTCTTTGTTTCCTCGATCACGACGTCCGGACACGAAGGCGGCGGCATCGCCCAGGAGAGCGTGTCCCTGAACTTCTCCAAGATCGAAATGAAATACTGGCCGCAGAAGCCCGAGGGCGGACAGGGCGCGGTTGTGCCGAAGACCTATGATCTCAAGGCGAACAAGGTAAGCTGAACCCTGTTCAGACGTCGAGCGGGACGATTTCTTTCGATCGCGCGTCGGCAGGCTTCCGATCAGCGCGTCGGGCCCTGCAGGCCCGGCGCGCGCCGTCGGCTGTGAGCGAGGAGAGCGCCGATGGCGTTGACCAGAAACGATCGCCTGGCGCCGCCGCTGATGTACGCGTTCCGCGCGGCGCATGAAAAGAAGGACGCCAAGACCCGTCTCGACCTGCGCGACAATGCGGGCGAGCGGGTGATCGCCGCGAGGCGCGTGACGACGCGCTCGCCGATTTCGGAAGCGGGCCTACGCCGTGAAGTTCTGACCGACCTCCTCGATCTGTTCAATACGACCAATCTCGCGTCGGCTCAGGATTTGTCAGCCGCGCCGGAGGCGCGCCGGTCGATCCTCAACCACGGCTTTCCGGACTTGAGCTGGCGCACGCTCGACGAGGACGGCCTCTCCGAAGTCGCGCGCGAGATCGAAACCGCCCTCACCGATTTCGAACCGCGCCTCGACCGAAACTCAATTCGGGCGCGGCGCGACGAAGCGGCGGCGCGCGACGACGAACTGAAGCTGCGCTTTCTGGTCAAAGCCGATCTCATAGCTCGGCCGCTCAACGTGCCCCTCGAATTCGTCGCCGAGATCGAACTCGATTCCGGCAAGATAAAAATCGACCGTTTGTAAAGTCATGAATCGCGAATTCCTCGAATTCTACAATCGCGAGCTTGCATTGCTGCGTGAGCAGGCGGTCGAATTCGCCCAGGAATATCCCGGCGTCGCCGAGCGGCTCGGCGGCCTGGTCGGCGAACGCGTCGATCCGATGATCAACGGGTTACTCGAAGGCTCGGCCTTTCTCGCCGCGCGCGTGCAATTGAAGCTGAAGCACGAATTTTCCGAGTTCACGACCAATCTTATCGATCAGCTCGTACCACATTATCTCGCGCCGACCCCTTCGGCGATGCTCGCCCAAGTGCGACCGACCTTCGGCGATCCGGCCTTGCTCGAGGGCAAGACCATTCCCCGCGGCGCCTATCTGGACGCCGCCTACCGCGAACTCGAGCGCAATGTCGCCTGCCGCTTTGCGCTGGCCGCGCCGATCACGCTGTGGCCCTTCGAGATCGCCGAGGCCGAATATTTCGCCGCGCCCGCGCCGCTGCAGGCGCTCGGCGTCCCGGTCGGCGCGGAATGCGTTTCGGGCCTGCGCCTGCGGCTTAGTTTGCGCGCAGCGCCGCAGATCGAAGACGAACCGCCGGACGCGGCCGCCGAGGCGCGGCCGGAGCTGAGATTCTCCTCGTGCCGGATCAAGAACCTCGTCCTCCACTTCCTCGGCCACGAGGCCGACGCGGTGATGCTCTATGAGCAGATTTTCGCCCATTGCCGCGGCGTCTACTTTCGCTATCTCGATTCGTTCGGCGACCCGGTCGTGCGCGCCGGCGGCGACTCCATGCTCCGCCAGATCGGCTTCAAAGAGGACGAAGCGCTGATCTACAATGACAAGCGGGTCTTCGTGGGCTTCGATTACTTACGAGAATATTTCACTTTTCCGCGCCGCTTCCTCGGCGTCGAACTCGCCGGACTCGACAAGATCGCGCGCAGCCTGGCGGCCAAGAGCATCGACGTGGTGTTCGCATTCGACGACGTCAACGCCAGGCTTGCGGCAGCCGTGAATAAGGACTTCTTTGCGCTTTATGCGGCGCCTGCGGTCAATCTTTTCGAGAAGACGCTCGACCGCACTGCGGTCAAGCCCAATCAGCACGAATACCATCTCGTACCCGACCGCGGCCGCGCGCTCGACTATGAGGTCAATCGCGTCGTCAGCGTCTTTGCCCATATTCCCGGGCGGCCGCAAAAAGTGGCGGTGGAGTCGCTCTATACGGCCGCGGCGGGACGCAGCGCGACCGGGCTCTATTACACGGTGCGACGGCTGCCGCGGCGACGCACCGCGCAGGAACGCAAATACGGCCAACCTTCGGACTATACCGGCACCGAGACGTTTCTCTCCCTTGGCCAGCGCGCCGGCGCGAACGAGTTCGAGCAGGTCGCCGAGCTCAGCGTTGAAGCGCTCTGCACCAACCGCCACCTGACCGAGCATCTGCCGGTCGGCGAGGGCGGCGCAGATTTCCGCTTTCTCGACGACACCAGTCTCGACGTGCGCTGCGTCGCCGGTCCGACCCGGCCGCAGGAGCCGATCATGACGACGATGGCCGGGCGCAACGAAGACGCGACGACCGGCGACGTCGCCTGGCGCATCGTCAATATGCTGAGCCTCAACCACCTCGGCCTGGCGCGCCGCGCCGGCGGCGAGGGCGCACGATCGTTAAAGGAAATGCTCGCCCTCTTCGGCGACATGTCCGACAGCGCCACCGAGCGCAAGATTCGCGGCATCCGCACCCTCGACTCGCGGCCGGTCGTCCGCCGCGTGCAGCGCGGCGGCGCGGTCGGCGCCGCGCGCGGCACGGAGATTACCGTCCTGATCGATGATAAGGCCTATGAAGGCTCGGGCGTGTTTCTGATCGGCGCGGTGCTGGACCGGTTCTTCTGCGAATATGCGAGCGTCAATCACTTCACCCAGACGGTCGTCCGGACGACGGAGCGCGGCGAAATCATGCGCTGGCCGCCGCGGATCGGCAGACGGGGCGACCTATGAAAAGGGAAGAGCAGCTCCTTGCCGAGCCTTGGCGGTTCGATTTGCTCGACGTGCTGCGCCGCTACGAGCGCGACAATCCCGACAAGCCGCGCATCGGCGACGCCGAGACATTGGCCGACGAATATGTCGTCGTCACGCAAAATCCCTATCACGAATTTCCCGCCTCCACGTTGGAGGCGGCGGCGCGCGAAGGCAACGGCCGACTGCGCCTCGTCGCGCGGTTTCTCGGCATGTTCGGCCCACAGGGCGCTTTGCCGCTGACCACGACGGAAGAGGCCTACCATTGGCTCATCGAGCGCGACGACGCCTTCCCGCGTTTCGTTGACATTTTCCAGCGCCGATTTCTCGCGCTGTTCTTTCGCGCCTGGGCCGACGCGCGGCCGATCGCCCAGCAGGACCGTCCGGACAAAGACCGCTTCGTCGCTTTTATCGGCGCAACGATCGGCGTCGGCACGCCGCCCTATCGCGGCGTCGATTCGCTCTCCGATTTCGCCAAGATGGAATTCGCCGGCCTGATCGCGCCCAAGGCGAAAAGCGCTGCGCGCCTGCGCCGGATGATCGCCGGCCTATTCGACGTCAAAGTCGAGATCGACGAATTCGTCGGCTCCTGGCTGACGCTCGACAAGGGCGAACGCTCGCGGCTGGGTCTGGCGGCGAGCGCGCTCGGCCGCGACTGCGTCGTCGGCGCCGCCGTCTTCAGCGTCTCGGACAAGTTCCGCGTCCGCGTCTTCGTCAGGAATTTCGATCAGTATCTGCGCTTCCTCCCGGGCGCCGATCTCGCGCAAGGGATCGCCGACGCCGTGTTTCTGCAGCTCGGCGACGAATTCGACTGGGACATGGAGCTCGCCATTCCAGCCGGCGAGATTCGACCGGTGCGGCTCGGACAAGGCGCGCGGCTCGGCTGGACGGGATGGATGGCGCCGAATTGGTCGGCTACGGATCAGACGATCCGTACCGATGCGCGATTTCATGTGGTCAGCCGCCTGAACCGCGGACGCGACGAAGCTTCGGGAGCAAGCGATGGGCGCAGACATTAGCGTCGAGCAGATCGCCGGAAAGCTCAACCGGCTCGGCTATGGTTGCTTCATTCAGGCTTTGCGCCACGCCAAGAGCGCGGGCAACCGCAATGTCGAGATGGCGCATTGGTTCGCGCACATCCTCCAACAGGAGCGCAGCGACGTCACGATGACGGTCGATTATTTCAAGCTGGACCGCGCCAAAATACTGATGGACCTTGACGACGCGATCGGCGCGCTGCGGCGGAACCAGACGGAAATGCCGGAAATTTCCGACCACGTCCAGAACCTGCTCGACAACGGCTGGTATTACGCGACCCTGTTCTTCGGCGAAACGCAAATCCGCACCGGCCATCTCCTCGTCGGCGCGTTCAAGAGAACGGAGCTCAAACGCGCGCTGACCGGCCTGTCAAAAGAGTTCGGCAAGATCAATGTCGATACGCTCGCCGCCGAGCACCGCTCGATCTGGCGCAATTCCGACGAGGAGAATCTGCGGCCGATGGACGGCTCCGGCGTGGCGGCGGCCGGAACAGAAGGCGCGGCCGCCGCGCCCGGCGCGAAAGGGACCACGGCGCTCGACCGCTTCAGTCAGGACCTCACCGCGCGCGCCAGATCCGGCGCAATGGACCCGATTCTTGGCCGGGACGAGGAGATCCGGCAAATCGTCGACGTGCTGATGCGCCGGCGCCAGAACAATCCGATCCTTACCGGCGAAGCCGGCGTCGGCAAGACGGCCGTCGTCGAAGGCTTCGCCCAACGCATCGCCGCGGGCGACGTGCCGCCGCCGCTGCGCGGCGTCAAGCTCTGCGTCTTGGATGTCGGCCTGATGCAGGCCGGCGCATCGATGAAAGGCGAATTCGAGCAGCGCCTGCGTTCGGTCATTGACGAGGTTCAGTCTTCGCCGACGCCGATCATCCTCTTTATCGACGAGGCCCACACGCTGATCGGCGCCGGCGGCCAGGCCGGCACAGGCGACGCCGCCAATCTGCTGAAGCCGGCCTTGGCGCGCGGGACCCTGCGCACGATCGCCGCGACCACTTGGGCCGAGTATCGGCAGTATTTCGAAAAGGACCCGGCGTTGACGCGGCGCTTCCAGCCGATCCAGATCGACGAGCCCGATGTCGGCCGCGCCGCCATTATGCTGCGCGGCCTGGTCGGCCCGATGGAGAAACACCATAAGGTGCGCATCTCAGATGCGGCGATCGTCGCCGCGGTCAATTTCTCGCACCGCTACATTCCCGCCCGCCAGCTCCCCGACAAGGCAGTCAGCCTGCTCGACACGGCCTGCGCGCGGGTGGCGATCAGCCAAACCGCCAAGCCTGCCGCGATCGAGGATGCGCAGATCGCGATCGCCGCTTTGCAGCAAGAGAAGGACGCGCTGTCGCGCGAGCGCGATCTTGGCTCTGCGAACGACGAGCGGCTCGCTGAGATCGAGACGGCGCTGAAGAGCCATGGTGAAGCTCTTGCCAAGCTTGAAGAAGGATGGGCGAAGGAGCGTCAGCTCGTCGAAGAAATCCAGACGCTTCGCACCAAGCTCTCGGCGAAGAGCGACGAGCAGAGCGAGGAGGAGGTCGGCCGCGCCCATCTGCGCGACAAGCTGAAGGCGCTGGAGGAAATCGATCCTGAGTCGCGGATGATCTATCCGCATGTCGACGAGCAGGCGGTCGCCTCGGTCGTCTCCGACTGGACCGGCATTCCGGTCGGCCGCATGGTCGCCGACGAGGTGCAGACGATCTTGAATCTGGCCGACATCCTCAATCGCCGTGTGGTCGGTCAATCGCACGGCCTCAAGATGATCGCCAAGCGCATCGAGACCAACCGCGCCAAGCTCGACAATCCGAACAAGCCGATTGGCGTATTCATGCTGTGCGGCCCGTCCGGCGTCGGCAAGACCGAGACCGCGCTGGCGCTCGCCGAAACGCTCTATGGCGGCGAGCAGAATATGATTTCGATCAACATGTCCGAGTTCCAGGAAGCGCACACGGTCTCGACCTTGAAAGGCGCGCCGCCCGGCTATGTCGGCTATGGCGAAGGCGGGCGGTTGACCGAGGCGGTGCGGCGGCGGCCTTACTGCGTGATCCTGCTCGACGAGGTCGAGAAGGCCCATCCGGACGTGCACGAAATCTTCTTCCAGGTCTTCGACAAAGGCGTGATGGAGGACGGGCAAGGCCGACGCATCGACTTCAAGAACACCCTGATCATCCTCACCTCGAATGTCGGGACGGATATGATCATGGAGGCGGCGAAAGGTTCGCTGGGCGAGGATCCCGAGCGGCTTGCGGCGGCGCTGAAGCAGGAGCTGCTCAACGTCTTTCCGCCGGCCCTGCTCGGCCGAATCGTGACCATTCCCTATTATCCGCTGTCGCCCGAAATGCTGGGCGGCATCGTCCGGTTGCAGCTTGATCGGATCGGCAAGCGCATCGAGGAGAATCACGGGGCGAAATTCGTCTATGACCAAGCGGTCGTCGACCACATCGTCTCGCTGTGCAATGATCCGGATTCCGGCGGAAGGGTGATCGACAACATCATCACCAACACGATCCTGCCGGCGCTGTCGCGCGAGATTTTGCGCCGGTCGCTGGCGCGCGAGACGATCCGTGAAGCGAAGGCGACGATCGCCGACGGCGGCTTCACTTACGAAGTGACTTGAGGTTGGAGGCGCCGCATGGCCAATCGCTTCGAACAGGTCGACGAGGTCCAGCCTGACGCGATCACGCTCGTCCTCGAACAGCGCGGCGACGGCCAATGGGCGAAGGTCCATTGCCCGATGAGCGCGGCGCCCGCCTTGACCGAGGACAAGGTTAGCGACAGCCTGCCGCCGAAGGACGCTCTGTCCGGCGCGGTCAAGCTCGCCAATCAGCTGAAATTGGCGATCGTCGTGGTCGATCGCGACGCGATTTGGAAAAAGGAATGGGGCGAGCTTTATCGCTGGACCGGCGACGACGATGCAGGCTGAGGTCGGGCGGCGCGGCGAAGGCGATTTTGCTGGCGCTTTTGGCGCTCGCCGGCGCCGTCGCCGTCGAAAGTCCCGCCCGAGCCGATTTCCGCGTCTGTAACCGGACGAAATATCTGCTCAATATCGCAGTCGGCTATCCCGAGGGCGACGATTTCGCCACCGAAGGCTGGTGGTCGGCGCCGCCCAATTCCTGCGCGACGCCGATCAAGCATCCGCTCGGCGGCCGCTATGTCTATCTTTACGCAACCGACGTCGACGCGGCCGATGTCCTGCAAGGCACGGTGTCGATGTGCATCGGCCGGCGCAAGTTCAAGATTTCCGGGATTGCTGATTGCTGGCGGCGCGGACTTCAGGCGGTTAATTTCGCCGAGATCGATACGCTCAACGCCCCGGACTGGACCGTATTCTTGAACGACGCATCCCAGTAAGGAGGATGCCTGAACAGCAAACGAAGCGATCCAGTCATAGTGAGCCTTTGATTGTGGATTGCTTCGTGGCTTCGCTCCTTGCAATGGCGGACGCTGCGCGACCGCCGCTCACCTGCCTCGCTTCATTTCGTCCAGTGCGTCCTCGGACAGGAGCTCCTTCAGCAGGCCGAGAAAGTCGCGCGTCGCCAGCGCCCGGGCCCGATCCAGCAGAAACGGAATAGGGCTGGACGGCTCGACTTTCCGCAAATGCGCCGCGACCGCCTCAACGAGGGCGAGCGCCGCAGCTCGCGACGCTGCCGGTTCGGTCGGTTCGGACGATGGGTCGCTCGGCTCCGCGCTCGGCCCGACGCTGCTGACCGGGACCGAGAAAGCGGGCTCGGCGCCGACAAAGACGCGCGCCGCGTCGGCGTGATTGGGCGCCAAGACCCTCATAACTTCATAGATGTTCTTGCCAAGCAGCTGTCGCGCTTGCCCGATCAAGAGAACGGCGGCGCTCGACGGCTCCGCGCGAAGGAAATAGCCAAGCGCGGCGGCGAGCGCGGCGTCCACTTCGCCCATCGAAGCGAAGTGCGCCGGCGCCGCCGCCGGTTGTGGCTCGATTTCGGGCGATCCAGCCTTGACCGCCGGCGTCTCCGGCTGCGCGACGCTCGGATCGCGCTGCGCCACCGCGGCTTGCACGAAACTCGCCATTCGCTCGGCCAGCTGCGCCAGCGCCTCCAAGGAGGGCGCCTGGTCAAAACCGGCCTTCTCGATCGAGACGGCTCGAATTTGATCAACCGAAGCCTTGACGGCGACGAGGGCGGCGAGCGTCTGCTTGAGGTCGTCGAGCTCGGAGCTTAGCAATATCCTTTCGATCGTCGCCCCGTCCGGCGCCGTTTCGCCCTCGCGCAAAGCCGCTTCGCCGAGGGCGATGAGCTGGGCGCGAAACGTCGCCGCGCCGTCGCGTTGGCTTTCCGCCAAAGGCGCGTATTGCAGCGGCAGGATCACGACCGGCCCGTCATTGAATGTCGCGAGCTGGGCCATGCGCATGCCGAAATCGCCGCCCTCGCCGCGCGGATGAACCTCATCCCAACGCTCGGCGATGAGCCGCGCCGTTTCGCTCAGCCAGAAGGCAAAGCCCTTGAGATCGCGATTGAGGATCGACAGTTTCGCGAGCAGCGACAGCAGGCGTATGTCGTGGGTCCGCTCCAGCAGCTTCCGGCCTTCGGCCAGAAGCGCGGCGAAATCGACCGCCTTGCGATCGAATCCGAAATAGGAGCTGGGCAGGAAGCCTTCCGCCGCCGCCAGGAAATTCATGAACTCCCCGTCGCCCTCCGCGTCGAGGTCAGGTCCGCAAGGCGCCTCAGCGGAGATAGGCGGCAGCTTTTGCAGTTCGTCGAGCGTTTCGGCCATGACGGGCTCGCAGATTGGTCGGCGACGGGTTCAAGACGAGAGAGCGGCGGGAGCCGATCGTACGGGCGATTCGATCATAGCCTCACCTCCCACGACGAGGCTGCCCGCGGTCAGCCGTTAAAAGTTAAGGCGGACGGCCGGCTTGACGGCGTTTCGGCCCGTAAGATGTAATCGATGAACCGTCCCCAGGCCAAGCCTCGTGGATGGAATTGGGCGGCCCGAACACGACCATGGCGACGGACTACGACTACGAACTCAATCCGCCCAAGCTCGTCCGGCAAAAGGACCTGGACACCTGTTGGGCGTGCTGCCTATCGGCGCTGCTCGCCGCCAACATGTCGGCCAAGCAGGCGAGCGAGGACGAACTCGTTGGAAAATACGCGACGACGCCGACCGGAGGCATCGACGTTTCCCAGCTCAGGACCGTGGCCAAGGACTTCGGCTATCTCTGCAACGATTTCTGGACCTCCGCTGACGCCCGCTCGATTCTGCGGGACGATTTCGTCATCGAACGGCTGCGCCTCAACGGTATGATGATGGTCGCCTGGCGGGTGCAAGACCCAAAGAAACCAGCGGAAAGATTTTTTCACGCACAAATCGTCTGGGGGATCGTCTACCAAACCAAGCAAGACCTCCACACGGAGCGCGCGCTTTTGCACACGATGAATCCATGGACGGCGCAATACGAGCTCTATCCGTTGTTCTGGGTCCATCGCTCCGACAATATGCCCTTATTCACCTGCTGGCCAAATTCGAGTTCGCCGTGATCAAGGCGGACCGTAATCCAACAAGGAGACCGCCGGCCGGCTCGAACCTTGAGAGGACGTCATGAGCCTGTCGCAGGATGAACGCATCGGCAAGCTGACCACGCCGCTTGGCGAGGACGTCCTCGTCCTTTCCCGTCTCGATGGCGGCGAGCATTTGAGCGAGCCGTTCGAGTTTCGCATCGAAGCGATCAGCGAGCAGCAGAACGTCGATTTCAGCGCCGCGCTGGGCAAGGGCGTCACAGTCAAGCTGAAGACCGCCGACGATAAAGACCGCTACTTCAACGGCATTCTCTGCGAAGCTCGCTGGGCCGGCCAGCGCGCCGATCTTTTTGTCTATCAGCTCGTCCTCAGGCCATGGCTCTGGCTGTTGTCGCTGACGTCCGATTGCCGCATCTTCGCGCAGAAGTCGCCGAAGGATATCGTCAAGCAGGTGTTCTCGGACCGCGGCTTCTCGGATTTCCGCGACGAAACGCAATCGTCCTATCCGACGCTCGAATATTGCGTCCAGTACCGCGAGACCGATTTCGACTTCGTCTCGCGCTTGATGGAGCAATACGGCATTTATTATTTCTTCGAATATTCGGACGGCGGCCACACGCTGGTCCTCGCTGACCAGAAGGCGAGCCACAAGCCGATCCCCGATCTGCAGACCGTTCCCTTCCTGCCGGTCGCCGAAGGCGGGCGGCGGGAGGCGCAGCATCTCGAGGCATGGTCGCGCGGCCGCGCGGTGGAAAGCGGCGTCTTCAAGCTCAACGACTACGATTACAACAAGCCCAGCGCCAATTTGCTCGCCAATTCCGAAAAACCCGGCGGTTATGCCCACGACTCGATGGAGATGTACGATTATATCGGCGAGTATTCCGATCGCAGCGTCGGCGACAAGCTGGCCCAGGTCGAGGCCGAGGCCGCGCAGTCGCTCGATGACCGCCGCACCGGCACGGGCTCGGCGCTGTCCCTATTCCCCGGCGGCCTCGTCACGTTGAAGGATCACCCGGTCGGCGGCGAGAACCAGGAATATCTCGTCGTCGCTTGCTCGCATTTTTTTCACGCCCAGCAATACCGGTCGGGCGCGACTTCGAGCGGGCCGGCTTATGCCGGCAATTTCGAGTTCACGCCGAGCAGCCGGCAATTTCGCGCCGAGCTCGACACCGAGCGGCCGCGTATTTCCGGCTATCAGTCGGCGCTCGTCGTCGGCAAGCAAGGCGAGGAGATCGACGTCGACGAACAGGGCCGGATTACCGTGCAGTTCTATTGGGACCGCAAGAAGAAGGCCTCGCGCCGCGTGCGCGTCGCGCAATTCTGGGCGGGCAAGAATCGCGGCGCATGGTTTGCGCCGCGTATCGGCGACGAGGTGCTGATTCACTATGAGGAGGGCGACCCGGATCGCCCGATCGTGGTCGGCTCGGTTTACAACGGCGAGAACAAACTGGTCCTGAACATGCCCGCGGACAAGAACAAATCGGGCCTCTTGACCAAATCGACCAAGAACAGCGACGGTTACAATTTCCTCTTGTTCAACGACACTGCGGGCAGCGAGGTCGTCAAGCTGCGCTGCCAGAGGGACCTCATGTTCAAGGCGCTCCGCAACGAACAGCGCGACATCGGCGGCAACCAGACCGAAAATATCGGCGGCGACGAGACGATCACTGTCGGCGGCCCGACCGGCGGCGGCAATTTCACATTGAACGCATTCGAGTCGATCACGCTCAACATCGGACCGGTCGGCGCGCCCGTGACGCAAATTTTCATGGATGCGTCCGGCATCACTCTGAGCGCCGGAATGGGCGTGTCAACGATTCAAGTCACGCCGGCCATGATCGCGCTGGACGCGCCGATCGTCAGCGTGACCGCCGACAGCCTCGTCAATATCGACGCCCCGCTTGTGGACGCCAGCGAAACCTTGTTCACGCCTGAACTGAATGCGGCCGCCGCGACGGTCAGCGGCGTGCCTGTCTAGGCCATGTCGTCGCGCATCCGATTCGCCGCGGCGCGGGACGTTTTTGAAGCCTTTCCGGTTTTGGCGCGGCTCGCGCCGGCGCCGCCCGACGACGCTTCAGCGCTCGATCATGCGCGACGCTTGGCTGTTTCAGGCAAGAAGAGCTCGATCGCCTATATTTCTTTTCTCCTGCCGCGCCGCGAGGCCATCTGGTGGGCGCGGCAAAGCGTCAGCGCCCTTCTGCCGCGCTGCGACGAAGACGCCGCGCTGCGAGCCGCCGACGCTTGGGTGCGGTCGCCGGACGAGGAGCTCCGCCGCGCCGCGCTCGCGATCGGCGAAACAGCCGATAGGCGGCAGGCGACGACTTGGCTCGCGGTCGCGGCGGGCCGATCGGGCGGGAGCTTGACCGCGCCCGATCAAAAGCCGCTGCCGCCGCAGCCCTCGGCCTGCGCCAGGGCCGCTTATGCGGCGGTAATTCTCGCGGCTTGCAGCGGCGACGCCGCCGATATTCCAAAACGAATTCGAGCCTGCGCCGAAGCCGGCGTCCGCTTCGCCGAAGGGGGCGACCCGCGGCCGATCGTACCCCCGTCGCGGCGATCGTGACCATCGCCGCCAGCGCCTTCGCGCGCCGCGCCGCCGCGAATTTACGATACCGAAGGCCTCCAAGATTTCCCTGGACCATTCGACCACGGCTGGACGGCGAGCTTCGCTCACATCTCTTGAAGGCGCGGCGTTGAAAGCACGGACCACGTTTGCGCCCTGCCCGCACGCAGAGGAAGTACGGGAAGGCCGGGGCGAAAGCGCATGGACGGCTGGAGCAAGTTGCTCTTTAGATAAAAAAGCGAACTTGGACCGAAATCAGGTCGTTGGAGCCCGCATGCAAACAGTCTCGCTCGGCATTATCGGCTGCGGCGCGATCTCGTCGGTTTACTTTCGCAACACGCCGCTGTTCAAAGGCTTGAGGATCGCCGCCTGCGCCGACATCAAGGCTGAAGCGGCGGCGAAGCAAGCCCAGGCTTTCGGCGCGCCCGCGCTCGCCGTCGACGACCTCATCGCCTCACCCGAAATCGACATCGTCGTCAACCTCACCGTGCCGAATGCGCATTACGAGGTGTCGATGGCGGCGCTCAAAGCGAACAAGCACGTCTTTACCGAGAAGCCGCTCGCCGCGCGCGCCGCTTTGGGCCGAAGGCTGGTCGAGGCGGCCAAGAAGCGCGGGCTTGCGATCGGCTCGGCGCCGGATACGTTTCTCGGCGCGGCGGGACGCCGGGCGCGGACGCTGATCGATGCAGGCGCGATCGGCCGGCCTGTGACGGGGACGGCGTTCGTCCTCGGCCACGGCATGGAGCATTGGCATCCCAACCCGGAATTCTTTTATAAACCCGGCGGCGGGCCGGTGCTCGATCTTGGTCCGTACTATATCACGGCCCTCATCAACCTGCTCGGGCCCATCGCTCGCGTTCAAGCCCTAACCTCGATCGGCGAGGCGGAGCGTCTCGTCACCGCCGCCGGCCCGCATCAGGGCGAGGCGATCAAGGTCGAAACGCCGACCACGGCGCTCGCTTTGCTCGAATTCGCGAGCGGCGCGCACATCGTCGCCGGAATGAGCTGGGACGTCTGGCGGCACAGCGCCGCGCCGATCGAAATCCACGGTACGGAAGGTTCGCTGCGCCTACCAGACCCCAATTTCTTCGGCGGGGCCGTCGAAATCTCCAAACGCGGCGGCGATTGGGTCGCGCACGACACCTCCGCTGATCCCTTCGGCGCCCTCAACCAGCCAGCGGCGGAGCCGAAAGTCGCCAATTATCGCGTCCTTGGCGTCGCCGATCTCGCCGCCGCGATCCGCGAGAAGAGGCCCGCCCGGGCTGGCGGCGATCTCGCTTTGCACGCGCTCGAGGCGATGGAGGCGATCCTGCGCGCCGGCGCGGAGCGCCGAGCGATCCGGCTGCCGCCGGCCGATATTCGGCCGGCCGTTCTCCCCGAGGAAGAGGCGTTCGCGCTCCTGGCGTAGCAGGGCCTGCCAATCTGCGCCGACCGATGCGCCGCATTTGCTGACGCTTTCTGACGCTGCGCTGAGCCAAGATGTCGCCGCAAGCCAGCCATGCGCCGGCGCGGGGCGCCTTCCATTGCCCGGCCCTCGCCGATGTGCTTGGTTTATATATGAACTATCTAGCTCGTCAAAAGTCTTCCTGAGCCAGGGAGGGAGACGTGAACCAGCAAGCCGCGGCCCGTCAAGGCAGCCGAACGTTGTCGCCAGACCAAATCGCGACGATGAGCGGCCTCGATTTCATTCGCGCAATCAAGGAAGGCGCTCACCCGCCCCCGCCCATGGCGATCTTGATCGGCTTCGACCTCGTCGAGGCGGAAGAGGGCAAGGTCGTCTTTTCCGGCGTTCCAGGCGAAAGCCATCTGAACCCGATGGGCGTCGTGCATGGCGGCTACGCCGCCACTTTGCTCGATTCCTGCATGACTTGCGCAATTCAATCAGCGCTCAAGCCTGGCTTCGCCGCGACCACTCTTGATCTCGCCATCCATTTCACCCGGGCGGCGACGCCGCAATCAGGCGCGCTTCGCGCCGAGGGCAAGATTGTGCATGTCGGCCGGCAATTCGGCACGGCGGAAGGGCGGCTGACCGATCCGCAAGGTCGGATCATTGCTCACGCGACGACGTCCTGTTTGATTTTCCCGCTCCGGGCGGCGGCGTAGCCCTCGTCGGGAGCGGGATCAGTCGAGCTTCTCGACCCGGCCGCGGAATTTGAAATTCGGCGGCCGCTTCTCGGCGAAGGCGCGGCGGCCTTCGACGCTGTCCTCGCCGCGCGCGGCGTCCTCGATCAGCCGGCGAAAGGCTTGTGTCTCCGTGCTGAGGCCGCGCACGGCCTCCACCGCGAATTTCGCGCCGCGGATCGACTGTTGGCTGAGGCCAGCGAGATCGCGCGCATAGGTCTCGACCGTTTCGCCGAGGCGTTCGGTTGCGACCAGCCGGTCGATCAGGCCGATGGCGAGCGCCTCTTCGACCTCGACGCGCCGGGCGCTATAAAGGATGTCTTTCGCCCGCGCCGGACCGACAAGGTCGACGAGGCGGCGGGTTTCGGCGAAGCCATAGAGCAGGCCGAGCCTGGACGCGGTGACGGCGAGATAAGCGTCGGCGGCGCAAAAGCGCAGATCGCAGCAAAGGCCGATCGCCAGGCCGCCGCCGATTGAGTTGCCTTTCAGCGCCGCGATGGTCGGCCGATCGAGCGCGCTCAACGCGGTGAGGGCGTCCTGAATCGCGTGGAGATATTCGCGCGTCGTTTCGGCGTTACGATAGACGGCCTCGAATTCATTGATATCGGCGCCGGCGCTGAAATGATCGCCGACCCCTTCGACGATCACGACCAACGCATGCTTGTCGGCCTCGATGCGCCAGCAAATTTCTGGCAGGGCCCGCCACATCGCGAGGGACACGACATTGCGGCGCTCCGGCCGATTCAGCCTGATCCGCGCCAGCGGCGCTTCGACCGCCAGGGCGATATCGTCCATCCGTTCCTCCCGCGCATGCGCACCTCGACAGGCGGCAAGCATTCTGCCGAAAGTTCGGCAAAGAAGCGTTAAGGGCAATATGGCGGCGCCCTCCTGACCGGAGAGGAAGCAGTTTTGCAAAAGTTTGGAAGGAGGCGCGCGCTGCTTTACGCTTATTGTGACGATCGACTGACGGGGCTTTGATGATGACTGACGACGTCTATCCGCGCGACATGATCGGCTATGGCCGCACGCCGCCTTACGCCGACTGGCCGAACGGCGCGCGGATCGCGCTGCAATTCGTGATCAATTACGAGGAGGGCGGCGAGAACAATATCCTGCATGGCGATGCGGCTTCGGAAGCCTTCTTGTCGGAGATCGTCGGCGCTGCGCCTTGGCCCGGCCAGCGCCACATGAATATGGAGTCGATCTACGAATACGGCTCCCGAGCCGGCTTTTGGCGTCTCTATCGCATGTTCACCGAGCGCGACATGCCGGTCACGGTCTACGCGGTCGCGATGGCGATGGCTCGCAACCGGCCGGCGATCGCGGCGATGAACGAAGCCGGCTGGGAAATCGCCTCGCACGGCTATAAATGGATCGATTATCGCGACGTCCCGATCGACATCGAGCGCAAGCATATCGCCGAAGCCATCGCCATTCATGCCGAAGTCGCCGGCGAAAGGCCGCTCGGCTTCTATCAGGGCCGCTCCTCGACCAACACGATTCCGCTCGCCATGGAGGAAGGCGGCTTCCTCTATTGCGCGGACGCCTATGCCGACGATCTTCCTTATTGGATCGAAGGGCCAAAAGGACCGCAGCTGATCGTTCCCTATACGCTGGATTCCAATGACATGCGCTTCGCCGTCGCCGCGGGATTCAATTCCGGCGACCAGTTCTACACTTACCTCAAGGACTCGTTCG
The DNA here is from genome assembly GCA_021325385.1 of Alphaproteobacteria bacterium. Taxonomy (GTDB): domain Bacteria; phylum Pseudomonadota; class Alphaproteobacteria; order Rhizobiales; family Beijerinckiaceae; genus Roseiarcus. The sequence goes on from JAJPHH010000020.1 coordinate 16,857, forward strand.
ATACTCTCTACGCGGAAGGCGCAACAGCGCCGAAAATGCTGTCGATCGGCCTGCATTGCCGCCTCGTCGGTCGACCCGGCCGCGCCGCCGCGTTGGCGCGCTTCCTCGATTACGTGCGCGGCCACGATCAGATCTGGGTGGCGCGCCGGATCGACATCGCTCGCCACTGGATTCGCCGCCATCCGCCCGCTGGCGGCTGGCGGCCGTCGCATATGACGCGAACATTGTTCGTCGAGCGCTTTGGCGGCGTCTACGAGCATTCGCCATGGATCGCCGCGGCCGCGTACGACGCCGGGCTCGGGCTGGAGGCGGATAAAGCGGAAGGCCTCGCCGCCGCCCTGTCGGCGGCGATGCGCAAGGGGACGCAGGCGCAAAAACGCGCGCTGATCGACGCGCATCCCGATCTTGCCGGCAAGCTGGCGCTCGCCAAAAGGCTGACGCCGGAATCGACCGGCGAACAGGCCAGCGCCGGGCTCGACCATCTGACCGACGATGAGCGCGCGCGCTTTGCGTCCCTTAACGATGCTTATCGCGCCCGCTTCGGCTTTCCCTTCATCATGGCGGTGAAAGGCCGCAGCAAGGCGCAGATTCTCGCCGCTTTCGAAGAGCGCCTGAAGAACGAGGCCGACAAGGAGTTTGCAACCGCGCTCGATCAGATCGACCGCATCGCGGCGTTGCGGATCAAGGACATCTTATCGTGACCGAAGCCGCCCGCGTCATCCTCGGCAGGATTTTGAGCTTCGCCGAGGAGCCGCGCCTCGCCGGCGCTGGCGCGCTGCGTCTGATCGAAAACGGCGCCGTGTTGGTCGAAGGCGGCGTGATCGCGGCGATCGGCGAAGCAGGCGACATCGTAGCCCAAGCGCCGGCCGGCGCCGCGCTCGACGACTTTGGCGATAAACTGATCCTGCCCGGCTTCATCGACGCGCACATTCACTATCCGCAGACGCGGGTCATTGCATCTTATGGAACGCAGCTCCTCGAATGGCTGCAGAAATACACATTCGTCGAGGAGCAGAAGCTACGCGACCCGCGTCACGCCGAGTTCGTCGCGCGCTTCTTTCTCGACGAGCTTTTCCGCCAGGGCACGACGACGGCCGCCGTCTATTGCACGGTTCATCCCGCATCCGTCGACGCCCTCTTCGCCGAGGCCGAAGCGCGCGGCGCGCGGATGATCGCCGGCAAGGTCATGATGGACCGCAACGCACCCGAGACTTTGCGCGACACGCCGCAACGCGGCTATGACGAATCCAAGGCGCTGATCCAACGCTGGCGCGGCAGAGGCCGGCTCGGCTACGCCATCACGCCGCGCTTTGCGCCGACCTCGACCGACGCGCAGCTCGAAGCGGCGGGCGCGCTGGCGCGGGAGCATCCCGAGGCCTACGTCCAGACGCATCTTTGCGAGAACCACGCCGAGATCGCTCTCGTCAAAGAGCTGTTCCCGTGGACGAAGACCTATACCGAGGTCTATCAGCGGTACGGCCTGCTCGGCCCGCGTACGGTGCTTGGCCATTGTATCCATCTCGAAGAGAGCGAGGTTGCGATGTTGGCCGAGAGCGGCTCTGTCGCCGCTTTCTGCCCGACCTCGAACTTATTCCTCGGCTCCGGCCTCTTCGACATGCGTCGCCTGCAGGAGCATGCGCCGCCGGTCCGAGTCGCGCTCGCCACCGATGTCGGCGGCGGCACCAGCTATTCGCTGCTGGAGACGGCGAATGAGGCTTACAAAGTCTTACAAATGAATGGTCAGAGCTGGCCGGCGGCCCAAGCCCTCTATCAACTGACTCTGGGCAATGCCCGCGCGCTCGGCCTCGAGGATCGCATCGGCGCGGTGAGCGCCGGATTCGAAGCCGATCTCGTCGTGCTCGATTCGCGGGCGACGCCCGCGATGGCGCATCGCATGGAGGCCGTCGACGGCGATCTCGCGGAGGAGCTGTTCATTCTAATGACAATGGGCGACGATCGCGCCGTGGCCGAGACTTATGTCGCCGGCCGACCTGTAAAGAGCGCCATCGACCCCCGGCCTGCGAAGCAGGGAGAGAGCGGCCGCCACAACGGGTTGTAACGCGGCCACGCTTCTGACGGCCGGCGGTTGGGCGAGGGCGGCGCGGCTTCGGGATTGCCCCCTCTATGCGGCCGTCGCGCGAAGTTGCTCGTCCAGCAATCGCGTCAGCGCGTAGATCGTATTGAGCGTCGGCGTCTCAACTCCGACCGACTCGCCGAGCAGCGAGACCGCGCGTACGAGCGGGGTCAATTCGAGCGGCCGGCCGGCGAGGAGGTCTTGCAGCATGGAGGAGCGCACGATGCCGAGGCCGCGCGTCACCGCGATGCGGCTTTCCGCCGTCTCTTCGACGCGCGCGCCGACGCCTCTGGCGACGGCGATGACCTCGTTCATGACGCCTTTGATCACGGCGACGGTCGGCGGGTCTTCGACCATCGCCGCCAATGTCGCCCGGGTCAGCGCGCTGATCGGATTGAATGCGGCGTTGCCGATCAGCTTGCGCCAGATTTCGTCGCGGATGCGGAGACTGCGGACCGCGGCCCATCCCGCTTTTTCGATCAACCCCGCGGCGGCCTCGACATCGTCGGTCATCGCGCCGCTCGGTTCGCCGATGATCAAGCGGCCGGGCCCGGTGGCGAGCACTTCGCCGGGCGCGGCGATTTCCGCCGGTTGATAGACGACGCCGCCAAGCACGCGATCGGGCCCGAGCGCCTTCCAAAGCGCATCGCCGGGATCGAGTTCGGGCAGCCGGCGGTCGCGCAGAAGCAGCGGGACGTCGCCGTGGAAGTACCAGAAAGGAATCCCGTTCTGGATTATCAGAACCCGCGTCGAGGGCTTCAACAAAGGCGCAAAGGCCGAGGCGGCGGCGGGAAGCTGATGGCCCTTCAGAGCCGAAATGACCAGATCTTGCGGGCCAAGCTCGGCCGGATCGGCGCTGGCCGCGACCCGCGCGACGATCGGCGCTTCGCCGGCGGCGGCGAGCCGCAGCCCCTTGGCGCGGATCGCCTCGAGATGGGCGCCGCGCGCGACGACGGAAATGCGCGCGCCTTGAAGCGACGGCGCGGCGGCGAGGCGCGCCGCCAGCGTTCCGCCGACCGCGCCGGCGCCGAAGACGCAGATTTGCTTAAACTTGTCGAACGACATTGGACCTCGCGCCGATCACGATCGGCGCGAGCGTGCGGGGCGGCGCGCCGGACTGTCAAGCGGCCGTGGCGCATGGCTGATCAACACGGCGGCGGACGTACCTTCCGCTGCGACCGAATCAGGCCGCCCGCGCGATCGCAGGTCCGGCCCTCATCGCCGCGGCGATCATTTCGAAATCGCGTCTGTCGATCTCGAAGACGCCGAAGCGGAGCTGGTAGCCCCAATTCCGGCGACCCGCTGTAAAGGCTAAAGCCGGGAGCAACGGCGCGATCGTCGCCGGTTCGGCGTCAGACCAGCGAATGTCCCGTCGCGCTGGCTGGAAGCCTTGGGCGTTATCGGCGAGATAGGGCTCGCCTTCCCTCAAGAAGCCGAGCGCGGTGAACGCCTGCAGCCGATCCGCGCCGCCAAAAGTCGCGGTCGGCGAATAGCAGAGGATTCCGTCGCCCGGCTTCATACGCTTCAGCGGCGCAATCTTGCCGTGGCAGGCCTGTATGAAGCCGCCGGCCAAACCGCGACGGACATGCTCGGCCGCGGCGACGATGATCCAATATCTCGGCATGATGGGCTCCTCCGAGGGTCCGATGGGCCGGAGGCTAGGGGAGCGCGCTGTCAGGTTTTGGCAGGAGTGGACGGCGGCTCGGGGACTGCGATCGCAGCAAGCGCCCATAAACGGCCAGGGCAGGGAAGTACGATAATTGCTTAGGCGTTTGAGAACTATGGCGGCTTGACGAGTTGAGCCGTGGCCCTCGTCGTTGGCGCCGTTGCGCGGCGTCCCCTTCAGCGAAAGCGCCTACTCCACCGGATACGGGCCTTCCGCAAACCGCTCCGCATGGTAGCCTTTCACGCCGATTGTCCGGGCGAGCCCGCTCCGCAAGTCGCCGCCCTCGGCGAGCCGCCGGATCAGCGCGGAAAAATCGTGCCGCGGCCGCCAGTCGAGATCCCGCCGCGCCTTGTCGTTGACATAGACGCGGCCGATCGACGGAAACATTCGCCAGCCCCGGCGCTGGTACTCTTCCTCGTAGCCCGGAGCGCGGCGCCGAACGACGCTTGGCGCGTCGCGGCGCAGCTCGACGAGGTCTTCGGGCAGAAACGGCGTCGTCGCGCTGATGATGTATTTGCCGAAGCCGATCGCCGGCGCGCGCTCCGCCGCCCGAATGTGCGCGCTGACCACGTCTTCGATTTCGACGCGGCGGTAGAGGAATTCGTTGGCCTTGACGTTCTCGTCCCGGTAGGCCTCGCGCACGGCCTTGTCGTCGTCCGGCTCCGGAAAGAAGCGCGACGTCCTCAGAACCAAGCAGGGAAGCTTCTGGTTGCGGTGGAACAATTGGCAGAGGTCCTCGGCGGCGGCCTTGGTCACGCCGTAAATGTTCTTCGGAACCGGCGCGACCTCTTCGGTGACCCAAGCGGCCGGCGCGCCGGGCGGCGGCGCGAGCGCGTCGCCGAAGACGCTGGTCGTCGAGGTGTAGACGAAGGATTCAACGCCCGCCGCGACCGCCTCTTCGAGGAGATTGAGCGTCCCTGTGACATTGACATGGACGAAGTCCTGCCGGCTATGCGTCGCGACATGCGGCTTATGCAGCGTTGCCGGATGGAGGACCCATTGCGCGCCGCGCATACATTGCGCGACGAAGGCGCGGTCGACGATCGAGCCGACATGGGTCGTGAAGGCCGAAGGCCGAATGTCGAGGGCGACGACGTCGTGGCCCTCGCCGCGCAGGACCCGGACCAGCGCTTCGCCGAGATGACCCGCGCTGCCTGTGACGAGGACTCTCATCGCGGCGCTTTCCTACCGCGCTTCGCGAGGCGCGGGAATCACCCTCGCTCGAACCTGATCTTCTGCGCGCCTTCCCACAGCGTCATCTTGCCCAGCTTGACGAGATTCTCCAATCCGGACGTGAGCGTGATGAAATGATTGCCGGCGAGTTGGCCAACTTTGCTGGCGAAACGCACGCCGCCATAGGCGAGCAGGATTTCGGTCTCGCTGACGCCGCCGGGATAGAGCAGAATCTGGCCTGGCGCCGGAAAGGACGTGTGGTTCTCGTAGCCGACCTTGAAATCCATGTCGCCGAGCGGGATCCAGACGCCCTCGCCGCTCCAGCGGACGTGGACGACATGGCTCTCGAAGGGCAGCCGGCTTTGGAAGGAGGCGCAAGTCTGGGGCGCGTCCTGGGCTTCGAACCGCGCATCGAAGACGAAGGGGCCGGCGGTGATTTTCAAATCGGCCATTGATCTTGCCTCCTGCTCGCGCTTCGCGGCGTCGGTGGACGAACTGGCCGCCCCATAGCAAGGCCGCGGCAGGCGAACAATCCCGCCGGCGCGGCAGGACTTCGCGACAAAACCGCGGAAAAGCCATTTGGCGCAAATTTTTTTGTTATGCGAAATAATTCCCGCTTCCCGAAACCGCGATTGCCGGCTACGGTTGCGCCGCCCAGGGGGATCAACCCTCGATCGGGCAAAGCCCGAAAATGGGCTCGCGACGCCGCCCGGGGCCGAGGCATCGGCTTTGGCCGCGTCTCAACCGGGAGGAATGTCGATGAGGAAGGCTTTTGGATTCGTCGCCGTCGCGACGGCCTGTCTTTGGGGTTCGGGCGCTTTCGCGCAATCGGGCGTGATCAACAAGGCGGTCGGCGGCTATTCGTTCGAAGACGC